>JAISJM010000096.1 GCA_031261525.1 Eubacteriales Family XIII. Incertae Sedis bacterium
AGAAAGAGGGAACAAGTGATTAAAGAAGACATTTATAAGCAATTAAACGATGCTAGAAAAGAAAAAGATACAAGCAAACTCAATTTACTGGGCTATATCTATGGTGAGATTCAGAAAAAAGAGCGCGAAGGAAAGACAACAATCGAGTTTGATGATGACAAAGTAATCGCATTATTAAAAGCGCATATCAAGAAAGCAAAAGGCAATGTAGAACTGTATGCCCAGAGCAATGAGACCGAAAAGGCTGCACAGGAACAATCTGAGATTGATATTCTTGAGACATTTTTACCTGAACAGATTTCTGAAGCGGATCTTAAAGTTGCCGTACAGGCTGTAATCGATTCAGGCGTTGAGCCCGAGATGAAGAATATGGGCAAAATCATCGGTGCCGTTCGTGCGCAGTTTAAGGCAAAGGGACAAGAGCAAGCAGTAGACGGCAAACTACTATCTGATGTCGTAAAAGCATCATTGGCATAATTATTTACAATTTATTTGAAATATTCTTTTATTAATAAACTGCAAATATTTTGATTGACGTACACAATTTGAAAGCATATAATGACCCTATAATTTTGTAACATTCTTGTTTCAAAAGGAGGTGTCTTATGTCGCAATCGCAGTCAACTGCACCTAAATTAAGAGCAGATTCCAATGCTCACGGTTTGAAAAAGCATAAGATGAGTGTCTTTACCGTAGTCTTTATGGTATTTTCACTCGTCGCAGCTGGATGCTATGGAATCGAGGACATGATTCCCGAAGCAGGTCCTGGCTTAGCACTTATTATGCTTATTATTTTGCCTTTCGTATGGGGGCTTCCCTTTGGTCTTGTGGCGAGCGAACTTGGCTCTGTAAGACCGCAAGAGGGTGGCTACTACAAATGGGTTCAAGAAGCGCTCGGCGAGTTCTGGGGCTTTCAGGCAGGCTGGTGGCGTACCATCTCCATTTATATCGACAATACTTTGTATGTTGTCCTCGCAGGTGGATACTTAGCGAGTGTCACCCATGTCAATGGTGTGACAGAATATATCTTTAAAGTTGTAATGATTCTCATCTTTACGATTATCAATATTCGAGGTGTTCGGGATGTTGGTACGATTACCAACATTTTGTCTATCTTTGTCATCGTCGCATTTGCGATGATTGCAATCATCGGTTTTACACATTGGGGTGGCAATCCTTTCGAGCCAATTACGGCATATCCAATTGAAGCACCAACGGACTGGATCTTCTACATCGGCGCAGGTCTATCTATTGGCATGTGGATGTATTCAGGTTATGAATCCATGTCTACCATTGCGGGCGAACTTGAAGATCCGCAAGTCATTCCAAAAGCAACACTCATTACCGTTCCATTAATTATGGCGACTTATATCATTCCAACCTTAGCTGGACTTTCCGCATTTAAGGGCGCTGGTGAAGCCTTTAGTTATTTGAATTGGGGTTCAGAGGCAGGCGCTGTTGGTTATGCAACCGTTGCCGAACATTTCGCTGGACCTGCATTTGGCGTGTTCTTTGGTGTCGTTGCGATTATTGCACAGTGTTCCATCTATAATACCTATATTGCCTCTGGTTCAAGAGGTTTCTTTGCACTCGCAGACGATCATCTTTCTCCAAAATTCTTAGTAAAAGTAGATAAGAAACGTGGCGTGCCATATCTTGCCGTCATTTCTGTCGCAGTCATCAACTTAATCTTATGTATGTTTGATTTTAAAGTGTTGGTCGTTGTCGATGTATTTTTACTTGTCTCAAGTTATATCCTCGTATATATCTCTGCATTGATTCTCCGAAAGCGTATTCCCAAAAGTGAATATAAATTTAGAATTCCTGGTGGTTATCCATTTTTAGTTGTGTTATGTGTTGTACCAATGATTATCGCATTTTTGTCTTTCCTCATTAATGGCTCGGATTACTTTATTGGTGGTATGGTTGGTATCATTACAGGTCCAATCATCTACTTTATCTGGAAGCATATGTATGGTGGATTGGCAAAAGTAGACCCTGTTGTCTATCCTCTCAATAAGCAAACAGGTATGGCGGTAGGTGACCTAAAACGTATTACTGTAATCTTTGCAATTCTTGCAGTAATCGGTGTGGTAGGAAGTTTCTTCCTTCCTTGGTATGAGTCAGACTGGGTATTTCCAGATGACTATGACATGACACTCTTTGCAAGTAAAGGTGCAATGTACTTTGGCATTCGGGTTGCGACGATTGTCTGTGCAGTGCTTGCAATTGTCACTGGACTTGCATCGAGAGTGATCGAACCGAAGGGAGATGATAACAACAAATTTGATTTGAAGTAGGTATCTGAAGTAGGTATAGGGTAGCATGAGGTCGCATTAGATTGGAGGAAATTATGAAACTGTTAATTATTGGTGCTGGTGGCGTTGGTACTTCTGTTGTCAATATTGTCAAGCGTGCAAAAGAGGGCGGCGCATGGCTAGAGAAAGCTGTCATTGCGGACTACAATCTGAAACGAGCTGAAGAAGTTGTAGGACTTCTCGGCGAAGCTCGATTTGTCGCAGAACAAATTGATGCAAGTAAACCAGATTCCATCATAAGCGTGATTGCGAAGCACGATATTGAATTTGTCATGAATGCTGTTGAGCCAGCTTTCAATGAGTGCATCTTTGATACGTGTTTTGAAGCAGGCGTTGGTTATCTCGACTGCGCAATGACACTTTCAGTAAAAGATCCGGATGACCCCTATCATATGGCAAATATCAAACTGGGTGATTATCAATTTGATCGTGCGGCTGCATGGGAAGAAAAGGGGATTACAGCACTCGTCGGTTCTGGTGTAGAGCCTGGCATGGCGGATGTATTTGCAAAGTATGCGCAGAAACATCTCTTTGATGAGATTGATGAGGTCAATGTTCGTGATGGCGATAACTATACAGGTGGTGGTGACTTTGGTTTTTCTGTATGGACAACGATAGAAGAATGTCTGAATCCTCCTGTTATCTTTGAAAAAGGGAAAGGTTGGTTTACGACGGATCGCTTCTCAGAACCTGAAGTTTTTAACTTCCCTGGTGGCATCGGCGATGTAGAAGTTGTCAATGTCGAACATGAAGAAGTTCTCTTGGTGCCAAGGGTAATCGATTGTAATCGTGTGACATTCAAGTATGGTGTCCCCGCAGATTTCAGGCAAATGTTGTTAAATCTGGAGTCTGTCGGTATGGCGGAATCGAAAGCTAAGATTAAAGTTGGCGACGCTGAAATCGCACCACGTGATTATCTCGTAAAGGTTGTACCAAGTCCTGTCGACAGTTCGGGTGCGATGGTTGGCAAGGGTTGCGCAGGCACTTGGGTGACAGGTAAAAAAGATGGATTGAGACGTTCTGTCTATCTATATCAGGTAGCGGACAATCAGGAATGTATTCAAAAATATACAACCAATTCCGTTGTCGCTCAGACAGCAGTTGGTCCTGTCATTATGCTTGAACTTCTATCCAAAGGTATCTGGGATTTGAAAGGTGTACATGGACCGGAATCCTTCGATCCAGATCCATTTATTGAGCGGCTTGCAAAATATGAATTTCCTGCTGGTCTGCGTGAGATGGATAGTGAGTATGCAGATAAAATTAACGAAGATGCGTTGTTAAAGGTATAAAAAATGCATATTTATGCATCTAATCGTTTTTTTATACGCATAAATATTGACATTTATGCATAATGAGTATAATATAATAAGTATCAAATAAGCGGCATATGTTTATCGTGCCGCTTATCTTTTTATCAAACGTATTGGAGATGCAAGATGCACAAAATATTTATTGACGGCAAAGAGGGAACCACAGGTTTAAAGATATTTGACCGATTTTCTTCAAGAGATGATATTGAAGTCCTTGAAATCAATCCTGATTTACGAAAAGACCTCGCCACTCGGCTTGAACTTATGAGACAAGCAGATATCGCATTTCTGTGCCTGCCCGATGCCGGTGCAAAAGAAATCGTCGATGCTGTAGATGATGCAGGAATCGACATCCGAATCATCGATGCATCTACAGCACATAGAACCGATGATCGATTCGCATATGGAATGCCTGAATTAAGTACTGAACTTCGCCAGCGGATTGCAACGACAGACCGCCTCGCCAATCCTGGCTGTCATGCGACAGGATACATCCTAAGTGTCAAGCCGCTCCTCCATGCGGGATTATTATCCGCAGGCACTACCGCCAGCAGTCCTTACAATACAAGACTTTCCTGTCATACGATTACGGGTTATAGCGGTGGCGGAAAATCGATGATTGCAGCCTATGAAGAAGATGCACAAAGACCCGCGGACGCGAAGCAGTTATCTGCTCCAAGACAATATGGCTTATCTCAGTTGCATAAACATGTTCCAGAGATGATTCAGTATAGTGAATTTCCATATCCGCCGGCATTTGCACCCATTGTAAGTAATTATTATGCAGGGTTACTCGTGAGTGTTCCCGTGTATACAGAAGGACGATTCGGTCTGGCTGATGTCCATCAAGCATTGAACGAAGCCTATGAAGATTCTCCGCTGATTCATGTAAGAGACTTGGATTTCAATCCAGAATCAGGATTTTTAAGGGCGGATGCTTTTGCAGGCAGAGATGACTTAGAGATCATCGTGACTGGAAATGACGATGTGATAGAAATTATTACAAGATATGACAATCTTGGTAAAGGCGCATCTGGTGCCGCGATACAAAATATGAATATCATGCTGGGCATTGAAGAGACAAAAGGCTTGGTTGTGGAAAAGGAATAGATGAGGATAACAAAATGAGTGAAATTAAGATTATTGATGGTGGCATTTGCGCACCGCAAGGGTTTTATGCATCCGGAATTCATGCTGGATTCAAGAAATCTAAAAATGATTTAGCTGTTATTTACAGTGAGGCATTGTGCGATGCGGCGGCAGTTTATACAACAAATAAGGTCTATGGCGCACCCATTACCGTCACGAAAAAGCACCTTAGAAATGGCAAAGCGCAAGCAGTTCTCGTCAATTCTGGCAATGCCAATACCTGCGCTGCGGGTGGCGTGGAACTTGCAGAGCAAAGCTGTGCATTATTAGCGAGGGAGCTTGGAATCAACGCTGGCGATGTCATCTCGGCATCCACGGGTGTCATTGGTGTCAAGCTTGATCTTGCACCATTTGAAAAAGGGCTTCCCAAATCTGCAAAGTTCATCAAAGCGCAGATGCTTCATGATAAAGAAGAGCACGATTTAAGTGATATGGCTGCGAAACATACAGGATCTCTTGCTGCGGCGAGCGCGATTATGACAACGGATACCTTTGCCAAGGATTGTGCCGTGAGATTTCATATTGGCGATCAGGTCTGCCGTATCGGCGGCATTGCCAAAGGTAGCGGCATGATTAATCCGAAGATGGCAACGATGCTTAGTTTCATCACAACGGATGTCAATATTGATTCTAAAATCCTAAAAGAATCCCTCAAAGAAGATGTCGACAAGTCTTTTAATCAGATTTCGGTTGATGGCGATACCTCCACAAATGACACGCTCGCAATTCTTGCCAATGGTCTAGCAGGAAACGAGCGCATTACCTCCAAAGATAGTGAGGCGTACCAAATCTGGAAAGAGGCATTACATGTGGTGACAACTTATCTATCCAAAGCGATGGCAAAGGACGGTGAGGGTGCTACAAAACTCATTGAATGTTCGGTGATTGGTGCAAAGAGTGATGCTGTAGCAAAGCTTGTAAGTAAGTCTGTTATCAGTTCTGATTTGGTTAAGACGGCAGTCTTTGGCTGTGATGCGAACTGGGGCCGTATCCTTTGTGCGATTGGTTACACGGATGCGAGTTTTGATGCAAGCAATGTCGATGTCGATATTGAAAGCAAATTTGGTAAAGTATCCGTATGCAAAGGCAGCTTCGGGGTCGACTTCGATGACGATTATGCGACAAAGATACTCGGTGATGATGAGATTATAATCCATGTCAATCTGAATGAGGGTGATTATGAGGCCAAAGCATATGGTTGCGACCTCACCTATCAATATGTGAAGATTAACGGAGCGTATCGAACGTGATAGGGAGGTTGAAATTGATGGAAGACAAGAAGAAAAATGCAAAGATATTATTGGAAGCATTGCCCTATATTCAGAAATATACAGGAAAGACGATCGTTGTAAAATATGGCGGCAATGCCATGGTCAATGAGCAATTAAAACACAATGTGATGCGTGACATGGTCTTACTTCAGACGATTGGCGTCAAGATTGTATTGGTTCATGGCGGTGGTCCAGAGATTAGTGCAATGCTTGATAAGCTGGGTAAGAAGTCCGAGTTTGTCAATGGTCTAAGATATACCGATGCGGAAACGGCTGAGATTGTAGCGATGGTACTTGCTGGCAAGGTCAATAAAAGCCTCGTGTCGTTGATTCATAAGACAAAAGGGCGCGCCATTGGCGTCTGTGGTATCGATGACGGCATGCTCATTGCAGAGAAAATAGATGAAGGACGATTGGGTTTCGTCGGCAGAGTCACAAGTGTCAATATCGAGCCACTCAATGTCGCGCTGGAAGCAGGTCTCATGCCTGTCGTCGCGTCCGTAGGCGTTGATGAATATGGTCAAGTCTACAATATCAATGCAGATACTGCCGCCGCTGAAATCGCCGCTGCACTCCATGCAGAAAAGCTCATCTCGCTGACAGATGTCAGAGGTGTCCTGAAAGATAAAGACGATGACAACAGTCTCATCAGCCGCATCAAGATTGATGACATCGGTAAACTCGAAGAGGCGGGCATCATCAAAGGGGGCATGATTCCCAAAATTGAAGCCTGTATCTATGCGATGGAAAAAGGCGCGAAGGAATCTGTCATCATCGACGGAAGAATTGAGCATTCTATCCTACTCGAACTCTTTTCGAACAGTGGAATCGGAACGCTATTCCAGAGATAATTATTTGTGTTACAATATATGTGATAAATAGTAAGAAAGGAATCAATAATGAATTTTGAACAAATCCGCGATTTAGAAGACACTTACGTTGCCAATACCTACGGGCGCTATCCATTAGCACTCGTAAAAGGTGAGGGTTCTTATGCCTATGACCCCGATGGCAATCAATATATTGACTTTACATCTGGTATCGGCGTCAATTCACTTGGATATTCCGATCCAGGTTGGGTAGAAGCGATTACAAAGCAAGCCGCAACGATTCAGCACACATCGAATCTTTTCTATACGGAGCCAGTATCCTTGGTTGCGGAAGAAGTCGTTAAGAGAACGGGATTAAGACGCATGTTCTTCTCCAATTCTGGTGCGGAAGCCAATGAAGGAGCGATTAAAGCTGCAAGAAAATATAGCGCAACAAAGTATACAGGAAAAGACAGATTTGAGATTATTACCCTTATGGGCTCGTTCCATGGTAGAACGATGGCAACAATCACGGCAACAGGTCAGGATTCATTCCATAAAGATTTTCAGCCATTTCTTCAAGGTTTCAAGTATGTAGAAAGCAACAATTCTGATGCAATTAAAGAAGCAGTCAGCGATAAAACCTGTGCAATTATGCTCGAAGCCATTCAAGGTGAAGGCGGTGTCAATAATCTAGACGCCGAATTTATTGAAACAATCAGAGAGATTTGCGAGGCGCAGGATATTCTTCTCATTGTGGACGAAGTCCAGACTGGCATCGGTCGTACAGGAAAATTCATGAGTTACATGCACTATGATCTCAATCCTGATATCGTCACCGTTGCAAAAGGACTCGGTGGTGGACTTCCCATTGGCGGAATTATCTTCGGTGAGAAGACATATGATGCATTAAAAGCAGGAGATCACGGTTCTACTTTCGGTGGCAATCCAGTTGTCTGTGCTGGCGCAAATTATGTCTTAAGCGTCTTAAATGAAGAATTTATTGCAAATGTCGCAAAAAAAGGCGCGTACATGAAAGAAAAAATTCTCGCAATGGACGGTGTCGAATCAGTAAGCGGAAAAGGTCTTATGATTGGCATCAAGCCAACTGAGGTATCACCTGCGGATGCTGTAAAGAATGCGATGGCTACGGGATTACTCCTGTTGACAGCGAAAGATAAAATTAGGCTTTTGCCACCTCTTTCCATCACATTTGAGGAAATTGACGAAGGATTGGCAATTTTAGAACAGGCAATAAAAGCGTAATTTGTTGACATTTGCATAGAATATCACACATTACACATAAGCTCTCACTTGAGTTTTATGTCAATTCTTAGTATAATAGTTCTGACCGTGCTATTTTTAGCAAGCAGGTCAGAACTAATTTTATGTAATGAATAAATAAAGGAGATGGATATAGTGGCTTTCAAAGATGAAGTGGGTATTGACCTAGGAACAGCCAACGTTCTTGTATATATTAAAGGGAAAGGAATTGTCCTTAATGAGCCCTCTGTGGTTGCAATCAACGAGGATACCGGTGATATGCTCGCTGTCGGCGAAGAGGCTCGAAGCATGCTTGGCAGGACGCCAGCCAATATTGTGGCGGTCAGACCGCTCAAAGATGGTGTCATATCTGATTATGAAGTGACAGAGCGTATGCTCAAGTATTTTATACGAAAAGCTTGTGGCACATCGAAATTCTTCAAGCCAAGAATCATGATCTGTGTGCCTAGTGGTGTTACAGAAGTTGAAAAAAGAGCGGTCATCGAGGCGGCAACACAAGCGGGCGGTAAGTCTGTATTTCTCATGGAAGAACCTGTCGCAGCTGCAATTGGCGCTGGTCTAGATATCACGGGTCCTGATGGTAAGATGGTCATCGATATTGGTGGCGGTACTTCTGATGTCGCTGTAATCTCGCTTGGTACGATTGTTACAAGTCAATCTGTAAAAGTGGCTGGTGATAGTTTTGACGATTACATCATCCGCTATATGAGAAAAGAGCACAAACTTTATATCGGTGAGCGTACTGCTGAGAACATGAAAATCAATATCGGCACAGCATATCCAAGAGAGCAAAGCATCTCTTATGAGTGTAGAGGTCGTGACCTCGTTACAGGTCTTCCAAAAGTCATCGATGTTACAAGCGAGGAGATGCTCGAAGCGCTAGATGAGCCGCTCACAACAATCGCTGAAGCTGTACATCATGTACTTGAAGAGACACCGCCAGAGCTCGCTGCGGATATCTCCAATGCGGGTATCGTCATCACAGGTGGTGGTGCATTACTCAACGGTATCGATATGCGTATCAAAAAGAGAACGGGCATCGATGTCTATATTGCTGATGAGCCAAAGAACTGCGTTGCAATCGGAACGGGTAAGGCGCTTAATTCTATGGACGCCATTGAGATGAGCCGTGTCAACAAGAAGAAACAATTATTATAGTAACAATACAAATAAGGGAAATTGATGTCAAATAATAACACACACGAACCGCACGTCTTCGAGCTCATTGCAACATCTGCATTTGGTCTCGAAGCGGTGTTAAGACGTGAGATAGAGGCATTTGGATTAGAGATCCTGCGATCGCAAGATGGCAGGATTTATTTTAGCGGTGACGCGAGGGCAATTATCAAGGCAAATCTATGGCTTCGATCTGCAGACAGGGTCTATATCCTACTTGGAGAGAAAAAGGTCACAGACTTTGATGGGTTGTTCAATTTGGTAGCGTCCATTCCTTGGGATAAATATATGGATGTGGATGCAGGCTATATCGTTGAGGCGATTAGCGTTAAATCACAGCTTCATTCTCTGCCGTCGATTCAGTCCATATCGGAGAAGGCAATTATCAAAGTCCTAAGTAAGGCAAATGGTCTCAGTGCGGATGCACGCCTATCAAAGAAAGGCGCCAGACACCGTATTCGTATCAATATCCAAAAGGATATCTGTGCAATCATGCTAGATACCTCTGGTGATGGTTTGCATAAAAGGGGATACCGCAATAGATCCGTCGCAGCACCAATTAAAGAGACGCTTGCTGCTGGATTGATATTGCTATCTTTTTTTAAAGACGGCAGGACATTGATCGATCCATTCTGTGGATCCGGAACGATTCCCATTGAGGCGGCAATGATTGCAAGAGGGATTGCACCAGGACTCGGGCGAAAGTTTGATAGTGAAAAGTTTCGATTCATGGATGCCGAGATGTTTAAGGAAGAGCGTGCTTCGGCATTCAAAGCAATCAATCATGACGTAGAGGTTAAAATCTATGCTTTCGATGCAGATAAAGCGGCGATAGAAGCGACAAGAGAACATGCGATCAATGCGGGTGTCGATGATCTCATCATTGCAAGGCGCAAGAAGATTGAGGTATTTGATCCATCGACTTTTGAGATTGCAGAAGATGCAATCGTAATCACGAATCCACCCTATGGCGAACGAATTGGCGAAGAGAACGAATTACGGTCGCTTGGCTATGCAATTAAAAAATTGTATCAAGCGAATCCAGCTTGGTCGTGGTTTGTAATCACCGCAGACGATGGTTTTGAAAAGGCTGTCATTGGAAAACCTGCAACACGGCGCCGAAAGCTCTACAACGGACGTATCAAGACAACCTATTATCAATACCTCGGTGAGAGAACGAAGAAATAAGCATATTCACATATCAATTAACATATCAAAAAATAATAGAAGATAAAAAAGCCGCTTGATTTTTTAATCGAGCGGCTTTCTGTATATCGATGGCATGATGTACTTAAAATTGTGCTTTAGCGTCGATAGCGACTCCGAGTGCCCAATAAATAAATATCCTCCAGGCAGTAGGCAGTCATACATCTTATTGATAATTTCCGTCTTCGTATCCGTATCGAAGTATATCATTACGTTACGGCAGAAGATTACATGCAATTGTTTCTTAAAGTTATATGGCGCAAGCAGGTTGAAATTGATAAAGGACACATTGGATCGAAGTAAATCTGTTACCTTATATGTCTCATCATCAACTTTTGAAAAATATTTTTTGAAATGAGAATCTGAGATCACCTCAGATAATTTACTTAACTCCTCTTTGGGATAGATACCACGTTTGGCGACCATCAGCGCCTCATCAGCGACGTCAGATGCTAGAATGGAGGTATCCCATCCTAATTGACCAGAAGTGTACTCTAAAGTGAAAATAGAGAGGGTGTAAGGCTCTTGGCCAGAGGAACACCCCGCACTCCATACCCATAAATCTTTACTGTCCAGCTCATGTTCAATCCACGGCAATACATGATCACGATAAAACTCAAAATGGTCTTGTTCTCTCATGAAATAGGTATGATTTGTTGTAAGCCTGCTAATCATATTGGCAAGCTCTTTTTTCGAGCTGTCATTAATTGCATAATCAAGATAATCTTGGTAAGAGGTGTACCCCTTTGATGTGATATAAAATCCGAGTCTACCTTCAATCAATGTGCGTTTTCGAGATAAATTGACACCAAAATATTGTTTTACATAATCTGCAATCTGTTTAAATTCATGATCGCTGAGTACTATCATGATATGAGCTCCTGTACATCAATAATCAAACTAATCTCGCCATTGCCCATGATGGTACATCCGGATATCGCATTGCGATTCACGTTGAATTTTTTCAAGTAAGCTGGAATCGGCTTTACGACTACTTGGAACTTATTAATTAATTCATCAACAAGTACACAAGCGAGCTTCTCTCCAGAATCAACAAGGATCAGGATCCCATCTTCAATCTTGCGCCTCGCCTCTTTTTCACCAAAGAAATCATGTAATCTTATAATTGGATACGCGATGCCTCTTAGCATAATCAATTCATTGCCAAGCGGATCGATGATAATCTGCGAAGCCTCCGCTCTAAAACTCTCACGTATATTGGAAATGGGTATGGAATAAGTGCTCTTTCCTAGTGAGACTTCCATACAAGAAATAATCGCAAGTGTGAGCGGAATCTTCAGCATGATATTGGTTCCAACACCTTTTTCACTTTCTATGATGACGGTACCACCGATGCGTTCAATATTGGATTTTACAACATCCATACCAACGCCTCTACCCGAAAACTCGGTCACGGCTTCCTTCGTCGAGAAGCCAGGCATCATCAAAAGATTATAGATTTCTTTCTCTGTATATTCATTGTCTGGTTTGCGGAGCAATTTATTGTTTCGTGCCTTTTCAAGGATTTTGTCTTTATCCAATCCTTTTCCATCGTCACTGACAGAGATAATAATATCTCCACCAATATTGTGAGCAGAAAGTGTGATATGTCCAGATGTGGATTTACCAGCAGCTTTTCGGTCTGCAAATGTCTCAATTGCGTGATCCATCGCATTTCTGACAAGATGCATAAGTGGGTCATTTAGTGCATCCAGAATGGTCTTATCTACTTCGGTATTCTCACCAGACATAATCAGCTCAGCGTCTTTACCAAGGCTCTTACCCATATCTCTGACAATACGCCTCATGCGTTGGAATGTCGCTGATACAGGAACCATACGCACGCTCATTACAGCATCTTGAAGCTCATCGGTGAGCTTGTTCAGTTGCCGTGCACTCTTGTTGAAGTTTTCAAGCTTAAGCCCCTTGATGTCTGGGTTTTCCGTAACCATTGATTCTGTAATTACAATTTCGCCAACCAAATCAAGCAGGGTATCTAGTTTATTGAGATCCACGCTAATTAGATTTTGTCTTGTAGGCTTATTGGTGCTACTTGTTGTATTACTTGTACGTTTCTGATTTGTGTTTGTCGATGGTGCTTGTTTTTGAGCAATTTGGGTTACAGATACCTGTGCTGGTGTGGTTGCTGCTGTCTGTAATCCGCCTGCAGATGTTACGGTTTTTACGATTCCCACGCCACTTGCTTGGCTGATTGGGCGCGGTGCTCGTGCCTGATTTGGACTATCCGATGGTACTGCCATTGTATTGATATTGATCTTTAATGTGCCATTGCCGCCGACATTATTGTCTGGCTTTACGGGCTGTGTCGATGGCTTTTGTACAGATGATGTCACACGAATATTCTTTTTCGGTGCCTCTACCTGTGAATCTGTCTGTGGTTCGGATGGCGCTTTCGGTTTTGAATTTGATGTTGTGTCACGATGGCGTGCCTCTGATTCTACTGATTCTACTGATTCTACATGCTGTGGAATCGAAGTCTCATCATAATGATTTGGCATTGTCGTGGCAAATTCTACTGATTCTACAGACAAAGTGCCCTTTGTAAGGTTTATGACTTCCTCTTCCGTCAGCGTGCTTACAAAGCTACAGTAAAAGCCATGTTGCATAATGGCATCGGCAGCATCTCCTGCGCTTTCAAGGTCTTTGGGAAGCATGTCCATCACATCACCAAACTCTTTGAGCTTGTCGACGAGCATAAACGCTCGTACATTTTCCATCTTGGATCCTTCATTGAATCTGATATGGAGGATATACGTTTGTGAGGCATGATTTGTCACCATAGTGGCATCATCAGCTTGCTGTGTTGCATTTCGTATTTGTTCGCGTGGATCTTCTTGTCCAAGGATTCTACCTGGCACAGCTGTACCAGATTGATTGAGTGCAGCGGTTCTTTCTTCGGCAATATCTTTATCGAAAGATTCATGAATGAGATTGGTCTTTAGGTTGATTTTGGACTTTGCCTCTGCCTCTTCATCAAAGTCGAGATCAAATTTAGGTTCGGTCTTTTCAGTTGTATTATTTTCATGTTGCGGTGAGATTACATTTGTCGGAACAGGAATATTTTCTGGTGGTGTCGGTTGTTTTGGTTTTGATGGTGGGCGCGAAAAATTGCCACCAATCATACGTCCAACATCAGGTGTTTCTTTTTCTGGAAGATCTTTTGTAATTTTATCTTGGAAGGAAGTTAGTTCACTGATGAGGTCGGCATTTTCTGTATCAAGTTCGTCACCTTCCTGTATCTTTCCGATCTCAGCCTTAAGAAAATCTGATGCTTTTAACACCAAATCCATCAGCTCTTGAAAGAATTCTTCAGCAATATCATGCTCTCTGATGATTGCAAATACATCTTCTGCTTTATGTGCTACATCAGCAATCAGGTCAAAAGACATCATTGCCGAGGAGCCCTTAATCGTATGCATGATTCGAAATATCTCATGAATATTTTCTTTTGACAAGCTGCGTTCGGACTCCGATTTAAGTAAGATGTCGTCAAGGCTGTCAAGAAGAGTTGTCTCTTCAAAAAGATATAATTCTAGCATGGAATCATTTGTGAAATCATTATCGCTCATACCCGTCTCCTGTAAATAATTTATCAATTGGCTTTATTATAATACATCGAAAGAAAAAAACCAACTAATTGCACTTTCTGTAACGATAATATATAATACATTGTAATAGTAACTGAAAATAATATGTACAGATTTTAAGGAGAGGCTATAATTATGGCGAAGATATTGATTGTCGATGATGCGGCATTTATGAGGATGATGATCAAAGACAACCTAACAAAAGCGGGCTTTGCAGACTTTGAGGAAGCGGGCAATGGAGAAGAGGCGATTGAGAAATATCTCAGTATTAAGCCAGATCTTGTACTCCTTGATATCACGATGCCAGTGAAAGATGGCATTACAGCACTTTCTGAGATCAGAGATATTGATACCTCTGCAAAGGTTGTGATGTGTTCCGCAATTGGACAAGAGAATATGGTGATTGAGGCCGTTAAGTTGGGCGCACTAGATTTTATAGTGAAGCCTTTTAAGCCTGAGCGCTTGATACAGACCGTAAAAAATATTCTATCTTAGATATCTTGAGAGGTGGTTCGCTATGTCAGAACGTGAAAGGCCGTACAACCTCGTACGTATGTTGGCGGAAGAGTTGCTTCCAGATATTATGGAGCGATTTGAGATAGAGCCTACAGAGCAAAATAGAGTGGATATACTCGCGTTGGCTCTGAATTCCATGCCGACGAAATATGTTACAAGCGAGGGCGGTATGCAATATGCTCAGTATGTAGAAGTATATAGAGTTCAATATGAACTTGATATATTAAATGCGCTTGCAAAGGCTGCAATGAAAGTAAAAGCGAAGCCAAATGATACAGGTTGCATGAAAAAATCGGAGGACTAAAGTGTTACAATCATATGAAGATTTAAATGACGTACATGTAGATGCACTGTCCGAGATTGGAAATATTGGTGTCGGCAATGCAGCAACAGCGTTTGGGATGATGCTCGGTGAAAATATTAATTTATCCACCCCACATGTGAGTATTGATGATTATCATAAAGTCATCGATTCCATTGGCGGCATGGAGGATATCGTTGCGGCAGTTATTGTAGATTATTTTGGTGATATTTCTGGTTCGATGGTGTTTGCATTTCCAATTAAGGATGCACAGGGGATTATTGCCATGCTTATGGGACAAGATCCTGATAATACGACCGATTTTCATGAATTCGGTGAATTACAAATTTCTGCAATAAAAGAAATTGGCAATATATTGGCATCTTCTTATCTGGGTTCTATTGCACAGATGACAGGATTGCTTATTGATATATCGATTCCCTATGTATCCATTGATATGCTTGGTGCTGTTATGGCATCGCCACTTGCGGAGTATGCCGCTACACAAAATAAAGTATTGTTTATCGAAGGGTCAATCAGTACAGGTAGCAGAGATTATGCCACGCACATGATCATGTTTTCCGATATGGAGAGTCTGCAGGCGTTGATAAAAAGATTGGGCATTGAGGCATGATAAAACCTGATCACGTTATCGGGATATCCGACTATAAAGTTTCAAAAGCCCCTTCCAAGCTTGTAACCTATGCATTAGGATCGTGTGTAGGTATTGCACTATATGACGATTTAACGAGGGTCGGAGGGCTTGCTCATATCATGCTTCCAGATTCTTCTATCATGTTAGATCAAAAGAAAGTGGATCGTATGAAGTTTGCTGATACTGCGATTCCTGACTTGATTCGTGAAGTAAGGATGAATGGTGCTAATGTTGCACGCCTGAAAGCAAAGATTGTCGGTGGTGCAAATCTCTTTCAGCGGTCAGGCACTTCGTCCGTTAGTAATATTGGTGATCGCAATGTTGAGATGGTAAAAAATCTGCTTGCAACACAAGGAATTGAGTTGATTGCAGAGGACACAGGTAAGAATTTTGGACGTACATTGTATTTTGATTTAGCTACTGGTGATGTACTCATTAAGAGTCTAGACAAGGACATGAAGTCAATTTGATAGATGAGGAGAGGTTTTTATGGCTGAGTATAACGATATAACTGAAGAAAAGGACACACAACATGGACGTTACCTCACGTTTACGATTGAAGATAATGTCTACGGTATTCCAATTCGCTTTGTAAGCGAGATTATTGGCATGCAGAATATCACACGTGTTCCTCGGACGCCTGAGGACATCAAGGGAATCATCAATCTTCGTGGTAAGATTGTGCCATTGATTGATATTCGAATTAAGTTTGGTAAGGAAGAGATTCCTTATACGGAACGGACTTGCATCATCGTTATCGATATCAATGACCTCAATGTCGGATTTATCGTCGATATGGTTGATGATGTGCTTACAATCGATGATGAACATATCACACCTGTACCAACAGGTCGCCTTGGTCAAGAAAATAAATACATTGAAGCAATTGGTAAGATGGGTGATAAAGTGCAACTTTTGTTAAATTCAGAAAAACTTCTTAAAAATGATGAATTTGAACTTCTTGAAGAGATAACAGCGGACCAGACTTTATAATCATATGGAAAAAATTAAAGTATTGATAATAGATGATTCATTGCTCTTTAGAGGAACCTTATCTAAAGGCTTGAGTCGTTATAATGATATTGAACTTGTGGGTGTTGCATCGAATCCATTTGAAGCGCGAGATATCATTCTTGAGCTGAAACCCGATGTATTGACCCTTGATGTTGAGATGCCGAAGATGGATGGCATTAAGTTTTTACGGAAACTTATGCCACAATTTCCAATTCCTACAATTGTGGTATCCTCTCTAAAAGAGAGCGTCTTTGAGGCGATGGATGCTGGTGCTGTTGATTTTATCGTGAAGCCACAAGATTCTACAGGAGATGTGAGCAGTTTTGTATCTGACATTTATAGTAAGATTAAGATTGCCTCCGTTGCAAAATTACCATTTCGAAGACGATCTCTCGTCAATATTGAGCTGAAGCACGAGGGAGTGAATGGTCACGTAAATCCACGAAATCTTGTTGCAATTGGCGCATCTACTGGTGGCACAGAAGCTATATTTTCCATTTTAAGTAAGTTTTCCTCCAACATGCCAGGCTTTGTAATCACGCAGCATATGCCTGCTGGATTTACTGGGATGTATGCAGAGAGACTCAACAAGATGACGAATCTCAATGTAAAAGAAGCGAAGACGGGTGATATGGTTGAACCTGGCACCGTCTTAATTGCACCTGGAGATTATCATATGCGTGTTGTCGTCTCACCAAAAGGTGGATATTCGGTCGTATGCGAGCAGACCAACAAAGTCAATGGGCATCGGCCATCTGTTGATGTGCTGTTCAACTCCGTTGCGGAGACTGCAGGACGCAATGGCATGGGTATCATCCTTACGGGGATGGGCAATGATGGCGCAAAAGGTCTAAAGAAAATACGTGATTTTGGGGGCTATACATTGGGACAAGATGAGAGAAGTTCAATCGTATACGGTATGCCACTAGCCGCCTATATGCTCGGTGCGGTGATGCTCCAATTGCCATTATATCGTATGTCCGATGAAATTATTCGAAAGCTATCTAATTGGTAAATTTAAGTAAATAGCATTATTTACGAAAAAAAATAAGTTAGATAGTTTTTTTTATGGAAAAATAACAAGAAATAGCTTATAATATATAAGGTTTGGTTTGTTAAAAATATATCAATTGATATGTTTCAGAGTTTCGGAACGTAATTCTACGTTTCGTGAGTAGTAAGGGGAGGAAATAATGAGTAAGAATCCTATCATCAAAACAATGGATGGAAATACTGCTGCATCTTGGGTGTCATATGCATTTACAGATGTTGCTGCAATCTATCCTATCACTCCATCATCAACTATGGCAGAAGTAGTTGACGAATGGGCGGCACACGGCAAGAAGAACTTGTTTGGGCAGACAGTTCATGTTGCCGAACTTCAATCAGAAGCTGGTGCTGCTGGTTCTGTGCATGGATCCATGCAAGCAGGCGCACTAACGACGACATTTACGGCATCACAAGGTCTTCTCCTTATGATTCCAAATATGTACAAGATTGCTGGTGAGCTTCTTCCAGGCGTATTCCATGTATCAGCACGTACTGTATCAGCACATGCGCTCAACATCTTTGGAGATCACTCCGATGTTATGGCTGCACGTCAGACAGGTTTTGCAATGCTCGCATCTTCATCTGTTCAGGAAGTAATGGACCTTGCTGCTGTAGCACATCTTGCTACAATCAAGGGTAGCGTTCCTTTCCTTCACTTCTTTGACGGTTTCCGTACATCACATGAAGTACAGAAGATTGAAGCTTGGGATTATGCAGATCTTGACGAGATGCTTGACAAAGAAGCGGTTCAAAAGTTCCGTGATAAGGCACTGAATCCTGCAAATCCAGTTATTCGTGGTACAGCTCAGAATCCTGACATTTTCTTCCAGGCTAAAGAAGCTGCAAATCCATTCTACAATGCACTTCCTGAAATCGTTATCGATTACATGAATCAGGTTAGTGAGAAGACTGGTAGAAGCTATGCACCATTTAACTATGTTGGCGCACCTGATGCGGAGCATGTTATCGTTGCAATGGGTTCTGTCTGTGAGACAATTGAAGAGACAATGGCTGCTGTACTTGCAGACGAGAAAGTTGGTCTCATCAAGGTAAGACTTTATAGACCATTCCTTGACGAAGAATTTAGAAAGACACTTCCTGTAACAGCGAAGACTGTTACGATTCTTGATAGAACAAAAGAGCCTGGTGCTCCTGGAGATCCACTATACCTTGACGTTAAGTCAGCACTCTACGGTGTGGACAACGCACCAAAGGTACTTGCTGGACGTTATGGTCTTGGTTCTAAGGACACAACACCTGGCATGATCGTATCCGTATTTGACAACATGAAAGCAGAGACTCCAAAGGATCATTTCAATGTTGGTATCTACGATGACGTTACTTATACATCTCTTGAGTTTGATCCTACCATTGCTTCCGAGCCAGAGGGAACCATCGCTTGTAAGTTCTGGGGTCTTGGATCTGATGGTACTGTTGGTGCCAACAAGACAGCAATCAAGATTATCGGTGACCACACAGATCTCTATGCACAGGGTTACTTCGCTTATGACTCAAAGAAGTCAGGTGGCGTAACGATGTCTCACTTGAGATTCGGTAAGAAAGAGATTAAGTCTACTTATCTCATCAACTCCGCAAACTATGTAGCTTGTCATAACCAATCCTATGTATTCCAGTATGACATGCTCAGAGACTTGAAACCAGGTGGAACATTCCTACTCAATACCATCTGGAGCCCAGAAGAGATTGAAGAAAATCTTCCAACTTCTGTAAAGAAAGCACTTGCACAGAAAGAAGCGAAATTCTACATTTTGAATGGTTTCGATCTTGGACAGCAGATTGGACTTGGCAATAGAATCAATATGATCATGCAAGCTGCGTTCTTCAAGCTTACAGGTGTCATTCCTCTAGATGATGCAATCAAGTATCTGAAAGACGGAATTGACAAGTCTTATGGCAAGAAAGGGCAGAAAGTCCTCGACATGAACTATAAGGCTGTAGATGCTGGTATCAACAATATTGTAGAAGTTGCAGTTCCAGCAGCATGGGCTACACTTGCTGATGATGCGGCTGACAACAAAGATGTTCCTGCATTTATCTCAGAAGTTCTTGAGCCAATGAACAAGCAATTAGGTGACTTGCTACCTGTATCTAAGTTTGTTGATATCGAAGATGGTACATTCCCATCCGGTACAGCTGCTTATGAGAAGCGTGGTGTTGCAATCAATATTCCTGTATGGGATAAGGATAAATGTATCCAGTGTAACCAGTGTTCATTCGTATGTCCACATGCTACAATCAGACCAATTCTTGTTGATGAAGCAGAAGCTGCTGCTGCACCTGAGACATTTGAGACAATCAAAGCAATCGGTAAGGGCTTCGAGGGTCTTGGATACAGAATGCAGGTAGATCCACTTGACTGCCTCGGCTGTGGTAACTGTGCTGACATTTGCCCCGCAAAAGAATCTGCACTTACAATGGTTAAGGGCGGTTATGAAGGTGACAAAGCGAACTGGGCATTTGCGACAACTGTAAAGATTAAGGACGATATTGCCAACAAAGATACGGTTAAGGGTAGCCAGTTTGCACTTCCATATCTAGAATTCTCTGGCGCATGCGCAGGCTGTGG
This sequence comes from Eubacteriales Family XIII. Incertae Sedis bacterium, assembly GCA_031261525.1. Taxonomy (GTDB): domain Bacteria; phylum Bacillota; class Clostridia; order Peptostreptococcales; family Anaerovoracaceae; genus JAISJM01. The sequence continues at coordinate 20,258 of JAISJM010000096.1, forward strand.
AGAGACACCTTACATGAAGGTCATCACGCAACTATTTGGTGATAGAATGATGGTTGCAAATGCCACAGGATGTTCTTCAATCTGGGGTGGTTCTGCTCCTTCAATGCCTTATACAAAGGATGCTGAGGGTAGAGGTCCTGCATGGGCAAACTCACTCTTCGAGGACAATGCTGAATTTGGTTATGGATATGTTCTCGCATTTAAGCAGATGCAGAAGAAGATTGCGTTAGACCTTGCAGATGTAAAGGCTGCTGAAATCTCTGTAGAGCTTGTAAATGCGATTACAGCATACGAAGAGAATAAGGATGACGGAAAGAAGACAAGAGCTGTATCAGAGGCTCTCGTAGCTGCTCTCGAGGCTGAGGTATTGAGCGGCGATGCGAAAGATGCTGCAGAAGATATCATCGCGAAGAAGAACTTCCTCGATAAGAAGAGTGTATGGTGTCTTGGTGGTGACGGATGGGCTTATGACATCGGTTACGGCGGACTCGATCACGTGCTTGCGAGTGGTGAAAATATCAACGTATTGGTATTTGATACAGAAGTATATTCCAACACAGGTGGTCAGGCTTCGAAGTCTACACCTACAGCTGCAATCGCTAAATTTGCTGCTGGTGGTAAGAGAGTGAAGAAGAAAGACCTCGGTAAGATGGCAATGAGCTATGGTTATGTATATGTTGCTCAGGTTGGTATGGGCGCAGATAAGAACCAGTTCATGAAGGCAGTCTTAGAAGCTGAAGCTTATGATGGTCCTTCCATCATCATCGCTTATGCGCCATGTATCAACCACGGTATGCGTAAGGGTATGGGTAAGGCTCAAGAGAACATCAAAGAAGCTGTTGAAGCTGGTTATTGGCAGCTATACAGATTCAATCCTGATCTTGAAGCTGAAGGAAAGAATCCATTTACACTTGATTCAAAGGATCCAACAGGAAGCTATCAAGACTTCATTATGAATCAAGTTCGTTACTCCTCACTTGCGAAGGAATTCCCTGATATTGCAGACGAATTGTTCAAGGCAAATGAAGAGGATGCGAAGAAGAGACTTGAAGGCTATAAGAAGCTTGCAGCTCAATAAGCATCATGTATCATAGATAGATTTATGAAATTAGGACAGACACAGGCATTGCTTGTGTCTGTTTTTTATCGGATTTTTTCTTTCATCTTTCCATAAATGGAACTGAAAGAATTTACTGTCAATTTGGGTTTTTCTTTAAGGATGGTTTTAAGAATGGACTGTATTATTAACATATTGAAACAAGCAGTAGCCTATTTCGTGTTACAATATTCTTGTAGAAAATAATAAATGTTATGAAATTTTTTTGATAATTCTGGAGGTAACTACATGAGACAATACAATTTTGACCCATATACAGGAGAACCAATTGCAAATAATCAGACGCCTGAGGAAGCTTCAACAGAGGCGCAAGTTGCAGCGGAACCAGTCGTAGAGGCACAAGCGACGGAGATGCACGCTGCAGAGGCGCAAGCATCCGTGGCGCAAGCATCGCAAGCATCCGATGCGACCAATCCATATGCAGAACAATTACATGCTGCGCAAGACGATGTGGCGGCAGCTTATGCGGATCATCAGAATGAAGTTGAGCATAATGACGAAGTGCATCAGAATGAAGCGCCTGCGCAACCATTTAGCTATCGAGACTATACTGCGCCAACAACGGAACCATCCTATTCTTATGGACCTGGAGTGACTTACAACAAAGCACCGGATACAAGTCAGCAGTATGCTGCAAGTGACAATCATTATGGCGCGCTACAAGGCAATGCGTATGGCGCACCACGAAATGATTCCTATTATTCGTATGATTCCTATGATACACCACAGGGCAATGCGCCAAATACATCATACAATTCCTATCATGCAAATGATGGTGGCGCGGCAGTTGCAAAACCGAAGAAACAGCGCAATCCAAAAGCTACATTTGCAGTTGTATTGGTTATTGTCTGCCTCGTATCAAGTGTTGCAGCGAGTGCGATTACAGGTATGGTCATGAATGGTAATACCTATCATGGATCTGGAAATAATTCAATCAATATCAAGACGGGAACAGATGTCGATGTGACAGAAGCGGTTGCAAAGAAAGTCGGCCCAGCAGTTGTTGGTATCACATCAACGGTGACGAGTGAGGGCGGCGGCGGATTCTTTGGCATTGAGCCACAGGAGAGCACAGGTGTTGGAACAGGTATGGTTGTTGATAAAAACGGCTATATTTTGACAAATTCTCATGTTGTACTGGATGGTGATGTAGATAGCATTGTTGTATCTCTTGCAGATGGACAAGAACTTGCAGGTAAACTGATATGGAATGATTCCTCAATTGACTTGGCAATTGTCAAGGTGGATGCGAAGAATCTACCAACTGTAGACATGGGCAACAGCGATGACATTTCCATAGGCTCTTATGTTGCAGCAATTGGTAATCCACTTGGACTTCAGTTCAATGGATCGATTACATCGGGTGTTGTCTCGGGACTTGGACGAAGCATACAGGCAAGTGATGGCAATAAATCTGTCCAGATGGACGATTTGATTCAGGTTGATGCCGCAATCAACAGTGGTAATAGTGGCGGTCCACTTTTGAATAAAAATGGACAAGTAATCGGTATCAATACGGCAAAGACTTCCAATGCAGAGGGTATGGGATTTGCAATTCCAATCAATACAGCGAAGCCAATTATTGAGCAAGTCATCGATCATGGCAGCTTTGAGAGAGTCTATCTCGGTATCAGTGTGACAAGCGTTGATACGATGAAGAAAAATTATCCCAACATCAAGATTGATGCAGATCATGGCGCTTATGTACAAGCGGTAAGCGAAGATTCCCCAGCGGGACTTGCTGGTCTAAAAGTTGGTGATGTCATCACAAAGATTGAAGGTAAAGAGCTTGAGACTTCAAGTGCGTTGATCAAATCCCTCCTCGGCTACAAACCTGGTGATAAAGTAAAGCTTGAGGTGCAAAGAGACGGAAGTACAATTGAACTTGACGTCAGCCTTGCAAGCCAAGACAGTATCACTAGTTAATATATAATAATGCACATGCAAAAGACCATCTGAAAAGGTGGTCTTTTTGCATGCGCGATTCTACTTCATGAATTCGTAATATGTTTTTTTAGATTAATATGTAACAATACATGTGATTTATGGTACAATACCCATTATATGGTTATTGCTGAAGTTAGCTAGCATCGGAGGGTGAATGAACACAGTAACATTTTTAGAGAATAGCACGTATATGCTCATATTTTGGCTTGTTATTGCAGTTGTACTTGCAGTGATTGAGGGTATGACGCTTGGCATGGTGACGATATGGTTTACCGTCGGCGCAGTTGTTGCCGCTGCTGTTAGCTTTGCTGGATGCAGTTTTCAGGTTCAACTGATTTGCTTTTTGGTTGTGAGTGTTGTATTGTTAATCTTTACAAGGCCATTACTACAAACGCGTTTGAAAGTTGGACACGAAAAGAACCAAGTGGACAATATTATCGGAAAGGTGGGGCTTGTGACAGAAGCGGTTGAGCCGTTTCAAAGTGGTCTTGCCAAGGTAAATGGTATCATTTGGACAGCAATTGCAGAAGCGCCCGAAATTGGCATTGCTGCGGGTAGCCGCATCAAAGTTGTTCGCGTTGAAGGGGTGAAGCTCATCGTTCGGTTGGCTGAACCAAATGAGATGTAACGCAAGAGAATTAATCGTAATAGAGTAGGAGGCAATATGAATTTTCCAGGTTTCGCAGGGCTCGCTATCTTAATCGTCGTCGTAGTCTTTGTGATTGCGCGAAATGTACGCGTTGTGCCACAGGCAAAGGCATACGTTATTGAAAGGCTTGGTGCTTATGCTGGCACATGGCAAGTAGGTCTTCATTTTAAAATTCCAATTATTGACCGAATTGCCAATAAAGTAAGTCTCAAGGAAAATGTTCTTGATTTTCCGCCACAGCCCGTCATTACAAAAGATAATGTAACGATGGAGATTGATACCGTTATTTATTATCAAGTTACAGATCCAAAACTATACAGCTATGGTGTAGAATATCCAATGAACGCGATTGAGAATCTGACAGCAACGACACTAAGAAATATCATCGGTGATTTAGAACTGGATGAATCTCTTACAAGCCGTGAGCATATCAACGCTCGGATGAGAGAAGTGCTCGATGAAGCGACAGATAGCTGGGGCATCAAGATTAATCGAGTTGAGGTCAAAAATATCACACCGCCTGCTGATATTCTCGGTGCAATGGAAAAGCAGATGAGAGCAGAACGAGAGCGAAGAGAATCCATCTTGCGTGCGGAAGGTGTGAAAGCCTCTGCCGTTCTTACAGCGGAAGGTGAAAAGGCTGCTAAAATTCTAGGTGCTGAAGCACAGAAAGAATCTCAGATTCTTGCTGCTGAAGCAAGCAGACAAAAACAGATTCTTGAGGCAGAAGGTGAAGCTGAAGCAATCTTGAAAGTCCAACAAGCGAAGGCCGATGGTATCCGTATGATCGTGGCATCAGAGCCGACCGAGCAGGTAATCGCCATACAGAGTCTTGAGGCATTTGCACAGGCTGCTGATGGTAAGGCAACGAAGATTATCATTCCATCTGAGATTCAGGGGCTTGCAGGTCTTGCTGTGTCTGTTGGTGAGCTTGTGAGAGGTAGTAGTGACGCAAGTCAGCCTGCCTTGAGAAGTACAACTGTGAAAAAGTAGGAAGTCTAGGAGGTAATTATGGATACAACTTTGACAATAAAAGAACTGATTTTGTTCTTGTTAGGAATTGGAGGAATCGTATTTCTTGTTTATTTGATTCTTGTGTTAAAGAATCTGATTACTACTTTGAAGTCTTTGAATAAAGTATTGGTAGATACGCAGGAAATTACTGCGATTGTCTCAAAGCGTACATCCGAAGTAGATGAGGCGCTCGATAATGTGACTGTTTCCGTAGAGAATTTCACAAAAGCTGTCAAAGGGAATCAAAGTATTGGCAAACTTTTGGCTTCTGCAATTGGTATTATCACTGCAATAAAGGGAATCTTTACGAAAGGTGAATAATGTCCAAACAGGGGTTGACATCTTACAAATTATGGCATATTATACTATAAGTAGTATTTGCACTGAACGAAGAAGATTTAGATTTTAGTATTTTAGTATTGGGAGGTTAGAAAATGAAAGCAATTGGAATTGTAAGAAAAGTAGACGAATTAGGACGCATCGTTCTTCCTATGGAACTAAGACGCACATTCAACATCGAAAAAGAAGATCCACTAGAGATTTTCGTTGATGATGATGCAATCGTATTAAAGAAATATCAGCCAGCATGTATCTTCTGTGGAAGTGCAGATGGTATCCAACAGGTACATGGTAAGAATGTATGCGCAGCTTGCATTGATGAGATGAAAGAACTATAATTCGTGATGAACACGAGCCGCTTACCATTTCTTTGGTAGGCGGCTTTGTTTTATGTATATGTATGTATAATGATGAAGAAAAAAGTAAAAGAAAAAATAGAACAACTCGATGACATCTCGGAAAATATCACGGATACCGTTGCTCCTGTTAAAATCTTTCGAAGAGACCGAGGTCGTCAGGCAAATAAAAAGAGTCTCCTGCGCAAAATTTTGCTCGGGATTCTTAGTGTGCTCATTATCTTGTTCATTCTAATCATTTCCCTCTACACATCCTTTCGCACTGCAAATGTAGATGACCGCATCGCAAGCATTCCAATCAATGTGCGCTTTAGTATCGAGAAGCATATTCTAATTGATTTCGGCGCACCAGGAAGCATCGAGATGGGTGTACCAAAAATTGTAGGTAATCCATTCAAAGAGGTTGGTGGCGTTATTATTTCCGTAAAGGATATTACAGCATTAACCAATTTTAGCAATTTTATCTCAGGAAATTCGGATTTGATTCCAGCAAATGACTTAGGTAAGTTTGCGCAGTATTATTCGGAAGAATCTGACCGAGTCATTCACAATCTATTATATAATTTGATCTGGCGATTTATCATTTATGCCGTCTGTAGTATTGTCATTGCCATCGCATTGGTGATGCTCATCTTGCGCATACGAAAGTCATTCTTCGGTACGGTTCATGCGTCCATTTACACATTGGTGATTATCATTGCAGTTGTAAGCATGACGTATGGAATCAGGGAAGTCAATGTGAAGACAGAGGAGCGGTCTAGCACGCAGCTACTGAAGCAAGGACAGCCCGTTGAGGTGGCGTCAACTGCGGCATTTTCAATTGATACACCTGTTGGAGCGTTGACGTTTAACGGTGCAATGAGCATGCCTGCGGAGCGAATTAACACGATTGTGACGGATACCGACACTCGTGGCTGGGAATTTAGTAACAAGGCAACCACAAATGTCAAAGATACGGTTCGCAAATCTGGCTATTTTGAAAATCGCTATAAACATTACATGGTTCATATAACGGACATTCATGACAATATCTATATGTATCCTGTCGTCGCTCAAATTGTCAAGTCTTTGGGTGCGAGTACCGTGCTTGATACGGGAGATGTGACAAAGACAGGCAGTTCGCTTGAGGGTGTATTTGTGTCATCGTATGTCAGCCAATTGAAAGAAGCTGGAGCCGAGGAAATCTATTATATCCGTGGCAACCATGATTCGAAGACCACGGACAGCCAGATGAAAAACGCTGGGGCAATTGTATTAAACGGCATTCAGACAATGGCGAATGGACTGACAATCGCAGGATACCCAGACCCGCTTCATACCAATCTATATGATTCGATTCATACAGACAATCGTACAAAATTACTTGCGGATCGCAGCGATAAAATTGTAGATGAATTGACTGAATATCTAGATAAAAATGAGAAACGCGTCAATCTACTGCTCGTCCACCCGAAGAAGATGGGCAATGCTGCACAAAAAGCTGGTTTGTTCGATATTGAACTCTCTGGGCATACGCATAAGCCAGAACCAGTAATCACAACGGGTGAGAGTATCTCTATTGAGGGCAACAATACAAATGGTGAAGTCCAGACTGGGCAAAACGAGATGTTTGGTACCGCGGTTGGACCGATCAGGCGTGATGTAATCATTGATATTCTCATGTATGACCGAATTGAGAAATCCTATAATCTTTGCCTGCTGACGGTAAAACCAGATGGTAGTGTGTCTATCTCAGAGATGACACCGCTTGAATTTCCTGAGCCAGAACCAGATCCCGAGGCTTTATCGGATGAGCAGACCGATGCGCCGAGTGAGGGTGCGATCGACGTGACCCAGGTGGATGGGACTCCGATAGATGATGTAATTCCAACAGACGTTATTCCAACAGACGTTATTCCAACAGATATGACTCAGGCAGATACGAGCCAATAAATAGGTAAATGGTAATTGGATATCCAAAGCCATCAAAACCGTTGCATTATGCAGACGTTTTGATGGCTTTTGTGTTTTATCTGTGATTACAAAAAATAGCAATAAATGGGGTGCGCACTGTAGCTTGAGATAGATTCACTCTATCGAAATGTCGCAGCATACGCTGATAAAATTGCTGGCTACGATATGAAATATACAAAGATGATTGCGAGCCAGCTTGAGTTTATGTAGGTAGGTAGACGGTAATAATATTAAATAATATTAAGTTCATGATACTAAAAATCTATGATACAATTGCAATTAGTATATAACGTACATTGCAATCAATTATAGGTACGACATCAGGTACGACATCACGAGGAAAGGCAGATTATGGACATCATGACAGCAGGTAAGCGACCTATTTATTTTCTCCCCATTATTTTAGGTGCAATTTCAATTTTATTATCCTTTGTGTTCATAACGATGATAACAATGAATGATAAAAAGGAATCTCAAGATCAAGTAATCCTTAGAGAAGAGCAGGAAGCCGAATTAATTACAAAAGCAGCAAAATATACTTCCTCCTATCTTTATCGGTTTGTACCAGTAACATGGAGCTCTTCTTTTAAAATTCAAAATGTATATGTTGGAGATATTGGCAATCTCAAAGATGTCATCATCCTTGATTTTGAATTGCGTGGCGATAATGGACTGACGAGCAATTATGTCGCTCTCGGTGACGAAGAAATGTATTATTACATAGAGGGCGACAGAGAAAATATAACACTCTTTGAAGATGCAATCAGTAATAAAAATACGATCCAACTGGATTGTGGGAAGATTCGAGCAGAAGTGGATAAAATGTCATGAATTGTTGACATTTATATAATGTCATGGTATGATGACATTATATAAATGTCATCGCATTATGACATATAGGGAGTATGTATGAAAAGCCTAGAAAGTTTGTGTTATGCAATAAAACAAGCACGAAAAGATAAAAAATTGACTCAAAAACAACTTGCTGAAAAGGCTATGGTATCACGGGCATGGATTATTGCGTTAGAAAAAGGACAAGCGCGCGGTGCAGAAATAGGAAAAATTATGGATGTAATATCAGCTTTAGATTATGATATTGACATCTATCCATCAAGACCATTGTCAGATGATGAAAAATTTATTATGGAGCGTGTATTTAATGCCTAATTTGCCGAATGAATTAAATGTCTTGCTTGGAAACCAAATAATCGGAAGAGTTATCCAACCGCCAGATGGACGCAGAGAATTTCAGTATGTTAATGACTGGAAAAATATAATCACGCCTATTTCTCTTTCTATGCCACAACAAGAAGCATCATACAATTATCTTAAAATAGATTCTTACATGTGGGGCTTGATTCCAGATAGTATCCAGACAAGAGAGCAGCTTGGGGTAAAATATGATATATCATATCGTAATCCAATGGCGATACTTTCAAAGATAGGACTCGATTGCGCAGGAGCAGTTCAGTTTTGTGTGCCAAATCAAACCGAAAAAGCTCTAAAAGGCAAAGGTAATATAATCCCACTGTCTGATAGAGATAT
>JAISJM010000134.1 GCA_031261525.1 Eubacteriales Family XIII. Incertae Sedis bacterium
TCATGGTACTACAGAGTACGCTTGGCAAGGTGGAAAAGCGAACATAGATGATTTTACGCAGTATACGTTGACATTTTCTAAAAGAGATGGTGGGGATTCCTATTGTGATGATGTAAATGTCTCTAGTATCCCTGGAATTTCAGATGCATGCAAGTTCCGAAACTGGGAAAATCAACCTCTATTTATCGGTTATTCTTACATCGGTCATATCATCAAGGCGATTGACAGACCGAAATATTATACATCTCTTGAAGGCGATATTCAGGACGTGAAATTTTACAAAAAGAAGTTAAGCGCACAAGAAGTGTCAGATATAAAAATGAACCCTTATTGTGTGGAGAAAAGTACCAAGCTTGCTGTAAATCTTGATTTTGACGATATACTGAGTGTTGGAACACATATCACACAGTGGCGACGACCTGCTACCTTCAAACCTGCTTACAAGTGTGACAAGGAGATTTGGGAATTTAATACGCTTAAAACTGTGGCAACAATACCAGAAAGGACAACGATAAAAGCTGTAATTGAGGTATCAGATGATGAACAAAGTATCAAAGATCGTTTTGAGGTAACTCTGAAAGATGGTGCATCAGATATAGATATTTCATCCCTGATACCATCGCAGTTTATTCGGATTACAACAGACTTAGAAGCATATGTTGGCGAAGGACAAATTGCCATTTCGAAACTAATTGAGTATGAAGTTTTTTGCACAAATGAAAATAGGAATGCAAAAGTCCTTTGGGCTACGAGAAGAGATTTTTCAGAAGGTGATTTTAATGGTGCACTTGGATTTTTACCTCCTGACCGATTAAAAATCTTTGATGAGTATACAGATGTGATCCACGGCTAAATCTAGCTCTTCGGTAGAATGTGTGCGTAAAGGCGAAAATATTCGTAACGGCTATTTGCAAGGTCGATATGGTGCAGTTCCATTTATTGGAGCACGCTCTCAATAGAACTGTCGTTCTGAATCCCTCATATTCCTTGTAATACCCTTGAAATTACAGTATAATTTATATATGAAAAAGACATCAACACCAAAAAAAACGACAACTACATCGACTACGAATCGCAAGCCGCGCACATCTTCAACCAATTCATCGAAGACGGCACCAAAGACTTCTTCGAAACCACGTAACAATACGGCGAAGTCAATGGCTACGGCAACTGCGGCGACTGCGAGGACTCAAGAACAACGAAAAGCAGATAAAGAAGCGAAGGCAAAAATTCGGCAGGATATCATCTCCCTGTGTTCAATTGGTCTTGGCCTCTTTACTTTTTTTGCGTTGTATTTTACTGCGTCTGGCAAGATTGGCGAAGTTCTTTGCTATTTTCTAAAAGGTGTATTTGGTCCATGTGCAGTCGTTCTGCCATTTTTCCTCGTGCTTTATGGTTTATTAAGTTTGCTTCGAAAGACGTCGTATACGGGCGCAAGATCAATCATTTTGGCATTTTCACTTTTCTTATGTGTGGGCGTCATCTGGGCATCTCATTATATTACAGCGCAAGGATTTCCCGCGGAACCACTTGATCAGCTCGGTCTAGGATATATTTATGCGCAAAGTGCCGCAGGCAATGCAGGTGGTATTATTTGCTTCTTTATCGCATATGGACTGACTCAATTAATTGCCAAAGTCGGACTCATCATTCTCATGTCCGTCTTGTTTTTAATTTTCTTTATGCTGTTTGTCAATACGCCAATCTCTCATTATCTCGCAACGCTTAGTACGGCGAAGAAAGAGAGCAAGGAACGTCAGAAGCTTCGCAAACAACAAAGGGAAGCACGAGTGATTAAAGATGCGATGTTGAAAGAACTCGATGATGATGTCGACCCCGTCTCACTGGTTGCAGATAAAACGGAGAATCAGGCGCCTCTGCAGATTGATTCGCCAGTGGCTGCATCTTCTGCGATTGAAGATCAGAATCGTAAGAAAGTGATCGAACTCGCTGCCAATGACGAACGTTTCGGCACGAGAACGGGTACAATGGACAAGCTTATCAGCAAGATTTCGGATATCACAGGCGGTCGTGTCGTTGACCCAATGAAAGACAATATGGATGACCAAGGTCATGTGACACATGCTGCAAATGTTGCAACAGGCAGAAATGATACAAAATCTGTGGATTCTATGAAATTTGACAATCCATTTGACGACGCGGATTTCAGTCCCGAGTTAAATATCGCAAGTCCAACGGGATTTGTACATTCAACAAGGTTAATGGGCACAGATCATGCAAATGATAATCCATTCGATACGACTCCAATTTCAACAGACAGGAGTAACATAAACAGCAACTCGCAAATTCATCAAGAAGATGTCAACATTGTCAATCCATATGAGAAGCAACTGGGGAAATTATCCAATAAGGGGAATCAGCCCAATTCTGGATTGCGAGGTGCGAGTGATTCCTCTAACGATGATGCACCACCATTTGCACCTGATTCTCAACTCAATTTATCTGATGTTGCAAAGAATCTTACAGAAAAAGATCAGGCATTATTGTCCTATAAACTGCCGCCAATCAATTTGCTTGGTAAGAATAATTCTGCAATAAAAGGGGAGACCAATGAGCAGTTAAAGGCAAAGGCGCTCGTCTTAGAACAATCGATGAATGACTTCAAGGTCAGTGCGAAAGTTGTCAAGGTTACGGTTGGACCAACGGTTACACGCTATGAAGTGGAACCAGATACTGGTGTGAAAATCGGCTCCATTAAGAGTCTTGAACCTGATTTAGCACTCAAACTACAGGTGAAAAGTGTCAGGGTCGTTCCAATGCCTGGACGTAATGTCATCGGTATTGAAGCATACAACGAGAATGCAAGTTTGGTTGTATTAAGAGATATCATTGATTCACAGGAATTTAAGGCTGAGCAGAGCAAAATAGCATTTGCGCTCGGTAAAAATATCTCTGGAAAACCAATCATCGCAGACCTTGCGGAGATGCCGCATCTGCTTATCGCGGGTACGACTGGATCTGGAAAGAGCGTGTGCATCAACTCGATTTTGCTTTCAATCTTGTATAAGGCACGACCAGACGAAGTGAAACTCATCTTGGTTGACCCAAAGGTGGTTGAATTAAAAAGTTACAATGATATTCCGCATTTACTGTTGCCTGTTGTCACCGAACCCGAACGTGCTGCTTCGGCACTCGGTTACGCCGTGTCACTTATGAACGATAGGTACCGCAAATTTGCTGATGCAGGAGTGCGTAATCTCAAAGGATACAATGAATATCTCGTGACAGAGGATCGAAAAGACGAGGTCTTGCCGCATATTGTCATCGTCATTGATGAATTGAGTGATTTGATGATGGTTGCAAAGGGCAAGGTGGAAGAGCATATCTCAAGGCTTGCTGCGATGGCACGTGCCGCGGGTATGCATTTAATTGTCGCAACACAGCAACCACTTGCATCGATTCTTACGAGTGTCATCAAAGCCAATATTCCGTCACGAATTGCATTTTCCGTTTCTTCCAATTCTGCTTCGAGAGTTATTCTTGATGATTCGGGCGCAGAACGACTTCTGGGAAATGGGGACATGCTCTTTGCACCAGTAGGGCTGAGAGAGCCGATGCGACTTCAGGGATCGTATGTATCGGATAGTGAAGTTACAAAGGTTACAGAGTTTGTAAAAAAAGAGATGGCGCCTATTTATAAAGATGAGGTAATAAAGGCGGTAGATGGTGGCTTATCAGCTGATGGACAAGCCACGGATACACCAGAAGATGAATTTTATGACGATGCGTTGGTTATGGTCATTAAGGCTGGAACTGCATCGGTATCGATGATTCAAAGACGATTTAGAATCGGTTATAATCGAGCCGCAAGATTGGTTGACATCATGGAAGAGCAGGGCGTCGTCGCGCCAAGTGATGGCAGCAATAAACCGCGAGAAGTCATCTGGAGTGAGAAAAATCTGGATGAATATTTTGAAGCGCGCGGGCTAGAATCACCACTGAAATACATGGATTAAAATACATGTTCACAAAAGGGGAAGAATGAATAAGATATATATCGAAACGATGGGCTGTCCCAAGAATCAGGAGGATTCGGAACGAGCGGGTGGCATGCTCACTGATGATGATTTCATAATCGTCCAGAATCCGGAGGACGCAGACTTTATCATCATCAATACATGTGGGTTTATCGATGACGCGAAACGAGAATCCATTAATAGAATCCTTGAATTGGCTGAATACAAAGAAAACGATTCTGATAAAGCGCTCGTCGTCACGGGCTGCTTGTCTCAGAGATATAAAGAAGAGTTATTCGAAGAACTTACAGAAGTTGATATCATGATTGGTGTCAATGATTATGTTGACTTACCACAAATTTTGAAATCCTATGCTGAAAATGCTAAAAACGTTGCAAATGAGAGAGTCTTGCATGTTGAAGGTCGTCCTGGACTGTTAGAAGGAAAAAGAGTTAATTTACATAATACTCATTATAGTTACCTAAAAATAGCGGAAGGGTGCAGTAATGCCTGTACATACTGTGCAATTCCAAGGATAAGAGGTGCATTTAGAAGTGTACCAATGGCTGATGTTGTCGCGGAAGCCACCTATTTAGCTGCATCTGGTACAAAGGAATTGATTCTCATTGCACAGGATGTCAGTGCCTATGGCTACGACATTTATTCAGAATACAGACTTCATGAATTGCTAGAAAAGCTCAATGCAATCGAGGGCATTCGCTGGATTCGGCTGATGTATTGTTATGAAGAGCGTATTACGGATGAATTGATTCATGCAATGGCAACGCTTGACAAAGTTGTTCCGTATATTGATATTCCGCTTCAACATGTGAGTGACCACGTGTTAAATGGCATGAATCGACGCTCAACCCATCAATCTATTTCCAAGACGATTCATAAACTTCGTGCAGCAATGCCAGATATCGCGATAAGAACGACATTTATCACTGGATTTCCTGGTGAGACGGAGGAGGATTTTGATATTCTATATGATTTCATTAATGAAGTCAGGTTTGAGCGGCTCGGTGTCTTTTCTTATTCAAAAGAAGAGGGTACACCAGCTGCAAGTATGCATCATCAAGTAGATATCGAGGTTGCAGATCAGCGTAAAGATTCCATCATGCTTGCGCAGATTGAAATCTCTAGAGAACACAATGAGGACTTTGTTGGGCGCGAACTTGAGGTCATCGTGGATGAGATTGAAGAGGGTGCTTATGTAGGGCGTACGAAATATGATGCACCTGAGATTGACGAAGCCATTGTATTTACCTCTAGCGCGAAACTGGCTGTTGGCGATATCTTGATGGTGTGTGTGACAGATGCGATGGACTATGATTTGGTTGGCGTGAATGTGACGGATATGATAGATGCATAGTGTCTATGATTGGCTAAAAATAGAAGATATTAAGGAGTGAAGATGAATTTACCGAATAAATTAACGATGCTAAGAATGATATTGGTGCCCGTATTAATTGTCTTACTATATTTTGACCATTTTTATATTGGTGCGGCAGTTTTTATTGTCGCATCTTTTACTGATATGCTCGATGGTCAGATTGCTCGTAAACGCAATTTGATTACGGATTTTGGAAAGCTCATGGATCCACTCGCTGACAAATTGCTTGTCATATCAACGTTGGTATGCCTCGTCGAATTTGGCACGATACCAGCTTGGACGCTGATCATCATCTTGGCGCGTGAATTCTTGGTGACTGGTCTTCGTGGCGTTGCAGCAAGTAAAGGGATTGTGATTGCCGCAGGCATGAGTGGTAAGATTAAAACCGTCACGCAAATGATCGCAATTGCACTGATTTTACTAAAAAATTGGCCATTTTCAGTACTCGGTATCGATGTTCCTGTCGATTTGATTATCTATTATATCAGTATCGCTTTAACGCTTTATTCTGGTGTTGAGTATATGATTCAGAATCGCAAGGTTTTTGCAGACAGTATGTAGCGCAGTAGCAGTATGATGGAAATTCGTTCTTAGGAGAACTGACGGTGGCTAATAATAAATATATAATTACAATCATTGGGCTTGGTCTTATGGGTGGCTCGCTCGCTATGGCATTGAAAGGTTATAATGATGCTTATCTTCGTGGCGTCGATGTGAGCAAGGAAGTCTGCGATTTATCTGTTAGTGCAGGCATCTTGGACGAAGCTTCGACTGATGCCCGTGCGATGATTACGGATTCAGATCTTGTCATATTTTGTGTCTATGCACATAATATCCCAGAAATACTAAAAAATACAAGGGACTGTTTTAAACCGGGAGCTGTCATTAGTGACATTTGCGGGGTTAAATTACCGTTGTATGAATCCATTCGGAAGCTGATTCCTTCGCAAGCGTCGTATATCGGCATCCATCCAATGGCAGGCAAGGAACGTGACGGATTTATCAATGCAGATCCTGCCATCTATGACAATTCTGGATTTATCATCTGCAAATATCCAGTTCTTCCCGAATTGGATGAGGACGAGCTTACTTTCACAGAGTATACCACTCCATTTTCATTGAAGCTTACTGCGAAAAATGAATCAGCAAATATTGAGCTAATGATGCATCTCGCTGAATATATCGGTGCAACTCGGATCAGGGTTGCCGATGCAAAACATCATGATTTTATCATCGGATATACCTCAGACCTCATGCACATCTCCGCAAGCGCGCTTGTGTTGGAATATTCTGACGAGATGTCAGGTGCCTTTACAGCAGGAGCATTTCGGGATTCTACGCGTGTTGCGGACATCAATGCGGGTGCATGGACAGAATTATTAATGGATAACCGAGCCAACACCTTGTATTGGCTTGAACGATATACTGCCAATCTTGAGGAAATTGCGGCTGTGCTTAAATCTGGCGACAAAG
>JAISJM010000049.1 GCA_031261525.1 Eubacteriales Family XIII. Incertae Sedis bacterium
AAGTCTTTCGGAAATTGCTCTTGCGCTGAGTGCTTCTATACCTTTCTCACGCGCAACCGTCAATGCACTCTCCATGACAGATTCCTTGTTGAATTTTATCTTTGGCGGCATAATCGCACTCCCTAACACATTTATTTATTGTGAATCAATGTTATGCAACAATCGTTATATAACATATCAAACATTATAACGCAATCATCTGCCATTGTCAAGAGGGGTTTTTTGTATTTATGCCTATTCCACAATAAACTGTCCGCAAAGCCTGTCCAACCTCTGATGGTCGCCACGGACAATCCAAATCGTGTAGGGCTACAAGCCTATCCTGCACATTCGTACCCGCTCCCATTTTCTGCGTACTACCCATGAGGACACGGATTTGCCCTTTACGCACCTTTGCGAAAAGCTCTTTTTTCTTGACCTCGGTGTTGGCTTCGTGGATAAAAGCAATCTCGTTTTCGGGTATGCCTTTGGCAATCAGCTTTTGCTTCAAATCGTCATAGACGTTAAACTTGCCGTCGCCGTGGGGCGTGGAAAGGTCGCAAAACACAAGCTGCGTTGAGCGTTTATCCTGTGTCCGCTCCCAAACATCAAACACATTGCCCGCGCAAAGGGTAACCTTGCCGTTGGGGTCATCAGGCAACATTTCGTTGATAAGCCTTTGGTCTAACGCCAGTTTTCGCCCGTCGTTTGTCACTTTCAGCATATTATCAATATGCGGGTCAACATCGCCGTTTCGTATCGCTTCGGCTCGTTCGGCAAGCTCTGCAACCATATCCTGCTGCCATGCACTCGGTTTGACCACAACATTGTGAAAGTTCGCCTTTGGCACAGGAAGATGGAGCATATCTGCCGTTTGAATGTCGGCGGTCATCTTGAACATAGACATGAGTTCGGGAAGATTGTAAAACTTAGCGAAACGGGTCTTGGCGCGGTAGCCCGTACCCTCCGGCGCAAGTTCTATCGCCGTGACTGTTTCGCCAAACGTACTCGCCCATGCGTCAAAATGCTGTAAGCCGTTCTGCACAAGCGTGTTGTACTGCAAATACCGTTGCATGGTGTAAAGCTCAACCATGCTGTTTGAAATGGGCGTTCCTGTTGCAAATACCGTGCCGCGCCCGCCTTTGAGTTCGTCAAGGTACTGCGTTTTCATGAACAGGTCGGAGGATTTCTGAGCTTCCACCTGTGCGATACCGCCCACATTCCGCATTTTTGTGATTAGAAACAAATTCTTAAAATACTGGGCTTCATCAATAAACAGGCGGTCAATGCCGAGTTCCTCAAAGGTAACAACATCATCCTTGCGGCTTTGGTCGGTCAGCTTGGCAAGTCGGAGTTCAAGCCCTTTTTTCGCCCGTTCCATCTGCTTGACGGTAAAGCGTTCGCCTTGGTTGTTTTTGATTTCCTCAATCCCGTCTAAAAGCTCGTTAATCTGCCGTTTCAGCATAGCCTCCTGCCTTTCCACCGACATAGGGATTCTTTCAAATTGTCTATGCCCGATAATCACCGCGTCGTAGTCGCCTGTGGCAATCCTCGCGCAAAACTTCTTGCGGTTTTTGGTTTCAAAATCCTTTTTGGTCGCCACAAGGATATTCGCGGAGGGGTAAAGCTGTAAAAACTCAGCCGCCCATTGTTCGGTAATGTGATTGGGAACGACGATAAGGCTTTTGTGCGCCAATCCGAGCCGCTTAAACTCCATCGTCGCCGCAACCATTTCGAAGGTTTTGCCCGCGCCAACTTCGTGTGCAAGTAAGGTGTTGCCGCCGTAAAGCTGATGAGCAATCGCGTCTACTTGGTGCTTGCGCAGCTTAATTTCGGGATTCATTCCGGGAAACGTGAGGTGAGAACCGTCATACTCGCGTGGGCGTATGCTGTTGAAGCGGTCATTGTAAATTCGACATAGTCGCTCACGGCGGGCAGGGTCAGCCGTCACCCGTTGCAGGACGGCAACAGGTCAACACCCTCGTCATGGTGTAAAATCCCGCCGTAATGCTCAAAGTCTGCGTCCTTGATGATGTTGTCCATAACCGTGGCAAGGGTGACGGGCAATGCTTCATTGTCCGGCCAACCAAGAGCGGTTGATAAATCGCCCTGCGGGTCTGCGTCAACAAGCAGCACCTTTTTTCCTTGCATAGCCAGTCCAATCCCCAAATTCGCCGTGGTCGTGGTTTTCGTCACGCCGCCTTTTTGGTTGCAAATCGCTATGACTTTTGCGTTTGACATTGCGGTTTTCCTCCTTTCGATAGATTTAGCCGCTCCTGTTCCGAAGTGAACAGAAACGGCTATGTACCCGGTTTTTCGGAGGAAATACAAAAAGCCGACTACTTTTGAATAAAATCAAAAATAATCGGCTCTATGTGAATATGTGCTATTCGGTTTTAGGCGATTTTTACACGCTTTATTTTGCCGCATATAACGGAAAGCATTGCATCGTCCACTGTGTCGGTGTATTGCCCCTCGCTGTGCAGCTTGGTTTTCAGCGCATTTAGGCTATGTAGGATATATCGTTGTTCCTCTGCGTTCAGATAGAATTTTGTTTTCTTCATGAGGCAAGCCCTCCTTGTGGTTTCATTATATACGGAAGTTGGAGATAGGGACAAAGGTGCGAATATGTACGCAAGCCGCTCATCTCATAAAAATGGACGGCTTGTTAGGGTTTATACGCTGTAAAGAATATCGTTCAAGTCAGCGATAAACTCTTTGATGAACAGCGTACTGCCCATTTCGTTTTCTTCCAACTCCGCCAATTCATCGGGACAATCCATTTTGCAGATGTCCAATAAAGCACGGACAAGCTGTACCGCTTCAAGCGTTCGGCTTTCCTCGCCTAATGCGGTGATGGCGTGGCAAATGCCCTGCAAGGATTCATCCTCACATATTTCATGGAGTGCGTCCACAAAGGGGGCGGCAACCATGCCGGAAACGATGTTGATTGCGTCGGCAATCGGGTTCATTTGATTTTCCATTTAACAGACCTCCTATATTTGATTTGGTTATATGTCTTTATAACTTCCCGCAGAGCTTCGTATCCCTATACAGAGTTTCACAACAAAATCACAACAAAACACCTTTTAGGGCTATTTTGCAGAATCGCGGAAAGGTTCGCCTACAAAATTGTTATTGATAAAAATTGTTATGGCGGCGGGCGTCCATAACAATTTCCAAAAAAAATAGCTCCACGTTTTAGACATGAGAAAAGCCCGAAACCTCTTGCGGTTCCGGGCTTTCATGGCGGAGAGGGTGGGATTCGAACCCACGTGGGATTGCTCCCAAACTGATTTCGAGTCAGCCCCGTTATGACCACTTCGATACCTCTCCATATTCAATTTTGCTGTTTCAGAGTCGATTTCGAATCATATTAATATGATTTCGAGTCAGCCCCGTTATGACCACTTCGATACCGCTCCATCTATTGAACTATATTTTCGAACTAAATTATTATAGCACAAAGCGGTCCGTTCAACAAACCTTTTGTTAAATCGTCGTCACATATTCTGTCTTCTTGATATAAGGTAACCGATAGAAATCAGGGGTGGCAAATGTTACCGTTACAGTCATCACCGACTTTGATGAATCAGAGCAGGTGGCAACTTGAATGTCCGAGATGCTTATATCTTTGCAAAGTTTTGGATTGAGCTTCATATCTATATCAATGCCCATAAGTAAATATGCTTCAATTTGCGGCATTTGCTGCTGCACTTGATTACGGTTTAGACGACTATCTATTGTTGCCATTTCTTCCAATACAAAATAATCCAATAATTGCGCGGTGCGTGTATATCGATGTATATCGCTCTGGTAGATTAATGCAGGAAGCATGACCAAAACCAAGGCAACCCCTACGATAAATGGTTTCATCTCAAAATTTCCTTTCTGTCGTTAGCGGTAGCTGACAACTTCAAAATCACAACTCCATTTGCCGCGATTCTTAGCATCGCTTACACCCATCATGAGATTGGCTGCCATGATTCTACTGACGGGCACTTCTGCATGATAAGTATATGCAAATGTCACCATTTTCGGTGGCTCTACAAGGATGACATTTGCATCATCGATGCCTGTCTCTGTCGTGATGAGGTCGGGTGGTGCGGGTGGATCAAAGATGGTCTCCATTGGTATTGTTCGCCTCGAAGTTGTAAGTATGACATCGTATTCTTTTACACCAAAAATATGAGCGAGGTCGTATTTCATTGTCATCATTTCTGTGTAGGTCAGTCCGCCAGACAACGTCGCCTTCATCGTTGCATTATGTACCATTCTTGTCGCCGCAATCGACTGACTTTGATGTACTTCATTCAACATGAATTGAAAGAGCATTGCCAATAATAGGGGTAGTATTGCTGCGAGTACGATAAATTGTTTCATGACAACCTCTTTCAATAAAGGAAAATGGCTATAATAAACGGTGACCTCCGAAAACCCTCAGTACGCCTACAGATACAGAGGGCGTGCGTCATATGTGCTAAGGTTTTCGGAGGTTGTCAAGTTAATAATTTTCTGCTTGATACTGCCAGGCGCTCTTTAGCGTTGACAGAATCGATGTATCACTATCGCCACTGATGAGCCCATAAAGAAATACGCCGAGACATATCATCGACATGAGGACGATATATTGCTTCATTTTTGTGCCTCCTGTTTGTTCCCTCTTGTATTAATTGTATTCTAGTGTCGTTTTCATCTTGTTATGTGCGGAGTCTGTCAAATCTTGACTGGTTCCCTCAAAGCTCATAACCATTACGGATATTGCAATTCCAAGTATAATCATACTCAATAAGATAATCATTTGTTTCATTTTATTTATTTCTCCTTTGGTTTTTAGTTAAAAAAATAATGCGCCAATCATGTTTTTCTGTTCAATAAAATATCCGACGAATATAAAATTCATGAAGATAAACAATGCGTTGATGACAATCGGAAAATAGATTAAGTCGCTGATGACCTCATCTTTCTTTTTCAGATTCGTTATGCGCATCTCTTTGAGGTTGCTCTGGTAGTTGACTAAGCTTGTCTTGAATTTCTCTGGTGCAACGTAATCCCAACTTGCAATAAGCCTGATATAGTCATCCGCAATCGCAAAATCCATCTCAGATGTAAAATATGCAATCATATCGTCGGATTTGCCACGGCGCAATATCGTAAGGCATTTTTCATAATGCGGACGAAGGTGTCCGCCTAGCGTCGCAAGCTGTTCGATGAGTCCATCTGTGGATAATCTGCGGTCTGCACCCGTTGATATGAGATTTCGTAGTAATGCAACGCCCTCGTAGATTTCGGTATGGATATGGTCGCGATGTCGCTTTGTCTCAAGCCTGTATTGACCTGTTTTTGCATCCGCTAAAAGCTTCTTGATACTATCTCGATTGAAATTGATATTGTGCCGCAATTTTGACCGTGGTAATACACTCAATCCAAAAGCGCGGCATCCGCCAATCAAGATCGGAATGGATAGCAACATCATGATGATTAAACTCATGTTAAACTCCTTTATTAAAAATCTAGTTTTCTGCCTGTTGCTACTTCTAATATGGCAATGTTCATCAAGTATAAAAAGAGCGACATGAAAAACATAAAGAATCCCTCGGCACTAAAAAACTGATTTCGTATATATCCTGACAGAGATATTCCCAAATGCGTCACGGCAATCATAACGGAGCCAAAATACAGTAATGGCATAAGAATCATGACCATCCGAACAGACTCGCTATTGAGACGTTTGCGCTCCTCACACAGAATTCTTGCTTCTCTTAATTGCTTCATGATGTCTTCAAGTGCGAGTGTCACGTCTGTACCAGAACTTACGGAGAGCCATAGGTTGTAGGCGAGCATCTTGCTCCAGTTTGTACCCAATGCGGTATGTATGGATTCGCAAATGCGCCGCATATAGGTTGGACTTCCTGTCGTACGCAAGTCTAGTAGCATCTTACGGAGTACTTTACGAGACACATCAATCTTGACATCTGATGCGATAATGGCTTCAATTGCTCTTGGCATATTGCCGCCAGATATAAAGTAATTTGAAAGCAAGACATTCATGAGATTTTCACCCTCGTAGCTTGCCTTTCGGCGAATCCGCTCCAGTTGCATGCGCATAAATAAATAGGGTAGGGTGCAAAAGCAAGTAGCCAAAAGCACGGAAAACAGCGGCTCAAGGTGTGAAACACTGGCAAGAAAGATAACGAAAAAGATGGTAATCATTGCCGCCAGAAATCCAGTGATACTTAACCGTTCGTGTGTTACAAGAAAGAGCATGTTTCCAAGATGGGCGCGTAATTTGTTCAGTAGAGAATTTTCTTCTCCCAAAGTGTAACTGGCATATGCATGGGTGTCTCTACTTAGTCGCCTGCGATTTTGTATCGCTTTTATAAATAAAGCAATCTTTTTATGCATGAGGACAAGCATCCCCACGATGATTAACAGATAGATGAACGCGGTAATCAGGCTCAACATCACATACAAATCGGGTTCAAATTTCATCGCTTGCCTCCATATCTGATATCATTCCTAATTACTAATTCACATCATCTTCATCGGATAAGTCTTTCAAAAGTTCATCATATTCATGAAAATCTTCAGGACTTTGCGTGTATCCATAAATCCTTTTTTCCTCACTAATATTGTGATGAAAATGCCACACATCACTGATGACATCGTAGGTTAGAATGGGTCTTGTATAAGGCTGGGCATCGTCCACACCAATCTCATAAATGGCACTCAACTTCTTCACACCTTTATCTTTCAGCTGGATAAAATGAAATATATAGTCAAAGCTCGATGCTACTATTTTCTGTGTTTCAAGCAGATCCTGACCTGTATAATGTGCAATTTCAATCGCGACATCACGTGCAAACATCGTTGGATCACTCATATGGAACGTCATTTTCATACGCCGTGTCCCTTTTCGGGCAAGCCTGATTGCCGTATCAAGTGCAACGGCATCCCGCGCTTCCGCGAAGATAAAGTAATCAGCATCACTTCGAAGTAAATTCTTTGTAATGGATTGAAGCGATTCTCCATCTGCAAGTAATTGAACGATTGGCGCCGTGGGCATGATATCCTGAAGTGGAATCTCGGGGTCTGTCTCAACCATGACACCTTCCAATGCCTCATCTTCGTAACGCTGCCAAGTGGACAAAAATGTCGTCTTTGATGTCTTCACAGCACCGCAAAATGCCACATTATATCCCAGTTTTACCATCGTCTCAAACAGCGGTATTGCGGCATTTGGAATGGTATTTCTTCGCGCCTGTTCCTCAAAAGTATAGTTTGGTACGATATATCTTCTAAATATAATGGTTTCTTGTAAATCTTTAACCATATCCCTACGAAAAATGGTTACACGCGTGCCATCAAGCAGATAAATTTCGTGATAATCTTTATCTAGTCTTTCGGTCGTCGACAGCAGAAGTAGATTTCGAACAAGCTGCTCACGGCGCATTACATCAATCTTTTGAGGCATCAGCTGCATGGCACCATCTTGCATAAAATAAATCCGATCTCCAATTACTTTTGCAGAACTTGATGTCGCATAGCGATCGCCAAACCATTCTGCAAGACTACACATCCCCCATACTTCCTCAAATATTGCCGATGCTTGATTCTCATACCAAGGCGGATATGCCATTGTTACGCTAGAGCTTATTGACTCACGGTTCAGGACTTCATTTATTTTCGACTTGAGATAATTTGCTTCATGTGTATAGCCCATAATTGCTTTCTTTTGTAGCTCCACAAAACTCAATACCTCGCTATCTACTCCAATCTCTGATACCAGTTCAAGTTCGTTTTCAATCAGCGTTGATACACGCGTACATAGTTCGTGGAAAAGTTTATAATCATTCATTTTCAGTTGCTCCTTCGCTTGCTCCCTTGCTTGCGCCATCTCTTATTCCATCTATTATTCTTTCGCGTTGAATCAGGATCAAAGAAGCGTTACTATCTATGCTTGCCGCGGCTGCGATACGCATATATTCGTTCTGCGTACATGCAATCTCAATGTGATCAATCTGTGACGACGCGTCTATACGCTCATCCTTATTTTTTACCACTGCCGCGAATCCATCTTGTCCTTTTTCATAAACTTCTTCGTCATCAATATTTTTCACAAATGCAATTTTAAATCGACCAAAGTCATTCGCCTCATCTTTTGTGACGATGTCGATGTAGTCACCTTTTCGAAGCGCGGAGGATCGCATATAAATCCACTCTTTCTTGATGACAAAATAGCTCTCTTTTTTATGCGACAATTCTTTTTCAGTGGTCAATGTTTTTTTCGAGATTTGTGCGTTCTTGTAAATGTCACTAGCTACAATGTGTCCAATGATACTGTTTATTTCTGAAGCTTTCACAGGTTTTTCAACGAGCGCATTTTTAGGAACACTGATTACATCAAGCATTGATTCCTCAATTTTCTCGCCAACACCAACATGCCTGATTGTTACAACGACGTCCTCCATCAATATGGTTTCGCGACCATAGACTTCCCAGCAGATTAATAATGCCATGCCGATGAGGATAAATATAATCCCCGAAAAATGTCTGTACCTTACCCAAAACGATTTCATTTGTGTGCCTCCAGTCAACTTGATGGTATAAAATATATTTATTTCTAAATATTTACATTTACATATTCTGTAATTACTTTACCATAAATTTCCTGTTTGTCAACCCCTTTTTGGGGTATAAATAAATATCCTTAATATTTGTATCAATATAACATGAGAGAGAGAGAAATCATGAATACAGAAACGGCTCTAAATTATGATGAAATAAGGCAATTACGAAATGTAATTGTTTTAAAAAAGTTACTGTGTTATATGTTGGAAAATGGGATTTATGCGGACGATTTAGGGCATTGGAACTGCGCATATCTCTACTCGTTTATAAAAAACAATGAGACCATACGCGATAAGCAAATATTAGAAGACGCCAACAACGAAGTGGTTGCATACAACAATAAAAAATATGGCGGGATTTCGATGATTGAGAAATTAGCCAGGCTTGCAGATAGATATGTTGGATTCAGATATCCAAAATCAATGGATCCATTATCCCATGATGACGTTGTAGAATTCATTACACGATGTAGTGGCGGTGAATTTGAGCCCTCCATTATTGATATCTTTTTAAACTGCTCGGATGATTTAGAGCATGCATGTGACAATCTCATGGACGATGAATGTGTACAGATGACGAAAGAAAAAATAATTGCAGAACGATAATGAAATGATACTAGATTAATATTAGATTAGAACTTCCCCTTTACTGAAATACAGGCTTCTCAGTAAAGGGGAATTTTTTTATATTTTTTTTCTTTTTTTATGTTGACAAGAGTGAATAATTGTAGTATTGTATTATTGTACCAAGCGATTAATACAATAATTCATTCATACAAATCAAGGAGGAAAAGATGAATAATTTAGTTTTAGATTTAAAAATGCTGACGAAAGTTTATGCGGGCAGAAAAGTACTTGATAATGTATCTTTTGAAGTACGTCGCGGTGGCATTTACGGTTTCATCGGTGAAAACGGCGCCGGTAAGACGACTGCAATCAGAATTATCACGGGGTTATCTAGTGCAAGTTCTGGCGATATAGAGATACTCGGTGCGAAAGATACAAGCGGGCTAAATGAAGCGAGAAACAAAATCGGCGCGATTGTAGAAAGTCCAATTTTATATAAGGATAAGACTGCAATGAACAATATGTTGATCCATGGGATTCTCTATGGTGTCACAGATAAAGAATATATGCAACATCTATTGGATAAGGTCGGGCTCGGCAATACCGGCCGCAAGAAAGCAAAGAATTTTTCATTGGGAATGCGTCAGAGGCTGGCTATTGCGCTATCTCTTATCTCAGATCCAGAATTGTTAATTCTCGATGAGCCAACAAATGGGCTGGATCCAATGGGCATGGTCGAAGTGAGAAATCTTCTAAAATCTCTAAATGAAGATCATGGTATCACAATCTTGATCTCAAGCCATATCCTGACAGAGCTATATCAACTAGCGACGGATTATATCATCATCAGTCACGGTAGAATTGTCAAGCAGCTTACACTTGAGGAACTCGATGCGGAAGCAGATGGTAGATCTCTTGAAGAATACTATATCGATTTGCTCACAGGGAGCAAGTCGGACGTAATGCATATTGAAAATGGAGGAAGAAGAAGTGCGTAAGTTATTAAAATGGGAATTAAAAAATACATTATTGTCAACGAGAGTATTTGTGATATCACTTGTTTCATTGGCGATGTTTGCCCTCGTTGTAGGGGTTGGAATCTATCAGCACGGTGGTAGTTATGAATTATTTGTAAATGGATTGTATGGTTCGACCGATACGATGATGCTCATCGGGGCAATCTTTGCGGGCATGTCCATCTCTGGTGCATATGCAGATCGATACGCGCAAGCTGCTGTTCTAGCAGGCTCTGGCAGATCTAAATTTGTAACAAGCAAATGTCTAAGCTATGTTGTTGCCATGGCGATCTTTTTCTTCATACCACTTGTGTTGACATCCGTTGCAGGTCTGATTATTCAGGGACCGCAGGCACTTCCTGTAGGAATCATGCATGATATCATTGTCCCAACAATCATGGTCTACATTGTCATATTAGGAATGAATTCAATCTTCATCGCATCCTCTTTCCTTGTGAAGAGCCTAGGTGCTGCAATTGGAATCAATGTTGCGCTATATATGGCGACATCAGTTGGTACCAATATTATTGCGATTGTAAAGCCATCCACAACAGCATGGATGCCATGGACACAAGATGCTATGATCCAAGCGGAACAGACGATGGATATTTATCTAAAAGCAATTGCGATTATTGCTGTAACGATTGTCGTATTTGTGAGTATTGCATTTGCGAAATTCTCTAAGACAGAGTTGAAATAAGCGATTGATTCAGACTAGCTGTAGTAAGCGATTGATTCAAATTAGCTGATTATGATAGACGATTATAATAGACGCATCCTTTATGCATGATTGCATTGGGTATGCGTCTATTTTTGTTGCGTTTGGGTGCAAATGTCGCAAATGCTTTTGGGATTGCAAATGGTTGCCCAGTTGCGGATGGCTACCAATCAGCACAATTCGCGAAAAAGTTGCCATTCGGGGTTTGAATACAACCCGTAGAATAAAGTTTGCTAAAAATAGGCACATTTTCGCTCGAGATGTATGCTTGGTATCATTTTCGAGGGTATTTTTGCTTCATATATGATACTAACCATACATCTCGAGCGAAAATGACAATGAAAATACATAGATTATCCATTGACGGTGACCTTGCTCCGAGTGATATACTAATATTATGGATAATCGAATCTTTAGTAGAGAACAACTTAAAAAATTAATTATTCCATTGATTATTGAGCAGGTGCTTGCCCTTACGGTTGGCATGATTGATGCAATTATGGTCTCCAGTGCTGGCGAAAGTGCGATGTCGGGCGTGTCGCTTGTCGATGCAATTGCAGTTTTAATTATCAATTTATTTGCGGCATTTGCTGCTGGTGGCGCGATTATTGCAGGCATTTACATCGGTGCAAAAGACAAGAAACAAGCCAATTTTGCGGCGACCCAGCTGGTCAATATCATCTTTATCATCTCGATTATTATCACGATTATATGTCTCATCTTGAATGAGACTTTGCTT
The DNA here is from genome assembly GCA_031261525.1 of Eubacteriales Family XIII. Incertae Sedis bacterium. Lineage (GTDB taxonomy): Bacteria > Bacillota > Clostridia > Peptostreptococcales > Anaerovoracaceae > JAISJM01. Next base: position 11,650 of record JAISJM010000049.1, read on the forward strand.
CGCGCAGTATTTGGAGAAGTAGACAGGGAAGTCATGAAGAGCGCCGTTGCCTTTTTCTATATGACGATTTTGTCATTCCCTTTTATTGCGCTTTTCAATGCCGGTGCGGCGCTTTTTAGATCAATGGGCAATTCTAAAGTCTCCATGATTAATGCGCTCATCATGAATGTCGTCAATTTCATCGGCAATTTAATCTTTATCTACGGTTGCCACTGGGGTGCATTTGGCTCCGGTCTCGCGACATTAATCGCACGATTTATCGCGGCAATGGCCGTCATGATTATGCTGCGCAATGCTACGCGAATCATCTCGGTTCGCTCTTATAAATTTTGGAAACTTGATTTTAGCATGGTGAAACGTATCCTCGGGATTGGGCTTCCGAATGGCTTGGAAAATTGCTTCTTTCAATTGGGCAAACTCATCCTCATCAGTTATGTCGCGACAATGGGGACCTCTTCTATTGCCGCAAATGGCGTCGCGCAGAGCCTTGCGGGCATTCAGGTTATCCCCGCGGTTGCGATGGGCTTTGCCATTACAACCGTCGTTGCGCAGTGCGTTGGCGCAGGGGATTATCCGCAGGCGAAATTCTATATCAAACGATTGCTAAAGATGGCATACCTCTGTATCTTTTTCTTAAATATACTCATTATTGCGGTACTAATTCCCATTCTCTCCGTCTACCATCTTTCGGGAGAGACGCTATCCCTTGCCCATACAGTCTTGCTTATTCACGGCATCAGTGCGATTTTTTTATGGCCGATGGCATTTGCACTGCCGAGTGCATTTCGCTCTGCAGGCGACGTAAAATATCCAATGGTGATCTCAATTATCTCGATGATTATCTTTCGTATTGGCGGCGCCTATCTGATTGGGCATTTTACAAACCTTGGGTTGATTGGCGTGTGGATTGCGATGCCCATCGATTGGCTGTTTCGCACATTCTGCTTTATATGGCGGTATAAACGGGGCAAATGGCAGAAGTTCTGAGTGGATTTGAATTTTAGTGAATCATCATGTAAAATAAATGGCTGGTGGTAGATTATCATTAACAATAAATTGGAGTGATTACATGATTGAAAAAGTGAAAGAATCCGTATACAAATTACTAATGAACGAGACATCAGGACATGGGAGTGACCACATTGATCGTGTTTATCGTCTTGCGATGACATTTGCCGAAAAAGAACAGGCTGATACATTGGTGGTTTGTGACGAAAATGCCCCGAATGAAACAATCAATAAAGATATCGTTGCATTAGCTGCACTCCTCCATGATGTAGACGACTATAAACTTGTCGGAAAAGAAGGCTCGGAGGCGCTTACCAATGCTCGGAAAATAATGACAAATGTGGGGATTGATAATGATCTTCAAGGGACGGTATTGCAAATTATACAGACGATGGGATACAACAAATACTTGAAGGGGATACGACCCTCCAGCCTTGAAGGTAAAATTGTGTCCGATGCGGATATGTGCGATGCAATCGGTGCAAATGGCATCATTCGGTCTGTCGTCTATGCGGTGAGCCCGAAAGCAAATGGGACGATTTTCGATAAAAGGATATTTCCAAATGCAAATATCACAAGTTTGGAATATAATTCCGATGTGACAACTCACAGCACGGACAATGCCATCAATCACTTTTTTGAAAAGTTGCTGAAACTGAAAGATTTGATGATGACAGAATCGGGGCGATTAGAGGCTGTGAGTCGGCATGAAATCATGGTGGAATTTTTGACACATTTCTTTACGGAAGAAGATGCGCCTGAGTGGTTGGAGTATTTGACGTGCTATTTGGAGAATCCGCATTCGGTATAGCCGATGTTGGTGCATAATGGTTCTCGCGCGTTTGCGATATGATTGCGAATTAGTGCCATGTTGTTACAAAATAACGTCTTAACTCGTGTGAGATGTTATGATTGCGAATTAGTGCTATGTTGTTACAAAATAACGTCTTAACTCGTGTGAGATGTAAGGTTTGTATCACTTTAGAGTCGTTTTTTTTGGCGGTGGGCGGTGGTACAGATAACTGGACACGTATCTCTTAGAATATTTCGGAGAACCCCCATCGCTTTTCCGTAATGATTAGGGCTTAATCTGAGATTAGATTGAATTCGAATTACATGGATTTGCATTGTTAATTTCTTAATTTTAGAGATGTCATTCATCAATGAATTTCAATAGGGTATTCTCCCCAGATTGCGATAGTCGTTTTATGCAAATATCAACGTCATACCTAAAATTGAAATAGGAAGAGAATCTTATTTTGTTGGCTATATTGCTTCTCATAATGTCATGTGTGACATTCCCCGCTATTAAAATAGCAACAATTTGTGTTTAGATTCTGGAATATTAGAATATTGCACAATGCTATTGTCCCGTTCGTGTAGGACATTGCATTGCAGATTTTCGTGACGAAAATCATTAATATATGGGGCGAGATGTTGGATTTGTAACGTTTAAAACGCCTTTTTTGCTGATTTGTGTTACAAATCGCACATCTCGCGCCATATATTGGACTTTTTCGTAATTGTCTTTTGAATCAATCAGAATGCGGAGCATTCTGCCCCTCTTGTTCCTTGAACTGCGTTTTGGACTAGCTACCAAACCTTGCGCTTTTATTTTTTATCTCCTGTCATTTCGTAATTTCCTGTTTTTTGTCATTTTCGACACAATAATGGTTGTTTTTATATCGAGAATGACGCAAAACAGAACGCTGCGATGTGTTATTGGATACGAATAAATAGTGTGATGATTTAATTGTGGATTCTGATTTCGTGTGACTTCATTGACTTTTGTATCACGGACTTTGGTATCATACACTTTTGGGTTTACTGACGTTGACATCATTTATTTTGGCTTCATCTACTTTGATAACATACACTTGTGGTTTACTGACGTTGACATCATTTATTTTGGCTTCAACTACTTTGGTATCATACACTTGTGGTTTACTGACGTTTACATCATTTATTTTGGCTTCAACTACTTTGATATCACACACTTTTGGTTTACTGATGCTGACATCATTTATTTTGGCTTCATCTACTTTGATATCATACACTTGTGTTTACTGACGTTGACATCATTTATTTTGCCTTCAACTACTTTGGTATCATACACTTTTGGTTTACTGACGTTGACATCATTTATTTTGGCTTCATCTACTTTGATATCATACACTTTTGGTTTACTGAAGTTGACATCATTTATTTTGGCTTCATCTACTTTGATAACATACACTTGTGGTTTACTGACGTTGACATCATTTATTTTGGCTTCATCTACTTTGGTATCATACACTTGTGGTTTACTGATGTTGACATCATTTATTTTGGCTTCATCTACTTTGGTATCATACACTTTTGGGTTTACTGACGTTGACATCATTTATTTTGGCTTCAACTACTTTGGTATCATACACTTTGATTTCATCGCCATTGACATTCACTCCTCTTTCTTTATTTTCACTCTTGACAAGTATATCAATGATGGATATATTTCTTAGTATATCCATCATTGATATACTAAGAAATATTGAACACGTCGAATTTGGCGATATGAATTTAACAATCTAAATTTGACAATCTGAAAAGGTAGGGTGGTGAAAATGGCGAAAAAAAGTCCATATGAATCAGGTGAACTCACAGACAGTATCTTTTTGATACTGTTGGCTACAGTTGAACCGATACATGGATATCGGATTATGCAAGTTGTCCAAGATATGACTACAGGGCATGTCGATATTGGACCAGCGACTATGTACACGACACTTCGAAAATTAAGTGACGTCGGTTGGATTGTAGGCGCCGAAGAAGTGGATCATAAAATCCGTTATCAGATTACACGAGAGGGGCGTGAAATTCTCCTTAATAATTTCAATCAAAGAAAGAAGATTATTGAAATCACGGAACATTATTTAATACAGGAGTGTGCTTCAGGAGGACAAGCAAATGGCAAAGTATAGAGTATGTATGGGATTGGCAATGATGCCCGATTATGATATGCAGAAATTAAAAGAGATGAGCCAAAAAGGTTGGCATTTATCTCACCTCTCGGGATTGCTTTATCGGCTTGAAGAAGGCGTGCCACATGATTACGATTATGCGGTGAATTTAGAAAGCAATATAACGTCGGAAATGCTGTCCATTTACGAGGCTAGTGGCTGGACACCGATTGTCGCTGAAAATGGCTATCAAATTTTTAGAGCAGATGCTGGTACAACGCCAATCTTTAGCGGCTTAGAATCTACAGAATCTGAAATAGAGATTGAAATGCTGAAAAATATGCAAATGCGATGTGTCAAATGGACCGCTATTGTCTTTTCTCTCATCGTAGTCTTTTGCGTGGTTAGTCAATGGATTGATATCCATCAAATTATCTTGCTTCTATTGTTGTGGATTTTAGTTGTGCTATTTATGTTTACGGTACTGCCTATTATTGGATGCGGAATATCAATATATAGAAAGCGGAAACGGGTATAGTGGGAATTTAATGAGTGGCTGGACTTGCCGATCAGTTCGGTTAGGTTCTCACGATTTCTATCGGAATTATCCAGTGTATTTGCTTGCGAATATATGATATAACAATCGTTTCACGATTATTATAAATTTATATGCCGTCACTTCGTGACATGGCAAATGATATCAGAAATCTTACAGATTTATGATATCATTTGAACAATCGGAAAATAGTGAGGCAAACAATAACGAGGATGACATAATGATTCAGAGCATTTAATGCAAACGTGGTAGTGAAGTAGCGACAAAGCAAATCGAGAATAATACGGATATTGGCACACTTCCAAGCAGAACACCCGGGCTACACATTTAATGGTTGGTACACGTCTACTGCGGGTGGTATGAAAATATCTGCGTCTACCACCGTTACGAACAATGTTATGTATTATGCACAGTGGAAGAATAAGTAATCTAGTGAGAAGATGCCACCTGTGAAGACGAAGTAAATCTATAATGATAAAGTAATTTGTGAATAGTTTGTAAAATTGAAAGCCGTTCTTGTGACATTTGCGCAGGGGCGGCTTTTCTTCTAAAAGTGATACGCGTTTGCAACAAAAATAAGTGAAGATTTGAGATACTCAAATGAATGAGTCTCTTACCTACGCTTTTTATAGTACCAAATACGAAGATAACATTGTTGACTACACCACTTTGCATCTATTTTTTAATTACGGGTTGCAAGTAGATTGAAACAGGATCGAATCTATATCTGTAATAAAAAATCTTCTGAATTTTCGTCACTGAATATGTTGTTGCAAAATTACATGAAAATAATCAACATGAAATCCTGTACAAATATATCTATGTAGGTGGTGTAATACCAATTGCCGCATATCAGAGCGTAGGAATCAAGCGCGAAAAAGTCGACATTTTCACCGATTTAACTCCTTATTTATGTGAAAAACGCGAGTTTTTCGCGCTTGCAAGTTATTTGAAATCTGATGAACAT
>JAISJM010000127.1 GCA_031261525.1 Eubacteriales Family XIII. Incertae Sedis bacterium
TTCCGATCTCGCACAATCAACCGTAAAGATAAAAGGTGCGTAAGTAAGAATCATCGCAGGTTTCTCTCGATAGTCTGCAGATGCATTTTTGTAAGTTGCATCAATCACACGATCCATATTGTCCGTATTGATTGAATCCGAATAGGCCGTTACAAAGGTGACATCATCACTGAGCAAGACGGACACGGAACAGGAAAAGATGCCCATTCCCACCGCAGTTGATGATGCAACCGTCGTGATACCAACGAGTTCACAAGGCAACGCTTGCGAAAGCAAATCAACAAAACCATTATCGATAAACTCGGAATTGCACGATATGATTGCAATTGCATTGGTTCTACTATAGATATCTAACTTCAATTGAGAGAGAATCTCTTCCACGGCAACATGGGCATTGCTCAGAGTATCGGTATGTGCATTGCGAACGTTAATCATATGTGCCTCCTTCGCTGACCTTATGCAGCATGAAATGCTTTAATATTGAGTTCCACAAATTGTGGTTTTACAATTTCCTGAATGATATGATCCCAATCAATATCATTCAATACTTGTAATCGTTCTGACTTGGAAATGGCGCGAACTGCTGCACCTAACAATACAATATTCATCGCCTTTGCATTGCCAAGATTATCTGCAATCGTTGCTGCATCAACAACTTTCGCATCAACTTTCTCTTTAAGGTCTGCAATAATGCCTTCGGGATATTTCGCCTCACCGAGTAAAATTGGAACCGACGGAATCTCAAAATTGTTGATAATCATCGTGCCTGATGGTTTCAGATGATCAAGCCACCTAAGTGCTTCCATCTTCTCAAAAGCAATGATTAAATCCGCTTCGCCAAGACCAATAATCGGTGATGCAACGTCATCTGCAAAACGAATCTGAGTACTTACGCTTCCGCCACGCTGGCTCATACCATGAATCTCACTCATCTTGACGTCGAATCCAGCGTCCATGAGTCCCTGTGACAAAATCTTACTTGCGAGGATTGTTCCTTGACCGCCAACACCGACGAGAAGGATACTACCTGCTGCTGATTTATTTATAGACATAATAATGAATCTCCTTAATTTAGTTAGAATATGGTATACAAAAATCTAGATGATTGCATCAAATGGGCATACCTGCTGGCATAGTGTACAGCCGTTGCAGCTTCCTGCATTGATATCAACTCTGTCGCCTGAATAGACAATCGCTGGGCAGCCTGTACCAACACAGATTTTGCATAGTTTGCATTTGTCGTTATCGACTTTGCAGACCTTCTGCTCGACACCAAATTCCGTCTTATCTTGCGCACTATATCGCTTCAACACACATGGATATCGCGTGATGATGACGCTTACGCCATCTTCTGCCATTGCCGCCTGAATTGCTTGTTCAGATTCGTTCAAGTCCAATGGATTGATGATATGAATTTGATTCTCAGCAACACCGATAGACTTACAAAGAAGCGGAATATCGACCTGCGTTGTCTCCTCACCCATCAGTGTATAACCAGTGCCAGGATTTTGCTGCTGACCTGTCATCGCCGTGATTCTGTTATCAAGAATGATATTAATGGTTCTTGATTTGTTGTATACGGAGTTCATTAAACTATTTATACCCGTATGTAGGAACGTTGAATCACCAATTACAGAAAAAACGGTGATATCCTCTTCGCGTCCCGTAGATTTATGAGCCATATAGGCGCCATGTGCACTGCTGATGGAACCACCCATACAGAAACAGGTATCGAGTGCGGATAATGGTGGGGCAGATCCCAGCGTATAGCATCCGATGTCGCCCGCAATCATAATTGGCTGCTTTTTCTGTAGTTTCGCAAGTTGATAGAACAAGCCTCTATGTGGACAGCCTGCACACATTGCAGGTGGTCTGCCAACGGCTTCTATCGCTGATTTCAAATTCTCTGCACTTTCGCCAAACACTGCTTGTCTAACGATATCGGCATTGAGCTCACCCGATTCTGGAATGACAGACTTGCCAATGACATCGATTCCTGCTGCTTTGATTTGACTTTCCATATAAGGGTCAAGTTCTTCTACGACATATAATACATCAACGGTCTTCGCAAAATCTTGAATGGCATCGATTGGCAATGGAAATGTCATACCGAGCTTTAGATAAGAAGCAGAATCGCCAAATGCATCTTTCGCATATTGGTAGGCAACGCCGGCACTGATGACACCGATTTTTTTGCCTGATTGGCTTGTTGGCTCGATGACTTTGCTGATTCCTTGTGCAAATGCCTCCGTGCACGCATACTCGTACATTGCTTTGATTCGGTCTTTCAGCTGCTCTCGTAAAACCTTGGCATTGGCAGGCGTTGCTACGAATTTTTGAATGTTCTTTTTGTATGTTGTCTTCGGTAGATTTATGCGCTCGCCTGTATTCACAATACTCTTACTATGGCAGACTCGCGTTGTCATCCGAAGTAGTACGGGTGTATCAAAATGCTCTGATAGCTCAAATGCCTTCTTTGCAAAATCTAAACTCTCCTGAGAATCAGATGGCTCGAGCATCAATAATCTTGCAGCTGTCGCATAATTACGGTTGTCCTGCTCATTTTGAGAACTGTGCATGCCCGGGTCGTCCGCGCTGACAAGCACAAGGCCACCTGTTACGCCTGTATACGCATTGGTAAATAATGGGTCTGCTGCGACATTTACCCCCACGTGTTTCATTGTCACCATCGAACGTACACCGCCAACGCTTGCGCCAATTGCAGCTTCTAGTGCGACCTTTTCATTTGGTGCCCACTCACAATACACATGATTATCGTCTGTTTCATCACGCAGCTGTGAGAGATTCTCTAAGATTTCTGTACTCGGTGTGCCAGGATATGCCGAAGCAAAATTAATCCCTGCTTCATAGGCGCCCTGCGCAACTGCTTCATTTCCTGTTAAAAGTTGTTTCTTACTCATCCCAAATCCCCTTGTCTTTCCTTAAAGTCCATTCTTGACAATTTCCATCTTTTTAGTATACTTCTCCGCATTCACTTTGTCACCCTGTGCCTGATAAATATCAGCAAGTTCTTGCATTGACTCAAGATGCGAAGCATTTCTCTGCAAGACTTTCTTGAAGCTTGCAATCGCTTCCTCTGCACGTGCAGTCTCCATATATCCAATACCGAGATAATAATACAGCGGCCACCAATCGTTAAAATCAGAATTGATAAACGGCTCTAACATCTCAATACCTTCTTCATAGCTTCCTCTGAGTATTGCATTGTAACCATGCTCAATCTCAACAGGTCCTTGAATCTGACGCAATCTTTCGCGGATTTCTTTTTTATCTTTCGCGGGTGTCTTTGGTGAAGTACTCAGCCGCATATATTCGCGCCAGACAATCTCCGCTTTCACATACAATCCCATATTGAGATACATGTACCCGAGGTAATAATATCCAGAATTGTAATCTGGAAAAATCTCTGTCAACAATTCAAAATAATCCAGTGCCTCTGCTTTCAAATTTCCCGTTTTGTCAGGGTCTGAACTCACAAGATAGAGCTCCCTGCAAACTCGAGCATAACCGTACATCGCATCGAGATAAAACGGATCACAAGCTAGAGACGCACGATACCGAATGACAGCATCTTCATACATGCCATTTTGTGCATATTTTTTCGCAGATTTCGCAATCGTATGACCGACATTCTTGCCCATCGTATGAAGTAAGAACGCGACATAGACTTCGCTGTACCTAAAATGCGGATCCATGCCGATGACACAAGTCATATTCTCCATCAATACCTGAATCGGAATCTCATCACTTTCATTTGCACCCTTTGTAGCCTCTTCCAGAAGATCCTCACGCCTGAATGGCACGCTGACATTGTGCATCAATTCTACAACCGCAGTATTTTTAAAGAATGCGTCACTCAAATCTCTGAATATATAATCATCCATCTTATCGATTAGATACGGCTTCAATCGGTCTTTACGCTTTAGAAATACAATTTCAGACTCTGGTCTGCGAAGCGCATTTTCCCGTATCTTCGAACTTTTCGTCTTAATCATCCATCTCCTTCAATTCACTCGTCCGTTTACTATAAAGCCTTTTACAGTGCCCTTAGTCGCTCATCTTTCAGCATATCCTCACGACCAAGCACCGATCTCAGCTGCGCAATCATCCGCTGTTGATCTTTTGGTAAGTCGCCACGAAGTGAGATATAATTACTCGCATGATTCGAGCGAAATACCGTCTTACTATCTTCTGGCAAGTCGATATGCTCTAGCATGAGAAGTGTCTCTTCAACGACACCCAGTGGCTCAAGCAACTGGAATCGTCCCGATCTCACCTCGTCATATAATGGTGCCATCGGTTCAATCATGAGTGTCAACAATCCAACAAAGCTCGGCTTACTTTCATTGATCATACTTGCGGTCTCAAGCGCATGATCCTCATAATCAGGACCAGCAAGCCCATTGATAAATGTCACAGAAGCCTGTATTCCCGCAGCTTCAATCATCTGAATCGCTTCGATAATCTGCGCCCGTGTGGCTCCTTTTTTCACGTCCTCTAAGACTTTATCTGAGCCTGATTCTGCACCAATATAGATGATGCCAACGCCCAAATCTTTCAATTCGACCAATTCCTCATGTGTCTTATTTAGGACATCTAACGGTGCCCCATACATACTGACACGCTCACATTCTGGGAATAATTCGTTGATTTTATTCAGAATTACTTTTAATTTATCATTGTTCAGTACGAGCGAATCACCATCGGCAAGAAAGATTCTGCCGACATTTGCATAAGATTCTCTAGCGTCTTCCAAATCTTCCAATACTTCCGATACGGCTCTTACACGAAATTGCTTATCCTTGAACATGCTACAAAAGGTACAGTCATTGTGGGCACAGCCAATCGTCACCTGCACAATCAAACTATAGGCTTCACTGGGTGGCCTGAAAATATTTCCTTCATATCGCATCATATCTCCATTCTACGTACTATCTTCTACGTTCTGTCTTCTACGTTCTACATTCGCTCAGGGGCATCGATTCCGAGTAGTGTCAAACCATTCTTTAACGTAATCTTCGTCGCTGCAACGAGCGCAAGTTTTGCTTCTTTCTCTACTTCGTCCTCCACCAAGATATGTTCATCATGATAGAATTTATTGAATGCCTGCGCAATATCAACAATATGGCGTGTGATAATCGATGGTTCCAGTCTCTCGCCAGCCTCAATGACAACAGATGGGAACTCATAGAGATGTCCAATCAATTCAAACGCCGCAGGTGATGTGAGCTTTGAAGCATCAATGCCATAGGTTGGATTGGATACTCTGACAGCAACATCTTCTGCTTTTCGCAAGATACTTGCGGCACGTGCGTGCGAATACTGTACATATGGTCCCGTCTCGCCCTCGAAGTTCAATACTTTGTCGAAGCTAAACGTATAATCTTTAATCTTGCTATGTGCGAGCTCATTGAAGATGACCGCACCAATACCAACAGACTTCGCAACATCGTCAAGGATATCGGTAGAGACACCTTTTTCTTCGACAATCTGTCTTGTCTTCTCCACTGCCGCATTCAGCACATCTTCAAGGAATACAACTTTACCTTGACGCGTACTCATCACGCCATCTTCGAGATGTACGAGCCCGAAAGGTACGTGGATACAATCGCGCGCCCAGTCATATCCCATCAAGTCGAGCACCTGAATCCACTGCTTAAAATGCAAATCCTGCTGATTCGCGACAACGTAGATATTTTTATAGAAATCATAATGATTTTTTCTGTAGATTGCAGCCGCAATATCACGCGTGATATATAATGTCGACCCATCGCGCTTTGTGATGAGTGCTGGCGGCATGTCATACTCGGACAAATCGACAATCTGTGCGCCATCGTCCTTCTTCAGAAGCTGCTTTGCTTCAAGCTGATGTAGCACATCGTCCATCTTATCTGAATAGAAACTCTCGCCATCATAAGAATCAAATTCGATGCCGAGCATCTTGTAGACACGTCCAAATTCCTTCAGACTCTCCTCACGGAACCATCGCCAAAGCTCAATCTCTTCCGTGCCACCCTGTTCCAATCGTGCAAATGTCTCTCTAGCCTCGTCATCTAAACTTGGGTCATTTTCTACTTCTACATGGAACTTCGTATAAAGTTTTAGTAAAGTCTGAATGGGTGCTTCGATTACTTCTTCCCTCGAACCCCATTTGCGATAAGCGACAATCATCTTGCCAAACTGGGTGCCGTAATCACCGAGATGATTGATTC
>JAISJM010000007.1 GCA_031261525.1 Eubacteriales Family XIII. Incertae Sedis bacterium
GTTTATCATAATTTATCTGCCAAAGACAAATCGTATCTAAGAGCCATGCTTCCTGACAAGCAAGTCCGTGAAGTCAGAGATATCAGACAACGCATGGGTGTGAATTCAAATACCGCGTCAACCTATCGTTCACGACTCCTTGCATCAGGCTTGATTCAAGATGCTGGGCGCGGCAGGATTCGCTACACACTACCATTTATACGTGATTTTCTGAATATGCAAGAATATTAAGCGAAGAGATCTGCATTCTTCAGAACCCCCACGGACACTCGATAGCAAATGCCAACGGTCGCGATTGCCAGAATTGGCAGCCCAACGTGGAGAATCCAGTCGTTAATCCATGGATTTGCAACCCAATAAGCCACAAAGATGAAACTAAGAATCAATTCAATAAACGTGAACATAATCACCCAAAATCCGTAGAACTCCTTTTTAATTACACAAACCTGCAGGATGGAGAGGCTCATCAAAAAGGCACACGGCAGATAGTATACTGCAATATCAACATCCTTGTCCATTTTCGTCCTCCATAATCTTGATGAGTTCGTTCACGCAAATGCCCGCAGCACGCGCATGTTTCACAATATCGATGAGACTCGCTTTGATTGCCTTCATCTGATTCGATCGCGCCTGCTCCAGATTCATCGTGGCTACAAAACTCCCCTTCCCAATAATCGTCTCAATCAACCCTTCCCGCTCAAGCTCTTCATACGTTCGCTTTGTCGTGATGAGACTCACATGCAATTCACCCGCAAGTGCACGCATCGATGGCAACGCAAACCCAGCAGGCAACGCGCCCGATAGAATCTGCGAAGCAATCTGCGTCTTAATCTGTTCATAAAGTGGTTTCCCACTGGAATTGTCTAAAATGATGTTCATAAATATATCAGGTGCTTCTTTATGATGTCAAGGCTGAATTTATTTGCTATAAAAATAAATCGTCCAACACAACCTCTGACTGCACCATTCCTGTATATTTATTTTGTTTTATGCCGTAGGTTGTAATCATCGTTATATGAGCGGCTTTCTTCGACTTTGTTTCATTTGTAAAGGCAGCAACTTTATTTCTCAGATTTTCTCTATATGTTTTATCAATTTCAAACAAAGCATTTACAAATTTACATTCACATACATTGATAACATTGTCCACTCTGTCTATCAACAAGTCTATCTGCGCACCTTTTGGCTCTGTTGCGCTTTTCCAAGCAAATACAATAGTAAGAATACCTGAAATACCAAAGTTTTTGTTGAATTTTGTCGATATGTACCAAACATAATTTTTCGAAAGATAGTCCAGCCCATGCGTTTTGCGAGCCACTCCCAATACTTTTTGACCAATATGCTGAAGGAAACTGTTTATTGCTCCGCATAAACCGATAGTAGAATAATGTAAAAAAATCTATAAGTTGATAAATATATCGACCTTTTCGACCAGAATAATCGTTGTATTTTTCTATGAAACCACACTGTTCTAATTCCTCTAGCGTCTGCGTTGCGGTTCCCCGGTTAGAATGCCGCTTGCGCAAGTAATTCCTCACGCATCATCCCATTTCGATGAGCAGCTAATATCTCAAGAATGCGTAAATGACGTGCTGGGTTAGAAAAAAGAGGGGCATCTTTTGCAAAACAAAGTGCATCAATATTTTGAGAGACACTCATCCCACGTTTAACGTGATTCAAATAAAACGGAATTCCCCCGAGTACCATATAGAGCATTGCAATATCGCGATGTTCTAACTCAATATCTTTATACAAAAAAATACTCAGCCAAACGTATCAAAAATATCATGCGTTTGGCTGAGTATTTTTATTGTATCGTTTGTCTCCAATATATCAATAACATGACACACAATCGGTCCAATTGAGATGAGTGTAATAAATATCGGAAGACTCATGCTAAATGGCTGCTTTGCCTCTGGCACATGTGAAATTCTTCCACACGCTTCGCCTTTTATATTTATTTTTCATGATTCAAATAGCCCCATTCGTTTTTATATGGATCGTTATATGCGCCTTTATCTCCATCTCCGCTCGCATGACGGTCTCTTTGGATTTTGCGTATATCGGATACGAACATACCTGTTAGAATGGCAACGAAGACAACGCCAATAGCGACCAGCACAACAATGTTTAATTCACCATCTGGATCGTTGATGGAAATCATCTTTCGTGTAACGAGAAAGATGATCCAAATCAACATAAGATATACAAAACGAACCACATTATACCGAATCTCATTAGGTGGGTTACGTCGCAATTGATCTAGACATGCGATTGCGATCAGATAAAATGGGAAAAACGCCATCGTTTCATAATCTTGTAGAATCCCATGCCCAATCATATAGATCAGAAATGGAATGAAGGATCCAATCATCGCAATGATTCCAATCACCAAGATGACTCGCTGTGTCATTATCTGCGTTATCCAATTTCTAATTTTCATAAATTTCATCACAATCCTCTTTTCTTCACATCTTTTTTAATAAGAAACTTCTCCATACTATTTGAAATTCGTGCTATTGGTACAATGAGCGTGTTCCCCGAATAGATGAGAACGATTATTGTACATATTATGATTGGAATCGCACGCGCATTCATTTGCTTCACAAAAATACATATACTGATTAAAGTTAAACTTAATCCGAGCCGAAATATATAATTGCGAAAAATGTATTTGTACTTCTTTGCCAGTTACGCTATTTTATCATGATGCTCTGCTGTATTTATATATGTTTTGAATGTAGAAATTTGAGGGTTTTTGTGGGTAATCACAGGTTTTGTTAGAAAGACAACAAAACATTCATGTCTAACCGTTATTTTCGTCTATTTTAATAAAGTTTGCTAAAAATAGATGCTTTTTCGCTCGAGATGTATGGTTAGTATCCTTTTCGAGGCTATTTTTGTCCAATATCTGATACCAACCATACATCTCGAGCGAATTTGTTGGTGTTTGTGTCAATATTTCTTGTATGCAAATGTCACAAATTGTGGTGTGATTATCGTTTCGCATCAAAACATGCACAAAATACGAAATCCCCCAAGTTTTGTGATGATTTGTAGTACTGCCCCGCATATCAAGTCATCGCGCAAACCGTCATGTAAGTTATATCCTACGCAATCTTCGGAATGAAGATATCCGATGTGATAATTCCTCTGTCTTTGTCATTATCTATGAATACGGTATAGCAATCTCTATTGAGCTTGATATTATCCTCATATGCGATCACCTTTATCTTGCTATAAGCATGCTGTAAATTGGACACCTCCCCCACAAATCTTGTGTACATGCAATTTGGCACGTTAATCATGCGGCTAACGGAATATGGCGGTTCAATATGTGGAATAAATGCCTCCGCTTGTCTCATGAATATGCGTTTTGTTCCTAATAGACCATTGTCACATACAAAATATGAAATTTTTTGCACCAATGGACCTACTGGTTTTGTACCCATTTGCATCATATATCGCTCAAGACTGTCTATAATTTCAGGAATCAAATGGTCAAAATTGTCGAACTCGCACAATTTAACTTCAATGGATACCACATTGACTAGTTTTAAGGTTTTTGACTTGCTTATATGTATTTTTCTATTTTCCATACTTCTCCTCCCATTGCATACGCATAGCGGTATTATTTTAATCTTTTTATGTCTCATTTTAAATTGATTATTCTGTGTAAAAATCATTGGTTTCCGTTGGTTTTCATTGCTTTTTATAATTCTAATGCCTATAATGAAAGGTAGAGTAGACATCTTAGTCGTGATAATGATAGATTGGAGGTGCATTATGGATTCAATTCTACAAGTTCTTCTCATTGAAGATGACCAAAGCGCATGCGATAACTTCATACAATATATAAATGGCATTGAAGACATTTCATTAGTAGCCTATGCAAATGACGCAACAGAGGCAATCAAACTCGTGCAGAGGCATTTGCCCCATGTCATCATTTTGGATTTAGAGCTTCAACAAGGTGGTGGCAATGGGTTGATATTTCTACAAGAATTAGGACGACTGGATTTGCAAATCGCCCCTTATATATTGGTGACGACACACAATTCAAGTTCGGTTACGCTCGATCTTGCAAGAGAATTGGGCGCTGATTTTATTATGACAAAATACCAAACGGATTATTCGGCAAAGATGGTTGTAGAATTTCTTAAATTGGTTAAGAATAATATTCTTCAGAAATCAAATCATCAAGAGAGCAGCACAAATCTAGAGGAATCACCTGCACAAAAGGTAAAACGCCTCACGAAAATGGTTTGTATTGAATTTGATCATATCGGGGTAAGTACAAAATTAACGGGATATAAGTATCTTATTGATGCCGTGCTCATCAATATGGAAAATTCTAATGCGCGCATCTCTACTGAAATCGCAGCAAAATATAACAAATCCACTGCAAGTGTCGAACGTGCAATGGAGGCTGCCATCAATAAAACATGGAATTCTGCGGATATCGATGATTTATCTAAGTATTATACGGCGAGAATCCGTCCAGATCGGGGGCAGCCAACCCTGCTTGAGTTTATAACCTATTATGCCAATAAAATAGAAAATATGACATAAGCACCTATTATTACCACCCCAAAATACTTCTAATCCATTCTAACATTTTATGCTCCTTTCTTCATCATCATTTGTTTATAAAATAAGATTAAAGAAATCTGTGCATATTCTTAATTGATTATGAGGCTGGTGTTACGATTGGTTTTTATTACTTTTCGTTATTACGAAAGAATTGAATACGCCGCTGGAGGAGGCAATACAATCCTTTTTCCACATGAATCGTCCTCCTTTGAATACGAAAAATTAAAAAACAAAAATGAGGCAAGATATGAATATCGATACAATCAATACATTTGCTAAATATTCTGGAATCATGATTTGCACATTATATGTATATACGAAAATAATGCGGCTGCAAAATATAAAGAAGATACTTGTCTTTGCATTTATCATTTCCTCTAGTATCCTATCGTTGGTGATTGATCATACAAGAATGTCGTTGCCATTTTTGCCAATACCATTGATTGTCATTTTCGTCTCAATCTTTTTTGTTCTATCCTCAAAAGCCATTCGCAATATCGATGCAAATTACCTGATATCAGCGGCAATTATTTCGACTGCATTGAGTTATTTCTTATTCTTCATTTGCAGTATTATTGTTGTCTTTATCTTTCATATTTTCGGTCTTACGCCAGATGATGCCTTGGTATATGCAACGATAGGCAGTGCGATCATGACATTATTTGTAGCTGTATTGCTCTTTAAAATCAAACGATTGAGAAATGGAATGCCATTTCTCAGCCATAAACCAATCAGAACAATTGGCGAGATCGTCGCAGGAATCAGCCTCTTCGGCGCCATGATGATTAAAGTCAGTATCAATATAACGGAGGATTTGAATTTTATAGTCATATCGATGATGGTTGTTGCGTGCTCACTCATCATCCTTTATTGGTGGCGAACCAATATCACAACGATTTATCACAATAGATTGGTACAAAGTGAATTGGATGCGCTTGAAAAATTAATCCTGGAGAAAGACGCACAACTCGAGAAGATTAAAGAAGATAATTTCGTTCTCACCAGAATAATCCACCGTGACAACAAGATGATTCCCGCTATGGAATATGCGCTTAGAAGTTATCTTGAAATGGACGGTCACGATAAAGAAAAAGCGAAAGATTTCCTTGCACAACTTGATTTATTGTCGCAGGAGCGCATTGGAATTATAAAAGCGCATGATATTTCCACTAAAAAATTTCCGCTGACAGATATTACGTCTGTTGATATGTTGATTTCGTATATGTATCGAAAGTCACTCGAATCAGATATTGCATTTGATGTCGCGATTACGGGAGATATCCGTACAGCGTGCGATGAAAGATGCAACCGTCACGATGAAGAGTTTGAATCAGACCTGAGTACTTTGGTGGCGGATTTGATCGAAAATGCGATGATTGCAACGAAGACTTGCGAGAAAAGATATGTGCTTGTCTGCTTCGGTGTATCGGAAGGACATCTGCACATTGATTTTTGTGACAGCGGAAGTCCGTTTGATTCACAAGTTTTGGCAGTGCTTGGACAGAGGCAGATAACCACCCATGCCGCGGACGGCGGAAGTGGAATTGGATTGATGAGTTCGACTGCGATATTAAACAAATATAATGGAAGACTCCTGATTGATGAGATGGATAGCGATGTGTATACAAAAAAAGTATCGGTATGGTTTGATTGACGGATTCGCTTGGTGCAATCAATGGCGTAATCAATGGCGTAATCGATTAAGAATCCGTCAATAAACAACAAACCCATGATAAAAATGTCCATTGACCTTGCGTGCTCGTGCCTATAGAATTGTAGTGGATATATGTGAGATTTCCGATTGAAAGAGATTCGGAAATGGTAATATTGGACAGTTGCGAGTGGCGGTTTGCCGAGTGATGGTTTACCAAGTGCCAAGTGCCAAGTGCCAAGTGCCAAGTGCCAAGTGGCGATTTGCAGTTTGTGAATTGCGAGTGGCGATTTGCAGTTTGCAAGTTGCAGAATGTGAATTGCGTGTGGCGGTTTTCCGTGTGGCGGTTTGCCATATGACGGTTTACCAAGTGCCGAGTGGCGATTTGCAGTTTGCAAGTTGCAGAATGTGAATTGCGTGTGACGGTTTGCCGAGTGGTGGTTTGCCGAGTGATGGTTTGCCGAGTGGTGATTTGCCGAGAGGTGGTTTTCCGTGTGGCGATTTGCCATATGACGGTTTACCAAGTGCCGAGTGGCGATTTGCAGTTTGCAAGTTGCAGAATGTGAATTGCGTGACGGTTTGCCGAGTGGCGGTTTGCCGAGTAACTGTGTATTGAGAGTGACAGAGTGAGAGGGGTAAGATATGAGTGAGTTTGATAGAAGTCATAAATTGGGATTTGGAATGATGCGGTTGCCGCAGACGGATGAGAAAGATCCAAAGAGTATCGATCAGGATGCGGTCAATGCGATGGCAGATGCGTTCATCAAAGCTGGTGGCACGTATTTTGATACGGCTTATCCATATCATGATGGGTTCAGTGAAGTGGCGACGCGCAAGGCCGTCATTGAACGTTATCCACGTGAGAGTTTCACGCTTGCAGACAAACTGCCAATGTGGGAGATTAAGAAGACGGAGGATATGCAGCGCATTTTTGATACGCAGATTGAGCGTACTGGCGTAGAATATTTTGATTACTATATGCTTCATGCACTGGATCAGAATCATTATAAGACAGCAATCACGCATGATTCCTTTGGATTTATATCGAAGCTAAAGGCAGATGGCAAGATTAAAAAGATCGGATTTTCTTTCCATGATAAAGTTGAATTATTAGATCAAATTTTGACGGAACACCCAGAAGTCGATTTTGTCCAATTGCAACTAAACTATGCTGATTGGGAAAATGAAAATGTCCAATCGCGTAAGATTTATGAATGTGCAACAGCGCATGGTGTGCCTGTTGTCGTCATGGAGCCCATCAAAGGCGGCTCACTTGCAAAACTGCCAGATGCAGCAGAGAAGATATTGCAAGAAGCAGCACCAGGAAAATCCACAGCTTCTTGGGCATTGCGCTATGTTGCATCACTAGAAAATACGTTTATCATCTTGAGCGGCATGAGCAATTTCGAGCAGATGAATGACAATATCGATTCGCTGATTGCGACATTTGCCCCAATCAGTGCAGAAGATCAAGGGGTCATTGACAAGGTTACAGAATTGTTCCTCGAGAGCATCAAGGTTCCTTGCACGGCTTGTAATTATTGTGTGCCAGATTGTCCAAAGCATATTCCGATTCCGGAGTATTTCGCACTCTATAATAAGGCGAAATCTGGTGCGATTCCATATAATAAGGAAGACTATGATAAGCTTGCGGAGGGTCGCGGGAAGGCGTCAGAGTGCGTCGCTTGTAAGAAATGCGAGGGGCACTGTCCGCAGCATATTGAGATTATTAATTGGCTGAAGGAAGTTGCAAAGGATTATGAGCCTGCGGAGTAAGGTGCGATTGTTTATTGAATCGTTGAAACTGCTGGATAGTTGAAACAACAAAAAAGAGGCAACGACTTGGGGATCTCAGCCCTAAGTCGCGGTCTCTTTTGACATTTGCTATATACATAGATTGAAGTATCAGATATGTCTTACCGAGGCGTCTACCTATGATTTGCAGTTATTACAAGAAATATTTTCTTCAATAATCATTTTATAATCCGCCAACTTGTAGTAATTTATCGGTATCTTGGCGGGGTTATCATATTTCATAGTGTATAAAAGCCATTGTGACTTGCAAATGTGAAGTGTATACTGAACGTGAGATTGTAGCAGAGACGGAAGTGACAATTGTGATGCAGTCCTGCGAAAACCCTCAGTGCGTGTGAAGTGCGTCGCATGTATCTGTAGGCATACTTAGCACCAATGATGCGTAAAGACTTTGCTAGCGCGTGAAGTCTTTACGCATCATTGGTATCTGTAGGCATGCTGCATACATATGGATACTACTTGGTTGTAAGTGGCAACATATTGTGGCGTATCTACGGATACATAGGATGTGTTTCATATGTGTTGAGGTTTTCGGAAGTTGCGAAAGTAGTTTCTATAGAACGGGCTATCTCAAAGGTGTGAGGCAGTCCGTTCAATTATAAACAGTCCTTTCTGTTATAAGGAGAGAGATATGAAATTTTCAAATATTATCGTGACATTGCCTTTTACAAACGCGCAAAAGTCTCGGTTGCAAAATGCTGCACCCGAGACTACCTTTATATATCAGTCGGATTTGACACTTTCCAAAGAGGATTTTGCATGTGTGGATGCGCTCATTGGTTTTGCAAATCCAGCGCTACTAACAGGTGCACAAAATCTGAAGTGGGTTCAGCTTGGAAGTGTCGGTGCGGAAGGATATATTGTAGACGGTGTCTTGCCCCTGGACGTATACCTGACCAATGCAAAAGGTGCATATGGTCCTAGCGTTGCAGGATATGCTTTCGCTATGACGTGGGCATTGCTTAAAAAGCTACATCTATATAGGGATAATCAGAATCAGAATATTTGGCACGACGAGGGTACTGTCGGCGATATCGATAAAAATACAACGGTGCTCATTCTCGGCACTGGTGACATTGGTTTGCGGTATGCCGCAATGCTTCAGCCGTTTGGGGCGCACATTATTGGCGTACGCAGAACTTCTGGCGGCTCATTCCCTGAAATCGACGAGCTATATACCATGGAAGCATTGCCTTCTCTTTTGCCGCGCGCGGATATTATTTTTCTCTGTCTGCCTGGCGGGCAATATACCACGGGGTTGATTGGCGAAACGGAATTTACTGTGATGAAAGACAGCGCGGTACTCATCAATGTTGGTCGCGGCAACGCAATTGTGACAAGTGCGCTTGAAGAAGCACTCCGAAGTGGAAAACTCGCCGCGGCAGGACTTGATGTGACGGATCCAGAACCCTTACCGCTGGAGCATCCACTATGGAAATTGCCAAATGTATTCCTCACGCCTCATGTATCGGGTGGCTTTCATCTTGCGCAGACGCTTGACAACATTGCAGACATCGCCGTCCGCAATCTCCTCAGATTGCGGGACGGCCAAGTGCCTGAAAATATCGTCAATCGCACGCTTGGATATGTCACAACAGCATAGGGAAATGTCATGTCATATTTTGATTCAACGATAATCGATTATCTATTATATGCGAAGCTGCGACCAGCAAGATCATACCATACCTCATCACACGCAGTAAGAATCTCAGTATTCAAGGCATCGCCATCTACGGAACGGATATTTTGCTCCAGTTGTGATAATTTGCTTGAGCCTGTAATGACGGTTGTCACGCCCTGGCGGCCGAGACACCATTTCATCGCGAGCTGGAGAAGGCTGATATTGTAGGCATTTGCAAGACTTGTAATGCTTGGCAATGCTTGGCAATGCTTGCTAGACTTGCGATGCTTGGTGATGCGGCTATGTGGCGATGTTTGTGCGATGCTTGCAGTAGCGATAGGAATAACATTGGATGCGAATTGCAACACGATTGATTCATCCCGAATAGATGCATCTCCAATAAATGACTTGTTATATATTGGAGATATTCTAGATATTCATTTTCTCTTGTATTTTTTTGATATTTTCACAAGCGATGCGATACTCAATATTCTTACCAAAATATTTTTCTGTCTCCACGAGCGCACATTTATTGTAATGTAGGGCTTCTTCGTATCTGCCTTCTGCAAAGCACAAGGCGCCCATCGTTGAAAGTGCTGCCGCATGGTGTGGATTCGGCGGAATACGGTCAAAAATTGCGAGTGATTTTGCGATTGCATCTCGTGCTGCATCTAGAGATTTGTTGGGGATGGGAGTGTTTTGCGCTATATTGGGATGGGGCACGTTTTGTGTGTTGATGTTGGTGGCATGCGCTGTATTGGGATGGGTCGAGGTTTTTGTGTTGATGTTGGTGGTATGCGCTGCATTGGGATGGGTTGAGGTTTTTGTGTTGATGTTGGTGGTATGCGCTGTATTGGGATGGGTCGAGGTTTTTGTGTTGATGTTGGTGGTATGCGCTGCATTGGGATGGCGTTTGGATTGTGTGTTGATGCGGGGGATGCCGTCATGCGCGATATTGCAATCCTGCTTGGATTTTGTATTGGCAGTATTTTTGGTATCAATGATGGCATCATGCGTAGATTCGCACGTTATCATAACATCTTTTTGTGAAGACAACTTCGCGTCTGTGGATTCATCAGGCGCTGTTTCTAAATCAATCTCAGATTTCAAATACAATGAAGCGAGGTTTGAATAGGCTGTTGCAAGTTCAGCATCATAGTTCGGCGAGTCCTGTTTTAGTGAATCCGTTACTGCCAATCTATTTAGAATTGAAATCGATTCCCTGAGATATGCAGCACCCTCTTCGTAGCGATCCATTGTCTCCATCAATAGCGATACAT
Organism: Eubacteriales Family XIII. Incertae Sedis bacterium; assembly: GCA_031261525.1. Lineage (GTDB taxonomy): Bacteria > Bacillota > Clostridia > Peptostreptococcales > Anaerovoracaceae > JAISJM01. Next base: position 10,961 of record JAISJM010000007.1, read on the forward strand.
TATTTAAAATGCTTGCATAATAGTAATTATTGGTATCGTCACGCGCTTTGAAAATCTTCATCGCGTGTTCATATAACATTTGCGATTTTTCATAATCTGCCATCAAGCGATATGTACCTGCCAAATTGCATGCATTTACTGCGTAATCATAAGAATCTCCACCTACAAATTTTGAAATAAGTTCCGACGCTCTACCAAACGCTTCGATGGATTCTGGATAGCGACTAATTCCACGATAATAGCCGCCAAGTTCACTGCATACCGCAAGTTCGAGTGGCTCGAAGGATTCGCTATTTGAAGTCTGTTGCGGAGGCGCTAATGCTAATGTTGGTGTAGTTGAGATTTCTGGTAGTGCTGGCATTTCTGGAACAGCAGCAATGTCAGAGGATCCAGACATTGCTGCTGTTGAGATTTCTGCTATCGCTGGCATTTCTGGAACAACTGGCATTTCTGCTGTCGCCGTCGATGGCATTTGCAGTGTTGAATATTTCGCGCGTGCATCTAGCAGAAATGCTTCAACTTTGGATAAATCGCCCAATTGATATATTTTATCCAATTCTTGATAAAAGGTATCGACAGATTCTGATGTACTACGCATCTCTAACCTCCTCAAACACTCTATTCAGTAAAGTCTCTCTGTTGCAATTGCGCTTCCGCAGTCTCCAACGAATCAATGTTGTAGCGCTTTACCGTATTTTCTATCATTTTATATGGAACATTTACACCATTTATTCCCATTTCATCCATGAACTGATTGTACAGTTCCAGCGTATGCATGGAATAAGTTGCCAATTCTCCCAGCATGTATGTCTCGATGGAAATGTCATCTGGCGCGTCCTGATCTGAATATATATGCCGCCCTTGATTTGCCACCAATGGATATGCTTCCAACATCGCCTCATACATCGCGAGGTGCTTCTCCGTAATTTGACGGATTAAAGGTCTTTTGTTTAAGCTAATTGGCGGAAGTTGGTTGCGTATCAAGGCAAATTCTTCTGGCGAGGAATATTCCATCATATAGGCATATTTTTCTTCCACGAGATTGCGCTCATTTGCATAGGCATCTAACAAATCCGCAAGATAGCTATCTCGCAGTTCATCCGACCACACACAAAACTGACTTCGCCGCATGATCTCGAATGTATCAAAATCATCTTGGCATGATGCTCTGCCCGCGATGTTTTGCACCTTGTCAAACATCACCCATTCAATGCCAATGATTCTATCAATATTACTTTCCATAACAGTCTCCCGTATATTTACGTACAAAAAACACCATTAACTTGAATGAGATGTAAGGTTGGTATCACTTTTGTACCACCGCCAAATGGGTATAATGTGATACAAACCTTACATCTCATGCTATTTAATGCGAAATTTTGTCATTTTTTAATTATAAAATTACAAATGCGAAAATGTCACGATATTCGCATAAGACAACGTCAATAAATTGGTAATATATGTAAAAAAATATCGTTTTTAAATCTACCGCGAAAAAGTCGCGTTTTTCACCAAAATAAGGCTGCAAATATGTGAAAGTGTCGACTTTCCACGCCTGCGCACTTGTTACTCTGACATGATGTGCATATTTCGAATCTGTTCATCCACAATTTGGCTCTGGATGGATGTGCCGTGATCCAATAAAAAATCGCTGGTGCTGTCTGTCAGATTCTGGTTATTCAATGCTTGAATGATGATGGCGCAAATGTCCTCAATCAACGCTGTATTATTGGCTATTTGTGCATTGTTAATCCAGCCCGTTGTATGATTGTTCATATTGCTGCGTTTTATATTGTTGTTCGCATCTGTATTGTTGTTCGTATTGCTCATGCCTATATCGTTGCGTTTCATGTTGCAATTCGTATTGCCCACATCTGTATTGTTGCGTTTCATGTTGCAATTCGTATTGCCTACATCTGTATTGTTGCGTGTTATATTGTTGTCTGCCATATTGTTGTTCACATCGCCTGTACTCATGTTGTTACTTGTCATATTGTTGTTCGCATCTGTATTGTTGTTCGTATTGCTCATGCCTATATCGTTGCGTTTCATGTTGCTATTCGCATTGCCCACATCTGTATTGTTGCGTGCTATATTGTTGTCTGCCATATTGTTGTTCGCATCGCATATATTCATTGCGGCGCCCATACTCATCTCATTGCAGATAGACATATTCTCGCACAATGCTACGAGCAAACCATATATATCGGATGCGATTTTGAGGTGTCGGATACCGTGATGCGCCCATTTATAAAATGGCATGTATTTTTTATTCAGTAGATAGACTGCGGAACAGGTTGCTTCGATGAATTGTGCGAGTGCCATCGTTGCTGCAACATTTTCACCACGCGTCAAGCAGCGCGCATAGTTATATTGACCAGCCTGTGCCATTATGGCGCAGCGGGCTGCCAGTTTTTTTCGTCTGATATCCTCAGGATAAAAAGCTAAAAGTCGATTCCTTATCTGCGAAAATGCACCCAATTTATCTTCGAAAATTTCGCCACTCGTTGCCGCTGATAGGAAATGCTCCGGAATCATGCGCCATTGCTCTAGCGTATTGGGACCATTTGGCTGTCCTGTGAATTTACGATAAAAATCCGATATCCGCATGGCAGATAGGCGCTGTTCTCCATAGCTGAGCGGACTACGTTTTTGATATCCCATAAACTCTTTTGGAAGTGAGGCGTAACATTCACGCAGGCTAGGTCCGATGACATTTGCATCTGCGTCCGTGAGCCAAAGGCAAAAACCAGGACCAAAATCGTGATCCTGGGAATATTTGTCATCGAAACCGAGGCAGTCGGAACCTTCCCCTGCAATGCCACATGCAATGCGGTCCGCATATTCGGGGAATTGCTCGGCGAGCGTCGGCTTGCCGTATGTGAGATAATAATTTCGTGCGAGTTCCAATCCTTTCATGATGTATCCTCAATTTAGGAAATTACGTGCTGATTGTGCACCGTTTGTCTATGAGCTATTAACTTATACAAAAATGCAGCCAATTTCTGTGTCAGTTACATGTGATTGCGCGATTTTAGTGGTTAGAAATTGCGCGTTAATTACGTACGGATTGCATATACTACGCTTGTGGAATATTTTGACTCATACGTAGTCGCAGCCAAAGCCAGTGTCAGCTGTACACGCATGCTTGCATTATTTTAATTTCGGATTCATATTAGTAGCTCAACCAAACAGCAAGACAGCTAAATTCCTAAATTACCGCTCGACAATAATTGTGCATTGTAACGTGGTAGTGCAGTTAGAAATTGCGCGCTAATTACGTACGGATTGCATATACTACGCTTGTGGAATATTTTGACTCATACGTCGTCGCAACCAAAGTCTCTGTCGGTTGTACGCGATTGCGTGAGTTTAGCGATTAAATTATGTACTAGCTGCCTACAAATTGCGCATCATTTGCCAATGGCAATTCTATAATTATCACCTCAACCAAGCAGCAACACAACAAAATCTATAAATCATCACTCGGCAATGGCGGCATATTGTGATGTAATAGCACAGTTAGAAATTACCGTACAATTGCATACTAATAGCCTATTGCCTGTTTGCTGTATACCGTTTGCCGATGGAATTCTATAACTAGCTCTGCGGTTGTGCTGCAGCCGTGACAGCATTTTCAAATATAACTATCGACACAATCATTTTCATCTTTATCTACATCTTCAAATCGACACGTCCAAATCATCGACACTTCAAATGCGCCGCGTCTACACACCGACATGTACAAATCAATCGACACATCAAATGTGCCGCGCTATACATCTATATATCCAATCTGCATCGACAAATCCAATGTACTGTTCTACACACCGACACGTTCAAATCTAATCGACGCGTCAAATACACTGCTTACACATCGACACGTTCAAATCTAATCGATACGCCAAATGCGCCGTGTCTACACATCGACATGTACAAATCTAATCGATACGCCAAATGTGCCGCGTCTACACACCGACACGTACAAATCACCTACACATCCAATGCGCCACGGAATAATCTGACGGCATCGATGGGTTCTGGCGGATAGATATAGCCTGCTTTTGGTGTGTTGCCGCTGTAAACTCTCAGGATATTCAGCAAGAGAATGTCCGCGCCCGCGCGCGTCTCTCTTTGGATATTGCCCTCCACCTGAATGGACGCACCGAGTCTTGGCACCATTGCCATGATTGCTACGGGTGCATCATCTGGAATCTGGTTGAGTTCTTCTGAGTTCAGGCTTGTATCCAATACAACGATATTGCCTTCAACTAATTTTGCTTGTGGCACATACACTAATTGTGGATATCCATCTGAATCCACGTAGGCGATGAATTTTAAGGCGTCATCTTCAGCAAACAATTGCCGTCCGACATATGGGACAACAGATTCTGTCTGATTATGTGTGGCCTCTGCTGCGGCAGCCTCTGTCTTTAAAGTTGATTCCGATATTGCAGCAGCGTCTGTACGCTGGAGAGTGCTAAAATCCTGAACCGATAGAAAATGAATAAATTCATAGCCGTAAGTCGCATTATAGCGAAGCCGCGGGATATTATTGAACAATTCGTGCTCCGGACCAGATGTCAATCGCTTTGTCCAGCACGCTGTACCTGTGGCATAAGTCCCTTCTGGCGTCATCGCGAGGATACCAATGAAAGGATTATTAAGGATATTATCCTTCGATTTCCCTCTGCAATATTCGCCAAACATCAATGTCTCTTCATCATGAATCAACACGGAGCTAAATACCGTGATGTGCGGCGTGCCATCTTCATTGACCGTGGCAATATAATCCAGGGTCTTTTCGTTCTCAAAGATATTAAAATCATATTTACTCATGAAAATTCTCCCTATTTCTCAACAAAGGTTGAGCCCGTCCATAAAATTTTATCAGGATTTGCGCCGCTATCTTTTGCGACATCCAGTAAATGCTCCATTTCTTCAGCATGCACAAGCGATATTCCTGCAAAATCCCATTCTTCGCCGAGCCGTTCGTATTTATTCAAACATAGATTATTGAAAGCACACAGCTCCCATCGGCTGATTGCATCGTCCAAATACGCAGCGATGAATTTGCCAATATGGTTGATATTATCATCGGAATCTGTCGCACCAGGAATAATCGGTGTCCGAATCCATATTTCTGGTGTGCCATGCTCGCGTGCATAGTCTGCGGCAGCAATGATATTTTTCAAGATGAGGTCATTGGGCGCACCCGTATATTCGATGTGTTTCTCGCGGTCAAATATTTTCAAATCATAGAGCAACACATCTGTATAAGGTAGTGCGCCGAGCAATGCATGCGCAGGAACGAGTCCCGCTGTATCGACGGCTGTTCCGATACCCATCTCTTGAAGTCGCTTCAAAGCACAGGTGACAAACTCAGATTGCATCAGGGCTTCTCCACCTGAAAATGTCACACCACCGTCTTTCCCAATGTACGAGACATCCTTCACGAGTTCCGCGATCAATGCATCCCGTTCCCAGACTTCACCTTTGAGCTCCATTGCCGCGGTCGGGCAGACGGCGACGCAAGTTGCACATCCGCCACAAACCTCACGGTTGATTTGAATGCCATTTTCAGTCATGCTCAAGGCATCTGCAGGACATGCTTCGATGCACAAACCACACCCGATACATCGGTTCGACTCCAACCATTGGACTTGGCGCTCGAACGAAATGCTCTCTGGATTGTGGCACCATGTGCATGCAAGGGAACAACCTTTGAGAAAAACTGTCGTGCGCAAGCCGGGTCCATCTTCCGTTGATAGTCGCTGTATATCAATAATTGTAGCCGTTAATTCACTCACTCTTTATGCTTCCTTCTTTGTGTTTCGGTCTTGTCGTTATTTTGTGCAATGTTCAGTATATTTAGCATTTCTTCTTTAGAAGAGATTCATCATTTGATCCCATCACCTTATCACCAAATTACTGAATCGCAGGATTTCATTACAGGACTCCATTGCGGATTCCATTGTGGACTCACAGTTTGGCATTTCGAATTCGTCGCAGTTCACCCCACTTTGGTAAGTCCAGTAGTTCGGCACTTCCGCATTTCGCGGCACTTCGGCACGCACCCGCACTTCGCTAGTATTTGTTCTGCATCTCGCGCGCGATGATTTCATTCTGCAGCTCTTTGCCGACAGATGTAAAATATGCGTTATATCCCGTGACGCGCACGAGCAGATTCTTGTAATCCTCTGGCGTCTCCTGTGCTTCGATGAGCGTGTCCACATCGAGCACATTGATTTGAAGCGCCGTTCCACCATTTTCGATATAGCCTTGTAAGAATGCTTTGAATTTCGCTTTATGGTCGTCGTCTCTGAGCATTGATGGGCTGAACGTCATCGTATGACTTGAGCCATTTGGCAGATAGTTGATATATCCCTCAAAGTCGCCTTCGCCATCTGTCTTGCCGCCGAGCGCCTTACCGACGGAATTTGCATTTGCCGTTGGGCCGTTGATATCGGCACCATTCGATGGGCAAATGGCATTGGATAGGAACTGTCCACGTTTGCGACCATCTGGTGTTGCAAAGCAAATTGGCGCATAGGTAATCCAGTAATTCCAACTGAGCATACCGCCACGGAACTGCTCGCCACTCGCGATAGACTTGTGTTTCCAACATTCGTCGGACCAGACATCCATGACGCGGCGCGCCAGTGCATCCGCTTCGTCATCGTCGCGGCCGTATTTTGGCGCACGATTCTTCGCGCGAGCTTGCAGCAATTCGTGACCCTCCCAGTCGTCCGCAATCGCCGTAATGAGTTCGTCCATCGTACAGATTTTCTCATCATAGACGAGGTACTTAATTGCGAGAAGGGAGTCTACCGTCGTTGCAAATGTCACACCTTCTATCGTCACAAATTTCAGTTCTGCGCCACCACGCGTGATATCGGTCGCACTTTCCGCGCAGCCTTTTACCAAGATGGATAGATAAGGAGTCGGCGTATATCTCGTACGGTGGATATCGCACTGATTATACATCCCGACCATGCGGCGCACATCGTTGCGCATCTGTACTTCAAATGCGGCAAAGAATTCATCAAAAGTTTTAAATTTACGTGGATCGCCCGTCTTGATACCGTCTGAAATTTTTGGATAGATGGAGCCGTCCACTTTATAATAATCCACCATATCCGCACCGTCGTTTAGCGCAAACTCAAGGGATTTTATCAGATTCAAATTGCAGTTTACCGTCTCCGAGCGGTCGTTGCCGACCATTGTATTTTCAAGACAACCGACGGACGCATAATCGTAGACATTGTCTTTATTGATTAAATCCTGCACGCCAGTCATCTTCGCTTGTCTAAGGAGCCCAGCCATGGAGCGCTCATCGAAATTAATCAAAAATGGCGCACCTTGGCTGGAAGAAATGAGTTCGATGACACGATTCATCACCGCCTCAGGAGTATTTCTATGTAATCGCACGCTTGGCTTTGGCTCAAGCATTGGCGTCATATCTTCAATGACATCAAACAGTGCAAATGTCAAATCATTGCTGACATCCTTACCATCTTTGCCCATACCAGAAAAGGTAAACAACTGACCGTAGCCTGCTGTGATACCCTGATTGCCGATACGAATCATCGCATCATATACGGTATTGCAATGAATCCAAAGGGTCTTCAAGATTTCCTTACCAAATTCAGGATCCATCCCTTCGTCCACGGATTTCTTCCAATAAGGATACAGATATTGGTCGAGTCGTCCAAAAGAATCGCCAGGCCCTGGATAATTCTCATCGGACAATACGAGGAAATGAGTCATCCATAATGACATAACCGCTTCCCAAAATGTCGTAGCACCCTCCCAAGGAACGCGCTTCAAATTTTGTGCCATTTGCAGAAGCTCTGCTCTCCGTGATTCGGTCTTTGCCTTGTCTGCCAAGTCAGCACAGACTCTGGAATACTCCTCGGCAAGCTCGCGCGGCATCGTCGCAGCAGTCATCATCGCACGAAGTTGTGCGCCTTTATCGCCTGCTTTTTCTTCTTCGGTCAATGCTTCGTAGAGTCCTTCAATATATTCATATTGGTGTTTAAAACCATATTTTACAATCTTTTCATAACCAGGAATCAGATGTCCTGGCGTTGGACCACAATTGCCAAATCCGCGTTCGTGGTATTCGTACATTTTCTGACGTAAGCCTTCTGGGCCATGGAGGAACGCTTCCCGTTCGTCATTTTCTTCCTTTGTCAGACATTTTGAGACACGCAATTGAAAACGTCCACCTGCGAGTAAATCGCCTGGTAGAATTTCTTTTGGTACATATTTTATCATGCACTCTTTTACAAACCATGCACGGCGCTCAACGAGATTCCATGTGAAGAAATCTTCTGGAATTGCAATTGGATATGCCGCGAGTTTTGTAGCAATATCCGTGGTATCGATGGATGGCATGAGACTGTACATCGTGTATACAAATGTCTCATCTGTTAGGACATCCCAATCGGTACCTGTACTGAAAGAGAGGTATTCATTTGCCCAATCTCTCTTTGCGCCCTCAAAATACCAATCGCGTAGCCACTTAATTCTCGGCGACAAATTCTGCGGTTGTTTGATTCGTTCTTTTAATTCTGACATGTTTTTACACGCACCTTTCTCTTGATTTATTTGTTACGGTTGATCCAGTTATTAAAAGTTGGAGCATCCCAAGTTTTAGGATAGTCCAGATAATATGCTAGTGTTTTTTGTGCAGCATCGTAAGCATCGATCCAGATTTGTGCAAGGGTGGGTTGGTGCTTGCGGAAGTCTTCCAATCGCCGCATCTCATCGGAAGTTAAATTGACAAAGAGTCCATGATAGTCATGCGTCAATGCCAAACCATTCATAATATTGTTCTGTAGCAGGAGATTCAAATCTTCATTACGATAGACGGCAATGCGTCTCGTCTTTTCAAATAGCGCCGCATAGTGTGCACCGCGCCCGCTCATCCAACGATAATTGTAAATCCATAAAGATTCTAGGCTAAAGTCTGCCGCCTCACGGACAATCTGTGCGAGGAGCAATGCGCCAGACCAACTTGCTGCGATACCACAACCCTGTGTTGGATTCATCTGTGCACCCGCATGACCGACCACCATAAACCCACTGCAGACGAGCGTATTTGGCGGTAGGCATTTTAGATTGCGGCCTTCTCCGCCGCGCCGTTCCTCTTCAGAAATCTGAGGATATTGCCGAACCGTCTGAAGAACAGTCTCTTTGGCAACGTTCTTTGGTACTTGATCGCGCACACCACTTCCGATATCGATGATATCATCGTCGTGAAAATGCACGAAGACGTAACTATTTGTTGTGGAGCGAAGACGATAATGTTCCACACATGGAATCTGACTTTCATCGATACGCGATGGGTCAAATTTCCTTACCGTACGGAATACATAACCAAATAGTGTCTGGTCAAAATCGGATCCGATATGCTCATTGTCAATCTGCGTTCGCAGGACTGCATCCTGACCCGTGGCATCGATGACGAGATCTGCGAGAATATCAGTGTGAACGCCATCTTTATCTTGTACCGTCAAGCCCGTCACGCAAATGTCGCTCAATGCGCCTTCTAACGTTCCGAGTAGATGAACGACTTGCATATCGTAATGAATCTGCACACCCGCATCTATCGCTTGTTTCGTCTGGTAGCTTATCATCGCTTGGCGATCGATAAAGACATGACGAAAGTCTGCATCAACGATTGCTTTGCTCTTATAATCGGGACTATAGACCGCAAGTTGGGAGATGCGATGCCTCTCATAGAGCAGATTTGGATCGCCTGTATAAGGCGCGTCCTCGTCCATACGGACACCTGCACCTTCAAAATAAAGACCATTTGATTCAGGAACTGGAAAGCCTGCATCGAAAAGCATATCTGTCTCAACTGCATCTGACCAATTATGTGATAATACATGCGCATTCGCTTGTTTTGATTCGTAGACATGAACCTCAAAACCTGCGATTGCCAATTCTTTTGCGACGAGCAGTCCTGCTGGACCGGCACCCGCAATACCTATTTTCTTCGCCATCATTATTCCTCTATGCAACTGTCTTTTTCGTATCCGTGTCCGTATCTTTTGGCTTTGTTACTTTTTTCATAACAAACGCGCTCACTTGCTTCACGACACCCAAGATACCTTGTGGCATAAAGATTGTAATCAAGACGAGCAACAATCCGTAGATGACCATGCGCAAGCTCTCGACGACTCTTAAATATTCTGGCAAAAAATTCATGACGAAGGAGCCAATAATTGGACCACCAATTGTGCCGCTGCCACCCATGATGATTGCAAGAATCGCATTCATCGAATAGTCCGCACCAAACGTACTTGGGTTGATGAACCGCATATAAGGTGCAAAGAAGCAACCTGCAAGTCCACCAAACATCGCACTGATGACAAACGCCAGTGTCTTATAACGGACAAGTGAGATTCCAATTGCCTGTGCCAATTGCTCATTCTCGCGAATGGTCTCCATGGCGCGACCGACTTTGGAATTTTTGATTCGATAAATGATAAAGATTGTAATCAATGTGACAATGAGAATCAGATAATATAGATTCACACGGTTTGTAAAGTCAATCCCAAAGATGGCCTCTGGAGGTGGAATCTGCGAGATACCCTCTTCGCCGCCTGTCAAATTGTGCAGTGTCAGCATCAAAAGCCAGAGCACCATACAAAAGGCAAGTGTCATGATTGAGAAATAATGTCCCTGCGTACGCAGTGATGGATACCCAACAATCAGCCCCGCGATGGCGACAATGATGAGCACGACGGGCAACGATGCCCAAAAGGTCCAACCTAGTTTTAGAACAAATAGTGAGGACGCATAGGCTCCAATTCCAAAGAAAGAAGCCTGTGCAATCGATACATAACCTGTAAATCCTTGAATGATATTCAGCCCCTCTGTCATGATAATCCAAATCAATGATAAGGTTACCAAATGCAGATAGTAGGGAGAAAATCCTAAATATGGAAATGCAGCTGAAAGTAAAATGAGGACGACAACTGCAATTCTTTTTGAGAGTACTGACTTTTTCATTTTCATCATTTTCCCTTTCCTCCAAACAGTCCTGATGGTTTAAAGATCAGAATAATAATCATAATGAGAAAAGCAAATACATCCTTATACTCCGATGAAATAAACATCGAGCCGAGGTTTTCCGTAAGACCAATAATCAGACCACCGACAATTGCGCCTGGAATACTGCCCAGTCCGCCCAATATGAGAACGGCAAATCCCTTTTGGGTGATAAAGGTTCCCATGGTTGGATAGACTGCAAACAACGCCCCGATGAGTGAACCAGCGACAGCACCAAAAGCGGAGCCAAGTCCAAAGACGATTGCTGTCACGACATTTGTGTTGATACCTACAATCAGGCTGGCTTCGCGATTCTGACTCGTCGCACGCACAGCCTTTCCGAGTTTTGTGTACTTCATAAAGATGATAAGTGCGGCAACTAGCACGACGCATGCGCCAATCATGAACAACCGAAGCGATGTCACATGTGCCGAACCAATTGTATATGTACTCTTAAACGGACTCTTAATAATCACTTGGTTTGCACCGAAGATGCTCGTCATGAGATTATCAATAATCATGACCAATCCGAGCGCCACGATAAATGCATTGATTGGTGGCGCATTTCGGACGGGCCGGTAGGCGGACCGTTCAAGCAAAATGCCAAATGCTGCACAAAGAATCATGCTGATGAGCATTGCTAAAATGAACGGCACACCTAATTTATTTACAAAGATAAATGTAACGTAACCACCGACCATAACTACAGAGCCATGAGCAAAATGCGGGATACTCAGCACGCCAAATACGATAGACAAGCCCACCGCGATCAATATATAATAGCTACCCATTACTAGGCCGTTTAGGATTTGTTGTGTTAATTCTCCAAACATATTTTTTCACCTTTGATGCCGAGGTCAATACCGAATATTATTTATTTGCTTCTGCAAGTGATGTCATGTACTTTGAGTAGACAGACGCATCCGCTGGAAGATCTTCAACATAGGTCCATTTGCCATCTTTGAACAGCAATGCGATATTGGATGTGTATGTCTGACCATTTGGATCGAACCATTTGCCATCAACGTCTACATATTTTAATGCGACGGATTCTGGCGTTGGCATATCTTTGAGCGCTTTGATGATTGCTTTTGTATCGTCCACGGTTCCAGCTGCTTGCATACCCTCAACGAGCGCAATCGCGGAATCCCAAGCGTAGATTGCATTTGGTGTTGCAGGCTCTTTATACTCCGCCTCATATGCTTCCGCATAAGCCTTTGCATTGTCGCCAAGTGCTTCAATCGTGCCTTCTACAGGTCTTAAATCGTAGACATTTTCCATCTGCTCTGGTGTTGCAACTTCAAGGAATTGTGCTTCGCTACCACCAGTGAAACCGTAAATCTTGCCATCATAGCCATTTTCACGTAACTGACGATAGACGAATGCTGCTTGCTCTACATAACCAGGCACGAAGATTGCTTCTGGTTTTGCTGCGAGTGCGGATGAAATCTGTGAGTACATGTCACGATCTCCAAGCGCAAATGTCTCAGTTTTGGCAATCGTACCACCCGCTTTTTCAAACTCTTCGACGAAGTGTGTCGTATATTGCTCATAGAGCGCATCCTTCAATTGTCCGATGATTGCAAGGTTCTTCACGCCCTCTTTTGCGACAAAACGTCCTGCTGCATCGCCGGTGTAACCACCAGGAGGACGGATACGTGCGACATTTGCATAACCATCAGCCGTGATACTTTCCTCACCAGCTGTACCAACAAGCATGAACACATCTGGATATTCCACGCCGATTACAGCGGAAACGGCCTTTGTTGCGCCACTGCTTGCCCAACCGAGAATGATGTTGACACCCTCTTTGTCAATCAGCTTACGTGTTGCGGATACGGCTTCTGTTGGGTCACTCTTATTGTCAAGTTCCACAAGCTCTACCTTGTAAGTCTTATCTCCGACTTCGAAGCCCCCTGCTTCATTGAGCTGCTTAAAATATAGTCTGATTGCATTTTGCTGAGGCAATCCATAGACGGCGCCAGCACCTGTCAGTGAATCGTTGAACCCAATACGCAGTGTCTCCGTTCCACCTTTTTCATCTGAACCTGTACTTGTGCTTGCTTTGCTACCTCCTCCGCAGCCTGTGAGCACCATTGTGACGATCAGTATGAGTGATAATATTAACCTCTTCATTACTTTCCTCCTTCAAAACTCCACAATTTTTTTATTGTAACTGTGCTTGCGCACTAGATACCGAGATAGATTTCTTGCACCTTACGATCCCCCAGCAATGCTTCGCCTGTCCCTTGGATGGCAATTTCCCCGACATCCAGAACATAGGCGTAATCACTATAACGTAGTGCAACATTGGCATTTTGCTCAACGAGTAGGACGGTTACGCCCATCTCTTCGTTGATATGACGCGTCATCTTCATGACTTCCTCTACCATAATTGGGGCAACACCCCAAGATGGTTCGTCCAAGATTAATAGTTTCGGCTTTCCCATGAGTGCTCGCGCGATTGCCAATAATTCCTGCTCGCCACCAGACAATGTCCCCGCACATTGTGTTTTGCGATCCTTCAACCTTGGGAATTTATCTAGGATATCCACAAGATCAGTGGCAATTCCTGCCTTATCTTTGCGTGCATAGGCACCCATTTCCAAGTTTTCCAGAACTGTCATATCTGGAAATAACTGTCTACCCTCTGGACATAAGCTGATTCCAATACGACTCATGTTGTTGGGTTTCGTCTTCTTGATATCCTCACCATCATAGAGAATTTCGTCGCTTTCAGACTTAATCAGATTCATAATGGAGCGAATGATGGACGTCTTTCCTGCGCCATTTGCGCCAATGAGAACTGTGACCTTACCTTTTTCGGCTTTGAAGTCGATACCATGAACAACTTTTACACCGTTATATGCTATACTGAGATTTTTTACTGATAACATTAGACCGACCTCCCCAGATAAGCCTCGATAACGTCCGGATTGCGCTGAATCTCTTCTGGCGTGCCATCGCCAATCTTTTCTCCAAAGTTAAACACGATGATGTGTTCACACAGGTTCATGACGAGATGCATATTGTGTTCGATCACGAGGACAGATACGCCAGCATCGCGAATTTTTTGAATCATCTTGATGAGTTCCGTCTGCTCCTCTCGCGACGTACCAGCGGCAGGCTCATCGAGTAGAATCAGTTTTGGTGTCCGAGCAAGCGCGATGGCGATCATGAGTTTGCGCTGTTCGGCAGATGCAATGCTACTTGCACAGTCGCCTGCGCGATAGCTCAATTCCATCAAGTCGAGAACCTCTTCGACACGTTCCTTTGCCGCGCGTTCCGTGTCATGAAATTTCTTGCCACGAATCAGGCACCTACCAAAATTGCTATCAATTCGTGTGAACATCCCATAAAACACATTTTCCTCAACACTTAATTCTGGAAGAATACTCGTATGCTGAAATGTCCTTGCGATTCCTTTACCAACGACAGTCTGTGGCTGAAGTCCGCTAACCTCTTCGCCATAAAATTGGACGTGACCAGATGTTGGCTTTAAGAAACCCGTAATCATATTGAACATCGTTGTCTTACCCGATCCATTTGGACCGATGATGCCTAAGATTTCACCCTCTTTCTGTGAAAAGGAGACATCCTTATTGGCAACAAGACCGCCGAATTTTTTTGTGATATTGCTCACTTCTAACATACGATCCCTCCGCTTTGTTTCTTTGCCTTATAGCTACTGCCAATCTTGTCCGCCGCGATGATGGCTGCCGCAACAGAATCTTTCCGAATTGGAAATGGCATCGAATAGATGGATTCTTCAGGTATACACGCTTTTTCTGCGACCTGACACAGCTGTGTATCCGTGATATGATCTACACCAATATCTGCGAGGCATACAGGAAGTCCAACGGCAAGACAGAAATCTAAAACATCTTCCAGTTCTTTCGTCGACGCATTTTCAAGGACTAACTGCGCCAAGGTTCCGAACGCAACTTTCTCGCCATGGAAATATTGATGCGTACCCTCTAAAATCGTCAATCCATCATGAATCGCGTGTGCTCCAGCGAGTCCGCCACTTTCGAATCCAAGACCTGAAAGCAGGATATTGGCTTCGATGATATTTTCGAGGGCTGGTGTAACGACATTTTTCTCACATGCTTCCTTCGCCTTAATGCCATCTTCCATAAGAGTCTGATAACACAATGTCGCGAGCGCCAGTGCTGTATTTGTCGATTTTGCGGGGCCACAATAGCCTTCTCTGAAACCACAGGGCAGTCCTGCATTGACATTTGCAAATGCCTTACTCGTCGCTCTTGCCTCAAAATAGGTCGAAAGCGCATCGCCCATGCCAGATACCAAGAATCTTACAGGCGCACCTGCAATAATCTTCGTGTCAATCAAGACGACACTCGGGCTCTGCTTAAAATAGGCATAATCGTCAAAAGCGCCATCAGGCGTGTACAATACCGCGGAGTGACTCGTCGGCGCATCTGTCGCGGCAATCGTCGGAACGATGATGAGTGATTCACCCTGCGCAACACACTTCGCCGTATCAATCGCTTTGCCGCCACCGAGACCAATCGTGCAGCTTGATTTATTCTTCTTCGCAACTTTCTGTAATCTCGTGACCTCTTCTCTCGAACATTCACCTACAAAGTTACTTTCGACAAAAGTGATATTAAATTTTTCAGCCGTTATATCTAGCTGCTTCTTCACTCTTGCAACGTCGTCAGGATGTGCAATCAATAAAGCGGAGTCTCCGAAAGTTTTAACAAAATAGCCTAAATTCAAAAGTTCGCTTTCTCCTTGAACGTATTTTGTTGGACAAATGAATGCTTTTCTCATGTTTTACTCCTTTACTTGATTGCAATTCGTACGATTACGAGTTCGTTGTTATGTGAGAAATTATATACTTTAAAAAAGATAAAACAATAGAAAAATTCGTCCTGTTATAAGCTAAAACAATTGTATTTTTATGACCAAAATAAAAAAATTGTATCAATCAATCATGATTGATACAATTTTAACGAGTGCTGTGAAGGGCATCGATTGCGCGGTATGCCGCAGTAAGGTGGTTTCTGTGAGAGGTGTACGCATGACTCGCATCGCTTGTTATGTTGACATTATCATGCATATGCAAATACATGCTTCATATTAAAAGTTTTCATGCTCATCTAAAAACATATTGCGATAGCGTGCAGGGGTAATGCCCTCGAAAGCCTTGAACGTCTTGACAAAATGACTCGCATCACTAAAGCCGACATCCGTTGCAATATCTGATATCTGCAAATCTGTGGAACTCAATAAATTTTTTGCCCAATCAATTCGCTTTTCGCGCAGATAATCTGAATAATTTTTTCCTGTCTTCTTCGCAAAAAGTTTGCTAAAGTAACTTGTGCTCACATGACACAGCACAGCCATTTCCTCAAGCTTGCATCGCTCCGATTTATGTTCATCGATAAATGTAAATGCAGGCTGAAGGATTCTATGATGCGATATTTTTTCATCAAAAGTTTCCGTCGGAATGATGGCATTGGCAATCGCATTGTTTAGTTTCTTTTTAATCGACTCCAATCGATCGACAGGAAGTAGGGCTGCATTTTCTGCAGCATCTGCGGTCTCTTGTTTCGAGCCACCGTCTGTAATCATTTGCATAATCGTATGTTTTTCAACGGCTTCCTCAACGATATAATTGCATAGATGAAAAAGCATCATCGCAACTTGCTGAATCCGCTCCATCGTCATCGTTGGCAGTCTGTGCCTCTGCCTACCGTACTCAATCGTTCCTTTTTCAATGAGTCTTTTATTGGTCAGCAAACACATCGGCTCCATGATATCCGTGTCCATATCCGCCTCAGGATCCGAGCCTGTGCCCGTGCTAATATCCGTATCCATGCCTGTATCTGCGCGAACATCGGTTGGCAACTGCACCTGTCCAATCAGAACCGCACCCAGATAGGAGTCGTTTACGACAATCGGAATCGCAGCATCAATGATGCCATAATGGCAGGTGTAAATATAGGGCTTTTTAATGCGCATCGCCTCAAACCCACCACGAGAATCACATTTTTCGCAGTATAATTTCAGCTCTTCGTCTGCGCGCACAAGTCTACAAAATGGCTGACATCCGCTATGCCTTGTCACAGGCGTACCTTTATAATCTGCTGTGATAATCGCGAGACCCGTAATCTCTGCAAGCGAATCTTGGATTATCTGCCACTTTTTTATGTCCATTATATCGGTCAATTTTCGAATGTCGCTTTTATGATTATGCATATCCAACCAGTCTTTCTAACGCTTTTTTTGCGAATCGTTATTAGAAAATCTTCAATTGAAGCAAAATTATTTAAGCTATATATCGTGTATACTTTGCTTGAGTCACAAGTATACACCCGCTTTTCATTATTTGCAAGATTTTAAATAAATCACGTCTTTTCTAAAAATTTAGAAAATTTCGAAGGATGGCGGTCTGAGGTGTGAGGATGGAGGTGTTGGAGGGCAACGTTGGGGACGCGAGGTGTTGCGAGTCGGCGAAACGCAGATGAAATCGTAAAAGAGGCAAAAGTTGCAAAACACGGAGTGTCGGTGCGTCTGGGGTGCGGGAGAGCAACGTGGAGACACGAAACGCAGATGAAATCATAAATGAGGCGAAAGTTGCAAAACACGGAGCGTCGGTGCGTGTGGGGTGCGGGAGAGCAACGCGGAGACACGAAACGCAGATGAAATCATAAAAAGAGGCGAAAGTTGCAAAACACGAAGCGTCGGTGCGTGTGGGGTGTGGGAGAGCAACGCTGAGACACGAAACGCAGATGAAATCGTAAATGAGGCGAAAGTTGCAAAACACGGAGTGTCGGCGCGTGTGGGGTGCGGGAGAGCAACGTGGAGACACGAAACGCAGATGAAATCGTAAAATGAGGCGAAAGTTGCAAAACACGGAGTGTCGGTGCGTGTGGGGTGCGGGAGAGCAACGTGGAGACACGAAACTGAGATGAACTCGTAAAAAGAGGCGAAAGTTGCAAAACACGGAGTGTCGGTGCGTGTGGGGTGCGGGAGTGCAACGTGGAGACACGAAACGCAGATAAAATCGTAAATTAGGCGAAATTTGCAAAACAAGGAGTGTAGGTGCGTGTGGAGTGCGGGAGAGCAACGTTGAGACACGAAACGGAGATGAAATAGGGAAAGAGACAAATGTTGAAAAAC
>JAISJM010000028.1 GCA_031261525.1 Eubacteriales Family XIII. Incertae Sedis bacterium
CCAATTGTTGGCACTTCAATAGAGTCACTATTGTCAAATTGTTCGGAAGATTTTTCTGAGATTTATATACATATTTTGGATTATGGGCTTACGGCACAAAATATGGAAAAAATGAGACAAATTCTTGATGCCCATAATACGAATGATCTTTTTACAATTTACTTTTATAGTAATTTTGATATGAAAGGTCTAGATCAAATTGAAATGCTTTCTGACCATACAAATGTGATTTATTCTCGTTTTTTTATTCCTGAAATTTTATCGACAATCGATAGATGTATATTATTAGGAGGTGATACCCTTATATTAAAATCACTTAAAGAGTTTTGGTCTATCGATTTAGGTGATAATTTTATTGGTAGCGCAATCGATTATAATATGGGTGTTTCAAGTGTTCACAAAAAATTGATTGGCATACATGAATTTTCACCATATATTAATACTGATGTGTTAATCCTAAATTTAGATATATTGAGAAAAAATCAAATATCAAAAAAATTGACACAATATGCCTTGGCTAATGACGGGAGATTACCGTTTGCGGATCAAGATAGTTGGTCTGCGGTACTAGAAGATCACATATATATTTTTTCACCAATATATAATAATTTAGGGTGGCAACATAATCCAAGTTACACAAAACATATATCCATCAATGTTTGAAAAGTTTGGCAGAGAAGAGCTTATTGAAGCTATTTATTCTCCTACAATTTATCATTATGGGGGGGAGGGCATATAAATATGGTTTCTTTCTTGTATATACGAATCTATATACAATGTATCAAGCATACAATATAAGAACCTCATTTAAAGATTCACTTGATTACATATCCCATCCGTCTGAAATTTCAGTCTTAATTATGAAATTAAAGAGTAAGTGTTTTTTATACTTCCCTTGTTGGCTTAGATTGATATGGAGACAAATAAAAATGTCGCGTAAGTAACGGTTATTTCATGGAATATTATACAAGGAGGACGATATGACATATAATCTTCAAGCAAGCAAGAATACTTGCACATTTAGAATGTGAAAATCAAAGCGAACGATGGAGTAAGATTGTCATATGGGTATATCGATTCGGATATCTAAACCATTACTATACAAAGAGTACAGTTATTAAAAATATCAAAAAAATGATATTTCGAATTTTTGATGTTGTATTGGTACGTGGGTTTATGAATAGCCAACTTCAGCCTTCGCTTGATATTGGATTTGGTTTAATATTAAATCATCCTCATATGATTATTATTCATCCATCCGTAGTTATTGGAAATAATGTTCAAATAAATGCAGGGGCTCGCATCATCGGTAATATTACACTTGGAGATAACGTCATTGTTGGTGCTAATGCTGTAGTAACAAAAACATTTCCTGATGGCGCTGTGCATGTAGGGATTCCTGCAATAAATATAGCATAAAAAATAGATTGAAAGGAAAAATGAACAAGACTACGCATGCACTAAATAATTCAATAATTAATACATTGATTCAACTTGCTAACATAGTGATTAAATTTGCGATGCAGACAGCTCTCATTAAATTCATGGGGGCCGCTTATATTGGTATTAATGGGTTGTGCACCAATATTCTAGGCGTATTATCGCTTGCAGAACTTGGAATCGGTGCGGCTATTATTCTTGAACTATATAAGCCCCTCGCAACAGATAACAAGCCACAGATTATTGTATTTATGAAACTTTACAAGAAGGTTTATCTTATTATCGGGTGTATTATTTTAGGTCTTGGGTTAATAATTACACCATTTGTTGAACTTTTCGTCAAAGGAGAATCTGTACCTTATTTCCATGTAATTTTCTTTTTGTTTGTGCTCAATTCTGCCTCATCTTACTTTTTTGCATATAAGCGTATCTTGCTCTCTGCAAACCAGCAAGATTACCGAAATAGAATTAATATGTTTATATTTGATTTGATTTGTGTGCCACTCCAGATTGTTGCACTATATTTTATGCATAACTTTATAGTATTTATTTTGATTAGGGTTATCTTTACATTCTTGACTAATATTGCAATCTCAAGAACTGTGGACAAACAATATCCATATATTAATGACGCTACTGATGAAAAGATAAGCAAAACAGATATAGCTAGTATGAAAGAGCATATCAAAGAGATTATGGGCAATAAGATTGGTGGTGTAATTATTAATGCTTCTGACAATATTCTCATTGCTCGATTTGTAGGTATCATACGCGTTGGGCAATATGCAAATTATTCCATAATTTGGGCATCTGTGTTTGCATTGACAAATCTACTACTTTCGGGTGCCAATCAAAGTTATGGTCATGTTGCCGTTCATGATGAAGATGGTTCAACAGGGTACTCATTGTTTAGAAGACAGTTCTTTCTATCGTTTGTTGCATCAACAATTGCTGGATCGATTATGCTTTGTCTGTTTAATCCATTTATGCAGTTATGGGCTGGACCTTTTTATGTACTTGATAATAAGACAGTCTTTGTGATAGTTATTAATTTCTTTTTGTTGATTATGCGTGGTCCTGCAGATTCATTTATATTTGCGTATGGCGTACTAAAGCATCAAGGCCGAAAATCTGTAATTGAAGCGATCGTGAATTTGGTTATCTCCCTACTGTTTGTGACCGTTTTCGACATGGATATCATGGGTGTACTTTTGGGGACGATTATTGCGGCGATTGTTGTCAATTCTTGGTGGTCGGTGCGTCAGATTATGAAGCATGCATTTCATAAACCGCTTTTACCATGGTTATTGCAACAGTATTTTATGTATGCAATTGGGATCAATATCATATTCTTTACTTATTATCTGACAAGATGGCTTGTCTGGACGAATCCATTTATCAATCTAGTTTATCTAGTTGTGGCATCTGTTGTTGTGTCGGTTGGATTGGTCACGGTGTTGTTCTTTTGGTTGCCTGAGTACCGATGGTTGATTGAGTTCTTGGGTGTGGCAGTGAGGCATGTACGGGGAATGACTGGAAAGTTTAAAAAGAAATGAGGACTATTACATATGACAAATAATCTGACAAAAGTATCTAATTATGACTTGATTGTTGTTGGTACAGGGTTCTGTGGAGCTATAATTGCTCGAAAACTTGTTGACGCAGGAAAACGAGTTTTAATGCTTGAACGACGTGAGCATATTGCGGGCAATATGTATGATGAGATAGCTAACCATGAGATTTGTGTGCAGAGGTACGGTCCTCATATCTTTCATACTGATGATGAAGATGTGTATGATTTTGTATCTGGATTTGGCGAGTGGTTTGATTTTCCTGTGAAATATCCTGTCGAGGTTGATGGGAAGATTGTACCACAACCTTTCAATTTTCAGTCTATAGAGATGCTTTTTGAGGATAAGGCGGAGACGATTATTGAACATCTGAAAAAGGCTTATCCGACTGTAGATAGTGTTACTGTTGTTGAATTGCTTGAGTCGGAAGATATTGTTTGTCGTGAGTTAGCTGAGGCATTGTTTGAGAAGGATTATAGACCGTATACTTCTAAGCAGTGGGGGATACCGCCTGAAGAGATTGATCCGATGGTGTTGAAGCGTGTACCGATTCGGCTTGGATATGAGGATGTACATTTCCCTGACAAGCATCAGATGCTACCAGTCGGTGGATTTAGCTCTTTATTTAAGAAACTACTAGAGCATGATGGCATTGATGTTCTGGTTGGTGTAGATGCGCTTGATTTGTTTACTGTGGATACGTCTGAGAAGTCGATTCGCGTTAAAGATGGTATCACGAAGATTGTTGGTCGTGACCTTTCTGGCGACATTAGCGAGGTTGAGCTTGATATAGATTTGATTGATATTCCATTGGTATTTACTGGGGCTATTGATGAATTGCTTGAGTATAAATATGGGATGTTGCCATATCGGACACTGGATATTGTCTATGAAGATGATTCGGCTGGATTGCCCGCACCGATTGTCGCTTATCCTCAGGCTGATGGATTTACTCGGAAGACTGATTATGGGAAGTTTACTCAGTCGCTTGCAGGGGATGTATGTTATGGCGTGAGAGAGCAAGGTGCGGAAGGGCAAGAGGATTCTCGCCTTCGCGGGAATGGCAGAACTACTGTTGTTGCTACTGAATATCCTTTACAGTATGACGAGATTGCTCGTTCACGTGGATTGGATCCTTATTATCCTATTATCAATGATGGGAATCAGATTGCATATAATCAGTATCTTGAGGACTTGAAGGGGATTGATAATCTTGTACTTTGTGGAAGATTGGCAGAATATACGTATTACAATATGGATCAGGCTGTTGCAAGGGCATTATGTGTTGTGGAGGAATTATTGAATGAATAAAAATGAAATAAAGAATGCGATTATCACTGGGGCAGATGGTTTTATTGGCAGTTATACTACGAAATATTTTATATCACAAGGGGTGCATGTTACTGCTGTTGGTCGAAAAGCGGTTCCAATGCGGCTTGCGCAGCATGAATTATTGACTTACGTGCAGTGTGATTTGGATGCGATTGAGCAGTTGCCTGAATTGCTGGAAAGGCTAGATTATGATGCCTTTATACATTTTGCTTGGGGCAATGTGTCGGTCGCAGATCGTGCTGATTTTGGTAAGCAACTTGGCAATGCATTTACAGCAGTGAAGTGTGTTGAGATTGCCGCGAAACTTGGTTGTAAGCGATTTGTTGGTGCGGGTACGATTATGGAGCGAGAGGCTGAGTATATCAATCATGCGCAGGGATTTGATACATTTACACCCAATTATTATGCACTTAGTAAATTCAATGCACATTATATGTGTAAGACTGTGGCAAAAGACCTTGGCATCGAGTTGATATGGCCTCTGATTACCAACACATATGGACCTGGAGAGACTTCTAGTAGGTTGATTGTATCTACACTTCGTAAGATTGCTAATGGGGAGGCGTTGTCATTTACAGCAGGGACGCAGAATTATGATTTTGTGTATGTTGAGGATGTTGCGAAAGCTTTTTATCTTGCTACTGTGAAAGGAAAGCCTTTTTATGAGTACTTGATTGGTAGTGGTAAGGCACGACCACTTAAGGAGTTTTTGCTGGAGTTGATTCAGACTCTAGATGGTATGGACGATTTTGGTAAAAAAGATATCGATTACCAATTCGGTACGGCTGGCTTTTCTGGGGTTAGCTTGCCAATTAGCACATTTGATGCTTCCGAATTGATGAATGACACGGGTTATGCTCCATCTGTGTCATGGAAAGAGGGCGTTCAGTTGACTTATGCATGGATTAGCCAGATAATTTCAGAGACAGACAGACAGACAGACAGACAGACAGACAGACAGACAGACAAACAATAAATACTAAATTGTCACAGGTTTATTGTGCTTCTTCCTTTGTGAAGGAGGTGGCATAATGCTTGATTTTCCAATAAACAATGTCATCATACTTGGTGCTACTGGATTTGTGGGGACTTATACTTGTGAGTACTTTGTATCGCAAGGTGTCGCCGTTACTGCTGTTGGTCGAAGGGCGATTCCTGAGAGACTTGAAAAACTTGAGGGACTTACTTATATCCAGTGCGATTTAGATGATATTGCTACGTTACCAGAGTTGCTTGAAGTGCGAGATTCTGAAGGATATGATGCACTCATCAACTTAGCTAGTCGGGCAATTTCTGGTGAGGCTCGAAAAGATCTCCGTACGCAGTTTCAGAATGTATATGATACGGAAGCTATTCTCAAAGTGTGTAAGCAGATTGGTTGTGGTCGTATTCTCTGCTTTGGAAGTATTGCAGAACGTGATATGGAGCAGGCTTTGCATCTTCAAGGTGTAGGATCCTTTATGACCAATAATTATGCTTTATCAAAGCTTGCAACGCATTATACGAGTAAGGCATTAGCTGGAGATTTGGGAATTGACCATCTATGGTTGGTGCTTGCAAATATCTATGGACCACAGGATCCAAATCAGAATTTTATCAATATGGTGCTGACGAAGTGTAAGAATCATGAGCCATTACAGTTTACATCTGGTGTGCAGAATTATGATTTTGTGTATGCCACAGATGTTGCGCGTGCTATTTATGATATTGCTCGACATGGTCGACCGTTTTATGAGTATTTTGTTGCTAGTGGTGGAGCAAAACCTCTAAAGGAGTTTATTGCACAGATTATAGAGGCTGTTGCGCCTGATGCATCTTATGAGCTTGGTAGTGCACCATTTATGGGAGTTAATTTACCTTTGAGTGCTTATGATACCTCTTTGACGGAAGCAGATACTGGGTTTCGGGCAGAGATGGATTTTATTGAAGGAATACGGTGGACATTTGCACGCATGTAGAGAAAGGGTATAATTTTATGAGCAGAGCAGAGCAGAGCAGAGCAGAGCGTTAAATGTACAATGGGAATCGTCTGGTGAAGACAGGTCATCTGGTGTCAATCCTTGGCGGTTTGAAGAAACGGGTATTGAAGGATTGTATGTAATTGATCCTTTTGTTGCTTATGATGATAGAGGATATCTGATTAAGGATTATTCTACAGAGGTTTTTGAATCTCAGAATCTGCCTTATGAACTGAAGGAAGTATTTTATACGAATTCACATAAGGGTGTCATTCGGTCAACACATTTTCAGCGTACGGTTCAGATGCCAAAACTTGTTCGTTGTGTTGCGGGCAAAGTCTGGGATGTAGTCGTCGATTTGAGGGGTGGATCACAGACATTTGCAAAATGGATTGCATTTGAACTTAGTGGGGATAATAAGTGTGAGTTGTTGATTCCTGGTGGTTGTGGACATGGATATTTAGTTATTGAAGATAGTATTGTATCTTATAAAGTTGCTTCGGCATTTTATGGTGAGGGTGATGATGGCATTTGCTGGAATGATTCAGATGTTGGAATTGCGTGGCCGTTGGAGCTTGTTGGAGGGATTGAGAATGTAATTCTTTCTGAAAAGGATCGGAATTTACAGAGTTTAAATGAATTTCTGCACACTTATGGTGGGTTAGAGTAAATAATCAAATGATGAAATGCCGTAATACTATGCTACAATATAGTCAGTATTATTGAGAATATGACAGAGAATGTGATAGAAAGGATACGTTTATGAAGACAGTTATTCTTGCTGGCGGGTTTGGCACTCGAATCAGTGAAGAGAGCCACTTGAAGCCAAAACCAATGATCGAGATTGGGGATCAACCGATATTATGGCATATTATGAAGCATTATTCTAGCTATGGGCACAATGAGTTTATTATCTGCTGTGGATATAAGCAGCATGTGATTAAGGAGTATTTTGCCAATTATTATCTACATCGATCCAATGTTACGTTCGATTTTGCGGGTGATGGCGGTATGACAATCCATAACAACGCTTCAGAACCTTGGAAAGTGACAGTAATTGATACGGGTCTCAATACCATGACTGGCGGACGGCTGAAACGCATTCAGGAATATCTCGATGGTGAAAAGTTCATGCTTACTTATGGGGATGGCGTGTGCGATGTAGATATCAATAAGTTAATTGCATATCATGATGCGCAAGGCAAGCAAGCAACGCTTACGGCAATTCAGCCAGGGGGACGTTTTGGCGTGCTTGATATTGATTCATCAGGTCAAATCAATAGTTTTGTTGAGAAATCAAAGACGGATGGTGGCTGGATAAATGGTGGATTTATGGTGCTTACGCCTGCTATTTTTGATTTAATTTCGGGGGATAGTGTAACCTTGGAGCGTGAACCGCTTGAGACGCTTGCACAGAATGGTGAGCTTGTTGCTTATGAGCATGAAGGTTTTTGGCAGTGTATGGATACATTGCGGGATAAGCAATATTTGGATGAGCTTTGGGAAAGTGGGCAGGCTCCTTGGAAGCGATGGTAATATAAGACATAGACAAAAGCTGTTATGATTGCACATACGCTTGGCAACCCTTTTGATTTGTCCTATATTAAAGCCTTTTGTGAAAAGTATGATTTATGGCTGATTGAAGATAACTGTGATGCATTGGGTAGCAAATATACCATTGATGGCATTTGCAAATACACTGGTACAATCGGCGATATCGGTACATCATCATTCTATCCACCACGTCATATGACAATGGGTGAAGGTGGCGCTGTATACACAGATAATCCTTTACTTGCACGTATCGCAGTATCATTAAGGGATTGGGGACGCGATTGTATCTGTCCTTCGGGTCAAGATAATTTCTGTGGTGCACGTTTTGATGGACAGTATGGCGAATTACCTGCTGGTTATGATCATAAATATGTATATTCTCATCTAGGATACAACTTGAAAGCTACCGATTTGCAGGCATCGATTGGTGTCGCGCAGCTCAAGAAATTGCCTGGATTTATTGAACGCCGCAGACATAACTTTGATCGACTGAGTGCTGGACTTGCAGATTTGAGTGATAAACTAATCTTGCCTGTTGCTACGAAGAACAGTGCGCCTAGTTGGTTTGGGTATCTGATGACATTTGCCGATGGTCTTGAAAATCATCGTACGGAGCTTACAGAATTTCTGGAGAAGAATGGTGTGCAGACGAGGTTGCTCTTTGCTGGGAACTTGATTAAGCATCCTTGTTTTGATGAATTCCGTGACAAAGAAGGTGAAGCTTATCGAGTCGTGAATGAATTGAAGACGACGGATAGAATTATGAACAATTCATTTTGGATTGGGGTCTATCCTGGTATGAACGATGAGATGATTGATTATATGGTCGATAAAATTCATGAGTATTTTGCACAGTTAGGATAAACAGATAGGATAATATGATGTTGGATTTTTATAAAGGTAAAAAGGTGTTTGTCACAGGACATACTGGTTTTAAAGGTGCGTGGCTTTGTCAGGTGTTGATTAAGGCTGGGGCAGAGGTTACTGGTTATGCGCTTGAACCACAGACTTCTCCTAGTTTATTCGAGGTACTTGGACTTGGTGAGTCATCGATTCATTCTATCATTGGGGATGTGTGTGATGGCGTTGCTCTTACAGAGGCTGTCGTCGCAGCACAACCTGAAATTATGATCCATATGGCGGCACAGCCACTTGTCCGTGAGAGTTATCGGAATCCTGTCAAAACTTATGCAACCAATGTTATGGGTACTGTGAATATACTCGAGGCACTTCGTGTTCTTGAAAGTACGAATCCTGGTACTGTGAAGTCTTTTGTCAATGTGACGACGGATAAAGTATATGAGAATCAAGAATGGATTTGGGGATACCGTGAGGACGAACGACTGAATGGACACGATCCTTATAGCAACTCGAAGTCTTGTAGTGAGCTTGTGACTGCCAGTTATAAGAAGTCGTTCGATTTGCCTGCCATTTCTACGGCTCGGTCCGGCAATGTTATCGGTGGTGGCGATTTCGCGGCGGATCGGATTATACCTGATTGTTATCGAGCTGCTGTGAAATCTGAATCTGTTGTGCTTCGAAATCCTACTTCTACTCGTCCTTATCAGCATGTGCTTGAGTGTCTGCCGGGATATCTTACTTTGGCTCAGGCTCAATATGAAGATGCCGATGGGATATCTGGAAGTTTTAACTTTGGACCTCGTGATGAGAGTAATGTAACGACGGAGCAATTGGTTGGGCTATTTGCCGATGCTTGGGGACTTGGTTTTGACTATGAAGTCAAGCCAGATGGCGGTCCTCATGAGGCTAATTTCTTAAAGCTTGATATCAGTAAGGCTGGTAGTGTGCTTGGTTGGACACCTCATTGGGATATTCGCACGGCTGTTGATAAAGCTGCTACATGGTACAAAGCTTATGATGGTGGCGATGCAGTAGAATGTACGAACCGCCAGATCGATGCGTTTTTTAGCTAGAATGGATTGCTGACATGTTACGCGGGAGGTGATGATGCCACAGAAAAAGGTGTATGTATGCGATATTTGTGGTGCACAGATTGATAAAGGTGATTCACTCGAACGCGGCTGGGTGCGTGTAAAATATGATCAAATGCTCGAGAGTTATAAACGTTCTGGCAATCATGTGCATAAGAAACGAAGTTGGTTTTGGGACAGAGTCTATATATGTCCTGAATGCCAAGAGACGATTTATCGGTATTGTCGTGCGAAAAATTAGTATATGAAATTGTGACATTTGCGCCCATGTCTCCTTGGAGAGGTGGGCGCTTTCAATATATGTTATACTCTATATATGTGATTGAATAAACACTTATTAGGAGGTGTGTCATGCGTAAGATGCCAATTGGTATTCAGAGTTTTGAAGATCTTCGAACAAATGAATATGCATATGTAGATAAGACCGCTTATGTATATAAATTGGTGAGCGAGGGAAAGACTTATTTTCTAGGGCGTCCACGTCGTTTTGGAAAGAGTTTGTTTTTGTCTACATTGGAAGCATATTTTCTTGGACAGAAAGAACTCTTTGAAGGGCTTGCGATTGCGAAACTTGAACAGGACTGGGTAGAGTATCCTGTATTTCATATTGATTTGAATGTTGGGGATTATAGCTCTGTGGAGGGGCTTGATGTCGCGCTTGATGCAAACTTACG
>JAISJM010000040.1 GCA_031261525.1 Eubacteriales Family XIII. Incertae Sedis bacterium
TTGTAAAATGATAATTAGCAATTTTAGGTCTTGCGCCTGTTGAAGATTTCAATAACGTTGATTTTCCGACATTTGGATAACCGATTAAGCCAACATCTGCAATCAATTTCAGCTCAAGAACAACTTTACGCTCCTGTGCAAGTCCGCCAGCTTCCGCGAAGTTCGGTGCCTGACGTACGGAATTTTTAAAGCAAGTATTGCCTCTTCCGCCACGTCCGCCAAGTGCAGCTTTAAATTCTTCGCCGTCTTCATTGAGGTCGCACATCAACCGTCCAGTCTCTTCATCATAGATGACCGTGCACTCAGGCACTTTGATGATTAAATCCTCGCCATATGGTCCAAACTTATTGCTGCTCATGCCGACATGACCAGACTCTGCAACGTATTTCTTCTTATACTTAAAATCCATCAGTGTTCGAAGATTTTTATCGGCTTTAAAGATGACACTTCCGCCATTTCCACCATTTCCACCATTTGGACCACCATCTGGTACATAGGGTTCACGGCGAAACGATACACAACCGTTACCGCCCTTTCCCGATTTAATTGTAATACTGGCTTTATCTACAAACATCTTTACCTCTTTTCATATCTGCGATCTTTGCGTATCTCACGCCCAAAGGGACAGTATGCCGTACTCACGTAGTAGTTCATACGCTCCGTGCGACATATTGTCCCTTTGAGCGCAATCTACACTAAGCTTGCAGACATGAATAAATACCATTCTCATTCTTATTTCATATTTAAAAACACCCCCGACAAAATCGGGGGTGTGAGTTAGACGAAACTACTGAGCGTAAACGCTGACTTGCTTCCTCTTCTTGTCATATCTCTCAAACTTAACAACGCCATCGATTGTAGCGAAGAGAGTATCATCCCCACCGATACCAACGTTGTTGCCTGGGTGGAACTTTGTGCCTCTCTGTCTTACGAGAATGCTACCACCACTTACGTACTGACCGTCACCAGTCTTTACGCCGAGTCTCTTGGCAGCCGAGTCACGACCATTCTTCGAACTACCTACACCTTTTTTACTTGCCATGATTAAATACCTCCGTAATATGTAATCACACTGCGATTCATTTGATTCGTAAATCAATATCCTATGCAGTGATTCCTTCGATTTGTACCAATGTAAATGGTTGTCTATGTCCTTGTTTCTTTCTGTAGTCCTTCTTTGCTTTGAACTTAAAGATGATAACCTTATCGCTCTTGCCTTGGAAAAGAACCTTTGCAGCTACGGTAGCACCTTCTACATAAGGAGCGCCAACTGTAGCACCATTGTCATCACTTACAAGTAGAACCTTGTCAAATGTGACTGTCTCGTCTGCAGCGAAGTCAAGTTTCTCGATTTTAATCTTATCTCCTTCTTGAACTTTGTACTGCTTTCCGCCTGTCTCAATAATTGCGTACATGATAATCCTTTCTATCTCGGTCACGCCATCCCAGGTAGTCAAATCCATTTTGACATTTACAAAACCTTTTCTGTGCGGCTCACGTCTTTATATGATAACAAAAAAGTGCCTGTATTGCAAGCACTTTTTTCTGGCACAACGAATATTATGATTCCTCTTAATTTATATTTTGTGCATAAATTGTCTGAAAAATATACCCAAAAGCATTGATATCACACGATATTAAGTTTGGTTGACACACCTTTCTGCACAACTATATCCTTGAAGGTCAGTATAATATTTTGTAAAACGCTTCAAATTAGTTTTGATGACATTCTTACCAACATAATGCTGCTGATTTCTACTATCTACTATTTTATGTTTTTTACCGGCAACCAATTTTTCAGGAACTTTACGCTTTTCGATTTCCTGATTGTATTTTCTCTGATCCTGAATATTTTTACAATGCAAGTATGGATCATGATTGTTATTCGTTTTAATGGTTATAAATTCATCAATATCGATTTTATTCACACAGAGAATCACATCTTTATGATCATGTTTTACACGTTTAAATCCACGAGCCAACTGGGCAGCTGCTGCTCCATCTTCCGCAGATATGGCAAACGTGATAGGCATATAATGATTTCTTCCTACATGCCCGCATTTAACCGTTACAGCATAATAACTTTTATCACTATTATATCGCATAACAAGTCTCCCTTCTTGCCATAACATAATTTTGTATTATAAAAAATAATTATCATTCATCTAAGTTATTGATAGTAAGCTAACAATCATTATTATTAGTAGTATAGAAACTGAACCAAGAAACAACGAACTGCTAGCTTCCATTTTTTTTCGTGCTTCTTCAGCTTTTCTGGCGTCTTCAGCGCGTTTCATAGCCTCAGCTTTGCGCGCTTCTTGCGCAGCTTTTGCTCTTTGTTCTGCTTCCCTTTTAAAATCATCATAAGACTTTGAATTTGCATTACTTGATGAACTACGATTGCTAGACGATTGTGAAAATCTGACCGAACTAGCATTATCTTTCAGAATATTATAAGCTTCATTGATTTCTTTCATCTTCTGTTCAGCTAGATGACTGAGAGGATTATCTGTATGCTTATCCGGATGATATAATTTTACTTGTTTACGATAAGCACGCTTAATTTCTTCTCGGCTTGCACCTCTATTAATTTCTAGCGTCTCATATGGATCCATCGTTGCACCTCATTACTTTCAAAATAATTACGTTTTCAGCTTTTAATTGTAAATACAATGAGTGCGATACGATTATTGATACACCACTGAATAGAAACCACTCCCACCAGCAAAGGATTCTGCCATGTCTCTTGAAATGAATGGACCAGCTACGATGCTTCCAAAATTATTTACTACATACCAATGTCCCATAATGTTACCTCCTCATATTAATTACAAACTTACAATTAACAACTACTAAATAATCTTATCAACCAGCCCGTATGCCAGAGCATCCGTTGCGGTAAGATAATTATTTCTGTCGGTATCCGCTTCTACTTGCTCGAATGTCTGCCCTGTATTGTCCGCCAGCATTTGTGTTAATTCTTTTTTGAGTCGTGCCATTTCTTTAGCCTCAATTGCAAAATCACTTTCTTGACCATAGACACCTCCAATTACTTGATGTATCATCATAGTCGCATTCTTCGTTGCATAGCGTTTTCCCTTTGTACCAGAACTTGCAATCACTGCGCCCATAGACATTGCATTGCCCAAGACAATCGTAGAAATTCTTGGACGAATCATCTTCATTGTGTCTATGATCATCAGACCATCATAAATATTGCCACCCCTCGAATTTATATAGAACTGAATATCCTTTGACGGATCTTCGGCATCGAGTAACATTAGCTGCTTCACAATTTCACTTGCAGAAAATTCGTGCACATTTGTATCTAGAATAATTACCCTATCTCTTAATAGACGGTATGTGATGTCATACTTACCATAGTTTTCCCTCATTGAATTCTCTCCTTATCAATCTTCATCATTTATGCCCACATAGGTTAGTGCTTCAAATGTTTTCTTCACATCGTCCTTCAATGATTTTGCGATTTCGAACACTTCCTCTGGAGCATATGGAAAGAAGTATGCGGTTTGAAACTGCAGGAACAATGAATTTCTATCGTTATGAAAATGCATTACCAATTTGAAAAATCTGGAGTTTCTATTAATATGAGCCACAAAACTTTCATATCTTTTGACTGCAGTTATATCATCAAGCAACACAGGAGAGATAAATTCAACGTAAGTCACCATTTCATTTCTATCATCCAAATTGATGTAATAATTAATTGTCTGCAATGCCGAAAAACTTTCATCAAAGTAAAACGCAAATGCCACCCAGTGTTTGTCTGACATATCCGTCATTTCGTATTTGATGTCATTTGCATCAAAATATTCCTCTAAACTGGTAATATAGTCCTGAGCATCATGCTCTTCTGAATCCATACGTGTAGCTTTTTTGTGCTTAACCCCCTCTGCATCGCTCTCTTTTTCATTAATAAAATCACCTATAGCCATATGCGCACCTCCTAATTTACCATTTACATTTAACATTGCGAAGCGATCTTATCGATGATCCATACCACCTCAATTTAGCATGGATAGTCACAAGCCGTACCATCTATCCTTCTTTATATCGTTTACTATTACTCTAAGTATCGCATTGCAATTGAAACCAACATACTGCCAACATCGTCTTGCTCTACATCTCTGGCTTCTGATTTGTTCTGATACAATTATTATAATTTAGATCGTGAAGAAACAATATTCCTATAAATTAAGAATATTTATTCATGTTTATTGCTATTATTGGGGATTTAATCTATAATTGGGTTCATACAATAAGAATATTTAAGGAAAAAACTATGAATAGGAGCAGAATATGGCTTTTAATGTTGATGAAATAAATGATGATCATAGACAGCATATTAATCTAAGTGCACATGCCTGGAGTGTGATTTCAGATGATATTATTTACTTAGAAGGCCCGGAGGCATCGAATGTTTCGGGAATTTTGAATCGGATTTTCAACAACTACAAGGATGTTTCGAATGCTTCGATTGGTATAACGCTAGACAAACTTTCGGATTATTACTACAATTTATTTGATGGTATCACGGGCATTCCAGTGGAATCCACATCAAAATTAATAAATACGCTCATAGAGGATAAGAAACGGGAACTTCTGGACAATGTAGATAAACTCGTGAAAAGTAAAGCACTCAAATTCAGAATTAATAATGACAATTTCACATACTTGACTGATGATTTTTCAGAATGCGTTGAGGATGAATACTATCCTAGCATTGGCAAATATCTTAAAGCGATATTTGAAGACTATACAAATCTTGCATTTGTGGAGCGTGAAAGAATATTGTTCAAAGATACAATAAGAGTCCTATTAAAAGCCATCGAAGAAAATCAATTATTGCGCCTGAAGACGATTTCTGGTAGCACGCTTGAGATAAAACCACATAGTATTCGGACCGACGCACTCGCTACCTTTAACTACGTCGTCTGTTATTCCAGAAAGATTTCTGATAATGTTGAGGAAGATTTTCGTCCTGCATCCATTCGTCTTGCCCGAATAGATGCGAGTAACATCAGACCAATAAAGAGTCGCAGTGGTAAAATCACGAAAAGCGAACGTCTGAGTCTTGAAGAAAAAGTCTCCGCCCAAGGGCCTAATTTCATGATTGATAAAGAACAAGAATTCCGCGTTAGGCTTACGGATAAAGGCATAAAAAGCTATTATTCCCTCATTAACTTACGCCCACAATTCATAAAGCGCGAAGGAAATGAGTTCTTATTTAAAAGCACTGAGTTCCATATCAGAACATACTTTTTTATCTTTGGAGCCGACGCTCTCGTGCTTGAGCCAAAGACACTCCGTGATAGTATGCTGCTAGAATATTCTGCGGCAAAAGATAGGTATGATGAAGATTAATCCTTCAATAAAGCAAATTGTGCAAGATATTTTTGTGTAAATGGATTGATATTAAAGATTGTATATATATTATCCTAAAAAGCTATAAATCACATTTCTAATTATCGCATCTGAATCACAGCACCCGTCTTCGTCATGTAAATCATTCGCTCTTTGACGGTTTTTCCCGTAATCAACTGAATCGCCTGCGCATAATAATCAAGCTGACCCGCATATAATGCTCGCATATGCGCCGTATCTTTTTCAAGGCTCCCGTAACTCCGATTGGTCTTGTAATCATAGAGCACAATGTCATCTGACTCCTCAAAATAGGCATCGATGATGCCCTGAATCATAACATCCTCCCCATCTTTATCTACCTTCAATACCCACGGCACTTCTTTTTCAATATTGCCCGCAGCAATCACACGCTGAATCAGTTCCGACCGCGCAAATGTCATCAATTCGTCAATATCAACAAGATTTGCTTCGTCTTCGGACAAAAGCTCACGTGCCGCAAAGTCCTTCAGAAGCGCTTCAAAATACGTACGATTGTCCTTCTGTGTAACAGCTTCCTTAAAATCTAGTTGATAGACACATTCGTGAAATGCAGTTCCTTTTAGTGCCGCTTGTTTCATGAGATCAAGTGTGGATTCGGAATCCACGGCATTTATATTCATATTTTTATTATCAGCCGAGTTGTCTACCGAGTCGAATATTTCATCATCGTTGTCTCGCGTATCATCGTAGAAATCATCCTCTGTGTTCATGCTATATTCCGATGTTGCTGTATTATCATTTGAAACAGTGGACTGTGCTCGTATTGGTATGATCTGTTCTGGTGTTGCTGTATTGTCACTTGAGACGATGCTCTGTTCTGATATTCGTGCTGATGCGTCTAAACCTATTGGTGATACCAGTCGTTGATTCTCTATATAGACACCCTGCTTCACAAGACTGCTCACCGAGTATTTATAAGACATCGAAATGGCAGCTTTATGCGGATATACAAAGTTAAATCGACGCCTAATTTCTGTTGTTAATTGCTCCATATCAGTCAGTACATCCGTATCATGATTTCCAATATGTTGCGGCATCTCTGATGATTGCATCGCGTCATGACGTATCGCCAATTGCTCCACCTCAGACTGCAGATTCGTATCATGATTTCCAATATGTTGCGACATCGCTGATGATTGCATCGCGTCTTGATACATCGCAAATGGCTCCATGCCATCATGAACATCAGTATGATTGAAAATCTCAGAAAGTTCGGTCATCAAATCCATTTTGTCATCTAGCATCTCTTCATCCAGCATTGCAATCATGGTGGGCGTTGCTTGCGACATTTGCACATTCAGTTTTGCATCACTGATAAATGGCAAGATATAGTCAAAATTGGATTTTGATAGTGATAAATCCTCTGCAACCATGAATAAATCCTTGCCTTGTATGGTGTCTAACATTTTCTCATCGGCAGCGGTGACGAGAAATAATTTTTCGCGTGCCCGTGTCAAACCGACATACAAAATTCGAATCTCCTCGGCAAGTTCATTTTGTCTGTTGTGATGATCAATCAAGGTGCGCAAAATCGTCTTCGATTTGATTCCTTGATCCAAATCTACATAGTCGAGCGCAAGCCCCTCATGTTTGTCAATGGAAAGCGCACCAGGTGTCACTTTGACAGCTCGATATTCTTTCGTGATGAACGGCATGAAGACGATTGGATATTCAAGCCCCTTCGATTTATGCACACTGATGATACGCACGACATCGTCGCTGTCATCGATGAGCATGGACTCTACCGCCGAGATTTTGCTCGCTTCAATCGTCTTGATATAACTCACAAATGACCTTAACGTAACCGCTCCAGCGGTTTTATACGAAGATGCCATGTCTGTAAATGCCCTCAGATTGGCAAGCCGTAGCGCACCTTGCGGGAGTGTTGCGACATAGTCATAAATCCCATAGTCGCTTACCAGATGATGGACAAAATCCGCAAGCTCCATAAAGCTCGTCTGTGCACGAAGATTGTGAATCAGTTCAAGCGCCTGTATGCAAATGTCGCGAATATTGGCTGTAATATTGTTGTTATTTTCAATGTCAATATTTGAAGTTCTGTCATTTGTCGTGTCTTTCAAACGATTATCATTTGTAGATTGCGCGCATGCTAAAAATGCTGTCGCAAGATCGCCATCTGGGTGTGCAACTCGTATCTCAATGAGATCATCAATCGTCAGATTACACAATGGAGATAGAAGCATCGTCGCCAATGCAACGTCGTCATGAATATTGACGAGCGTCGTAAGGATTGCGATACACAAATGAATCTCAAGCTTATCAAAGATACTTTCACCTGCATCGACATAGGTAGGAATGCCCAATTTTGTCAATGCGTCACTGAGTAATTTACCTGGAGTCTTGTAGGTACGTAGTAAAATTACCATGTCGCGATAGGAATACCGAGCGAGATTCCCAGCATCATCTGTATAAGTCCCTGCTTTCAATTCATGAATTTTCTGCGCAATTGCAATGGCTTCGGCTTCCGTCTTTTTAATATCAATCAAAGATACAGGTTCGCTAACCTCGTTATC
This sequence comes from Eubacteriales Family XIII. Incertae Sedis bacterium, assembly GCA_031261525.1. Classification (GTDB taxonomy): domain Bacteria; phylum Bacillota; class Clostridia; order Peptostreptococcales; family Anaerovoracaceae; genus JAISJM01. The sequence goes on from JAISJM010000040.1 coordinate 7,959, forward strand.
AGGTGCCGCTACTACGTCAGGACCCTGCCCTAATTTTTCATAAATTTCTGGTGTATCTTCGGTTGAAAATTGCATTGGTGCCACAATCAAGGTAGCTTTGTTGTCATCACCAAAAGCTTCTTCATCAAGAGACGATTCTCTCGCAGGATAAAGCGCCGCGGCATCATCATAGACGATGCCTGAAAGTTTCTCTTCCATGATATGATAGAAGAGACCATTGATGGATTCTAAGATATGCGGGCGTGAACGGAAATTCTTGTTCAAGTCAATGCGCAGTCCATTTTGGACAGTCTTTGCGTCACTGGAATTTGCAGGGCTTGGAGTGTCTGCAGATTTTGTAACATTTTTTGTGACATTTGCATCCAACTTGTCTAGACCGTATACATCGAATGAATTGTACTTTCCAACGAAGATATCGGGGACGGCACCTCTGAAACTGTAGATACTTTGCTTCACATCGCCGACCATGAAGACATTGTCGCCGCGGCTCACTTTACCAATGAACGTCTCTTGAATATAGTTACTATCTTGATATTCATCAACAAAGATGTATTGATACCGTTTCTTGTAAGCATCGCTCACTTCATCATGATCTAATACCGCAAGCGCAAGATGCTCAAAATCAGAGAAATCAACGACATCTGCATCGATTTTCAAAGCATCGTATTTCTCGTGATATCGCTCAACCAAAGATTGCAATACGAGCAAATCGGATAGCGTCTTTGCCTGCTCATCAAGCATAACCCAAATCGGTCTCACCAAAAAGGACTGATAAAGTTTTTTGATTTTGCTCTTTGCATTATTGTGTAAGATATCCGCTTCCGGCTTAATAATCTGCCATTCTTCATTGTCTATCTTCTTTGCCCGAAAAACTTGGAATTTAAATCGTACATCATCAGATAGTGCGTCAAATGCGAATTGAAAATCTTCAATATTTTGGGCATGCTCGATGTTCTCAAGAATCTGACTGAGTCCTTGGATATTCAGTAAATTCTTCTCATAGATGGAATCGACGCCATGCTCCGAGATATATTCCCCCATCGTTTTTAAGATTGCAATTGCAGCTCCAATTTCGCTTATCACAAATTCTTTCAGCGCATTATAGATCAAATCGTCATTCAGAATCTGATAATTTTCTGTGGCAAGTGCCGTATCCAAATGATTTTTCAACTGCCTCACAATGTCAATTTTTTCTTCAAGCCAAGCAAATGGCTCAGGCATTGCAATTACCATATCGTAGGTATTGGAAATCATCGTTCTGATTGCATCTTCATTTTTAATCTTCGTGTAACGCGCGCAAAAATCCAGAAAATCTTCGTCATTTTCATCAAAAAACTCTGCAAGCGTCTCATCCATCGCTTCAGCTTGGAGTAATTTTGCCCTGAAATCATCGATTACGGTAAATCTGGGCTCTTTACCCAAAACTTGATAATTTTCCTTATAAATCGTAAAAGCAAAAGAATGGAAAGTGCTAATCTGCGCACTTCCCATGACCATGAGCTGTTTTTTAAGAAAATCGAGTTGTTCTGATTGATTAGAAACAGAAGAAGTATCTATATCAGAGGCATCTTTATCAACAGATGACCCCAATGTTGATAAATTCATATCCGCAATCGTCTTCTTGATAGAAGAGACGAGTTTGCGTTTCATCTCGCTCGCAGCTGCATCTGTAAATGTCACGATGAGCATATCTGTCACATCGACATGATCTTTGATGATGAGTTGCTTGATGCGTTCAATCATCGTCGCAGTCTTGCCCGAACCTGCCGCCGCGCTCACGAGAATATTGGAGCCACGAGCATCGATAACTTGCTGCTGTTCAGTTGTGAATTTAACTTCAGCCATTTGATACCCCTAACGAATCATTTTAATTTTATATCCCGCCAAAATAACTCAACACAAGATTTGCAAGTGAGAAATAGACCAAGCAGGAAAACATATCCGTCAGCGAACTAATCATTGGAGCAGCCATGAGCGCGGGGTCAATGCCGATGCGTTTTGCGAGCATTGGCAGCATCGATCCGATACACTTTGCAATGACGACAATAAATAATAGCGCAAAACAAACAGTAATAATGAGACCTAAACTTTTGTGATCAATAAAATGGAGCCTCAATACATTAAATAGGCTCAAAGCGATGCCAATGATAATGCCTACTCTAAATTCTTTAAATAAGACTTTTGGAAAGTCCCGTAGTTCTATATCTCCAACAGCCATACCACGGATAATCAATGTCGCAGCTTGCGAACCAGAATTACCGCCAGTGCCCATGAGCATTGGCATATATACAGCTAATACTGTGACATTTGCCAATAATGATTCAAAATGTCCTATAACCGCACCCGTCACCATTGCTGCGACCATGAGCAATATCAGCCATGGCAGCCGATTCCAAACATGCTTAAATACAGGCGTATCGAAATATTCCTGTTCGCCAGAATCGATGATACCACCCATTCTCTCGAAATCTTCCGTTGTTTCTTCTTCGATGACATCGAGCATATCATCGGCAGTGATGATACCAACAAGTCTGTGCTCGCGGTCAACAACGGGCATTGCGAGGAAATTATAACGTTTGAAGACTTCTGATACGTCTTCTTGATTGTCATTGACATGGACATAGACGGGATTGTCAACCATCATATCGTCAATCAAATCATCATCATCGGATGTGACAAGATTTCGTAGCGAGACGATGCCCATGAGCCTGCGTCCTGCATCTTTGATATAACAGGTATAGACCGTTTCGGAATCCATGCCCTCTTTTTTGATATGTGCAAGTGCCTGCTTCACCGTCATACCACGGGCGAGCGTGATATAATCTGGTGTCATCAGACTGCCAGCTGTATCCTCTGGGTATTTTAGGAATGTATTGATTCTGTGGCGTTCGGCTTTGGAAGTCTTCGTCAAAATCTTATCGACAATATTGGCAGGTAATTCTTCCATGACATCGATCATATCATCGAAATCGAGTTCGGAAATGATAAATTCCGTCTCTTTGTCCGTAATCGCATCGATAATGGTAACCTGATCATCCGATGGCAGATGGGAAAATACTTCGACCGCTGTATCTTTCGGCAACATGCGGAAAAGAATGATTGCCATGTTGATTCCAAGTTGTTCGATTGCTTCTTCAAGAATCTCCGCAATATCAACTTCATTGAGGTTCATAAGCTCAGAACGTGCTTTGAGGTACTTTTTATTCTCAAGGAGGGTGATGACTTCATCACGGATACTAATAAAATTCTTAATTTGTTCCATCGCTCATCTCCTCTCATTTTTTCAAGACAATAAATAGAAGCCCATAACGGACTTCCATTTATATTATAACATATTATTTTGCCAGCAAGTAAGTCAGATTCTATTTCCATTACTTTACAATTAGGCTTGTTCCTGACATCTCTTCTGGCACGTCGAGTTCCATCATATCTAAAAGAGTCGGCGCAATATCTGAAAGCGCACCACCTTCACGAAGCTTTAGATTTGAAGCATCATTTCGTACAATGACAAGTGGTACTGGGTTCGTAGAATGTGCTGTAAATACGTTGCCCTCTTCGTCAAGCATCTGCTCAGAATTTCCATGATCCGCGGTGATAATCAATTGCCCGCCAGAGTTCGTAATGGTATCAACGATTCTTCCGACATTTGCATCTACGGTCTCAACTGCCTTGATGGCAGCCTCGAGGGAACCAGTATGTCCAACCATATCCATATTTGCAAAATTAAGGATAATTACATCATATTTCTGATCCTTAATCTGCGTGATAACCGCGTCACCGACTTCATTTGCACTCATCTCAGGTTTCATATCATAGGTTGCAACCTTTGGAGATGGAATTAGGATTCTGTCTTCACCCTTTTCTTCTTTCTCTACGCCACCATTGAAGAAAAATGTCACATGCGCGTATTTCTCAGTCTCCGCAATTCTCAGCTGTGTCAGCCCTTTTGAAGCAAGATACTCTCCAAGTGTATTGTCTAGAGACTCTGGTGGATAAGCCACAAGGACACCAGGCATGCTTTCGTCATACTGTGTCATGCACACGAAAGTTAAATCTTTTGGTGCTTTCTTTCGCGCAAAACCATCAAATGCAGGATCGACCAAAGCTCTTGTAATCTCACGCGCCCGATCAGGTCTAAAGTTGAAGAATACGACACTGTCGCCATCTTCTATGATTGCTGGATTTGTAGATTTCGTATGGATGACCGTTGGTACGACAAATTCATCATCCTCGCCTCTTTTATAGGCGTCGTTGATTGCCTGTGTCGCATTGTCTGCATAGAGACCTTCGCCTAAAGTGAGTGCGTCATATGCTTTTTCAACACGATCCCAACGATTGTCACGATCCATCGCATAAAAGCGGCCGCTGATGAGTGCAATCTCACCTGCACCAATTTGATCAATCGCTTTTTCTAAATCTGCCAAGAAACCATCTGCGGAACGAGGCGGTGTGTCTCTGCCATCGAGAAACGCATGTACATAAATCTTCTCAATCTTTTTCTTCTTTGCCATCTCAATCAAAGCATAAAGATGTTCGATATGAGAATGAACGCCACCATCGGATAATAAACCCATCAAATGAATTGATTTCTTACTACCATCCGCATGCGTACCAGCAGCATTGTCCATTGCTGCTAGGAGCGCTGGATTTGAAAAAAAGTCGCCATCGTGAATTGCTTTTGTTATCTTTGTCAGTGCCTGATAAACGGTGCGCCCTGCACCAATATTGAGATGCCCTACTTCAGAATTGCCCATCTGTCCTTCAGGCAGACCAACCGCAAGCCCACTCGATTTAATGGTTGTCCGTGGATAAATTGATTGTATGCGATCAAGATTGGGTGTATTGGCAGCAATTACTGCGTTGCCATCTACTCTTGCTGATTCGCCCCAACCGTCAAGTATCATCAGCATTGTTGGTCTGTATTTCATATTGTTTACTCCTTCTCCTTTTTTATACGCCAAAGTTAATCATATTATACCACAAATGACACTTAATTTTTATGACTACTTATAGTAAACTAGTGATATAATCTTTAAGGAAACTTATGGGGCATTTGCACTGGATTATAGGAGCCAAGATGAATAACGATATAAAGCATATGAAACGCGCAATTAAACTGGCATTTCTCGGAAGAGGAAGGACCAAAACCAATCCGATGGTTGGAGCTGTAATCGTGAAAGATGAGAAGATAATCGGGGAAGGCTACCATGAAAACTACGGAGGTCCTCATGCTGAGATAAACGCCCTAAATTCAATTACATCCATTGATGAAGCAAAAGATTCTACACTCTATGTAACACTAGAACCCTGCAACCACGAGGGGAAGACGCCTCCTTGTACAGAAGCAATCATCAATGCAGGTATCCGTAAAGTTGTTATTGGTATGCTTGATCCACATGATATTGTATCTGGCGCAGGTGTAAAGCGGCTTACAGATGCGGGCATTGAAGTTGTTGTTGGCATAGATAATGAGGAAATCAGTCATTCTCTAACAAACCTTTATGAGAGTTACATCGTAAATATAACGTCCAGCATGCCATTTGTCACGATGAAATTTGCAATGACAACCGATGGTAAGATTGCAACCTATACGGGCGATTCAAAATGGATTACTGGAAATGAAGCTAGAAAAGATGTGCATCTACAACGATCCATGCATGATGCGGTTCTTGTTGGAATTGGTACGGTTATTGCGGATGATCCCATGCTCAATGTAAGACTCGAGCGAAGCGATTATCCACCGCATATGATTGCAGCGGGAAGTAAATTCAAAAATCCAACGAGAGTCATCGTCGATTCACAACTGAGCATCAGAGTCGATTCCAATATATTAAAAACTGCAAAGGATATTGATACCATCATCGCAACAGCCTCTGACGACGAAGAATATATTGAATCCATTAAAGCAATGGGCGCAAATGTCATTGTATGCGCGGGCGGCATCAATCATAACAACAACGATAAGGTAAATCTACAAAAGTTATTTAAAGAATTATATAATCGGAATATTGCAACCGTCTATGTGGAAGGTGGCGGAAATATCAACTTTAGCAGTTTACGCGATGGACTTGTGCACAGACTACATGCGTATATTGGACCCAAAATCTTTGGTGGTGCAGCAGCGCCGTCGCCCGTTGAGGGGCCTGGCGTTCAGGAAGTAAAAGACTGCTATGAATTGAAATTGCGTACGATGCAGACATTTGCAGATGATGTCAAGATTGAATACGATGTGCGATACAAATAACATGCCATCGTTTAAAGGAACAGTAAGATAAGATGAAAATGACTTCAAAACGAAAATTGGATATGGATAAGCATGGATTCACACTTGTTGAAGTCATCGTTGTACTTGTGATTATTGTAATCATTTCAGGGCTTGCGGTACCCAATCTGATTGGTTCTATTCAGAAGAATCGAGTAAAAGAAATTGTACTTCAGGCTACAAATGCTGAAGATGAAGTCATGGCACTCACAGGGAAGCAATATGCGATGACGGCAGACGGAAATCCCCCTGTCGGAACACCCGTGACAGGAAGTGCAATTGAAAATGCCGCCGAAACGCATGTTACAGTGGGCGGCATCAATGCAGACAACGATTATGTGTATATTGATTCATCTGAATATACAATAGGCTCATCTCCTAGCAAGTCTGTCGCACTCGTTGGGCTTGCAGGCAAAGGTCGCTACGAATATGAACGAAATACAATCAGCGAACAAAATCCTGATGACATCAAAGTCTTTATCAACGCAGATACTTCTGGTCTGGATAAAAATGTTGCGACATTTGCACAGCCAATACCACCAACTTATGTAACCTACCCTCTATTATATTCATGGATTGATTTAGAGGCAAATGGCAAGAATTATCGAGTATATCACAATATATGGTTTGGAGATAATAAAAACCCAACCGAAAGTGATATGAATAAATCATCCGATTGGGCATCAAAATTAACAGAAAAATTGGGTTGGCATGTATATGAGATGAATGCCGATGGAAGTGGCTCTTATGTTGCTTCAAGATAAGATGTATCCGTCTTATTATTCCTCAATTAGCAAATAATAGGTTTCGTTAGAATGTAAAGATTCGCTAAAAGACGTTGGCGAGTCACCTTCTTCGGAATTCACGAGTTTAAATGCGTGCTTTACACGATAAACTTGTTTCTCATCTCGATAGGTTAAGACGTTGATGTCGACAACTTTCTTGAGGTCTGTCGCTTGAACGGTTGCTTTGTAATCAAGCGCGATTTTCGTCTGCCCATAGAAATCCGAGCCAAAGACATTACGCGCAGGGTTCGAATCAGAGGCTCTTTTATAAAACACATATCCTTCTTTCGCTAGAGATGTCGCGTCCGAGGTCCCAATATACAACAGTGCTTGACCTGAAGATGGTGTAGGAAGCTCCATTGAAGATGACGTAACGACTTCAATGGACTTCGCATATTGTAATTGGTCTCGTATAAAGTCTGATGCCATATCAGCGACTTGCTGATTATCGGCATGATTTACCGTATTACCCATGATATTTAAGCCAAAAATCAAAAAGGCGCTCACGGCGACAATGACAATAATCGCAATGACAATTGCAACGATTGTCTCAACGAGAGTGAACCCCTTTTTAGTTAAGATTTTCATATTCTGCATCTTCATTTCTTCATTATACACAAATTAAAATAAATTATGAAGAAAATATATAGATTGTAATCTTAATATTAAATTGCTTTGATCAAATTCACCATCTCAATTGCGCCAACTGCACAATCGTAACCTTTGTTGCCAGCCTTTGTTCCTGCACGCTCAATCGCCTGCTCGATATTTTCAGTTGTCACGATACCAAAAGCAATCGGCACACCGCTCTCAAGTGATACGGACGCAATTCCCTTTGACACCTCGTTGCACACATAATCATAATGACTCGTTGCGCCACGAATGACTGTACCGAGACAGATGACTGCATCATAGCGACCTGACGCTACAAGTTTTTTCGCGATCAATGGAATTTCAAATGCACCTGGCACCCATGCAATATCGATATCTTCTTCAAGTACATCATGCCGAATCAACCCGTCCATCGCACCATCTACGAGCTTTGATACGATAAACTCATTGAATCTGGATGCGACCAATGCAATCTTCAACCCTTTTGCGACTAATTTTCCCTCTAATTTCATCTTCGTCTCCTTCGCCCGTAGGCTACTAATAAGTTTGGAGCATGTGCCCCATTTTCTGTTTCTTTACAGTCATATAAAAATCACTTTCGTTCTTGTGAAATGTCTCAATTGGCAGTCGCTCGACAATATCAATTCCATATTTCTCCATACCTTGAATTTTATCAGGATTATTTGTGAGTAATATCAATTGATAAGCACCGAGATCTTTAAGAATATCTGCGCCAACTGTATAATCCCGCATATCCGCAGGAAAGCCAAGTGCGATATTTGCCTCGACAGTATCCAGCCCCTGATCTTGTAATGCATAGGCTTTGAGCTTGTTAATGAGTCCGATACCACGCCCTTCTTGCCTCAGATATACCATGATGCCGCGACCTTCCTTTGCAATCTTGCGCATTGCTGCGTCGTATTGATCACCACAGTCGCACTTCGCAGAACCAAGCGCATCACCTGTAAGACATTCGCAGTGAACGCGGCAAAGTACGGGCTTACCATTACCCACATCGCCCATGACAAGCGCAACATGGTGTTCTCCATTTGATTTATTTTCATAGCCATAGATGGTAAATTCACCATATTTTGTCGGCATACGTGCACTTACAACACGTTTCATGATACCTGTCTCTTTCTTTTCATTCATTGTTTTTGCCTTTCCATATAATTACTCAGCTCGTCTATCGTCGTCATCACCAAGTGATGTTTTTGTGCAAATGTCACAAGTTCGTCTCTTCGCATCATATGCCCATCATCAGCCATGATTTCTACGCAAAGTCCAACTTCTTCAAGATTGGCAAGCCGCATAAAATCAACCGTCGCTTCTGTGTGTCCTGGCCTCATAAGCACGCCGCCATCTACAGCCTCAAGAGGAAACATATGTCCGGGTCTTATAAAATCATCTGCGGTCACAGTCTCACAGGCAACTTTCATCGCTGTATAGGATCGCTCAAACGCACTGATTCCAGTCTTGCAATCCCGATGGTCAATCGATACGGTAAATGCCGTACCATTATGATCCGTGTTGCGCGCAACCATCTGAGATAGCCCAAGCTTCTTTGTGTATTTTCTGCTCATCGGCATACAGATTAATCCACGCGCATATTTCGCCATAAAGTTCAAAACTTCTGGCGTCGCATAACGTGCCGCACAGATCAAATCCCCTTCATTCTCGCGGTTATCGTCATCCGTTACAACAATCATCTGTCCATCTCGAAGTGCGTTTAGTGCATGTTCAATTCCATTCATCGTCTCAACCTTCTTTCATTACATCCTTTCAATTATTCCATGTTCTATATGTCTAACTAGCGTTGCAGTAAATGCAAAATTTTGATTACAGAAATCCTGCGTCCGCCAATGTATCTATCGTGAGCGTTACTGATTTTTCTACTACAAGAAATCGGCTGATATACTTCCCAACAACATCGGTCTCAATATTGATGCAGTCGCCCATACGTTTTTCAAAAAGTGTCGTATGACCTTGTGTGTGCGGAATAAGAGATACAGCAAATCTGTCAGCATTGAGTTTCGCAATCGTAAGACTGACACCATCCAGACATATGGATCCTTTATCGATCATCTGATTGATAAGATTTCGCTCCGTCGATATTTCAATCCAAATCGCAATATCATCTTTTCTGATATTGCATATCTTACCGATACCATCCACGTGTCCTGATACAATATGTCCACCGAACCGCCCATTTGCACTCATTGCTCGTTCTAAATTGACCTTAGATTCAAGACTCAGATTCCCTAGCGATGTAAACTGCATTGTTTGTGGCATGACATCTGCAATAAAACCATCTTGTGTAAGTTCATCCGCGGTAAGACAGACGCCATTGACAGCAATGCTATCTCCAAGATGAATATCACTCATAATCGTATCCGCACGTATATGTAACCGTGAAGACCTCGCCGTCTTTGAAATTGCATGTACAGTACCGAGTTCTTCTACTATTCCTGTAAACATTTGATTTCTCCTCATAATAAATGCCGCCCTGATATTCAAGGCGGCATGCAATTCACACAGTCATATCGCATAATTTACAATAATACATTATAGTAAACTATGCGATATATTTTGAAAAATAAAAAACTCTGACATACAAAAAGTACATCAGAGCATAATCATCAAAATATATATGACTATCTTCTTCCATCCGGACTTTAACCGTTGGCTTCGGAATCGAACCGAATCAACACTTGCGTGCTCGCGGGCTGTACCGCCAGTGGGGAATTGCACCCCGCCCTGAAGATCAATATTTAACTTCACTAATCATAACAAATTGTTTTCATTAATGCAAGTGGAAGTTTGTGTACAAGACTGAATCACTTTTTGCTCTAACAATTCTTTAGCAACTCAATACACTGAACAATCCATTTCAAAGCCGCATCATAGCGATAACCTACAAATCCAGCCTCTTTTAATATAGCAGCAATTTCTTTCTCCGTAATATCCAAATTAATTAAGTCAGCAACAGCGCCTCGTTCATTTGCAATCTCCTGCACATAATCCCAATAAGTGCCGATGAAACCAAAAGTAGTTGAATATTGTTCAGGACTTGTGACTGCCTTTTCCACCAGTTCCTCCGTATCCTCATAGAATAGGCTACGTCCATTATCGTATAACGGATAAAACGTTTCCGAATTGTCGCCTATCTTGATAGCGACATTGGACAAATGCCGATCGTCTTGTCTCGTGATAAAGTCAAGAAGTATCATCTGACGAATATTATCCTTATATTGCGGGCGGACTGATACAAGATTTCTATATTCATTATCGCCTCTAGCGCCGTCAAAGAGTCGTCTAAAATGAACAATATATTCTTTTGAAAAATCATATAAAAATTCAGAAAAGACCGTATCGTCGCCCGTTCTATATGCTGGACAGCAGGGAACGCCAAGCTTTGTTGCCAATAAATATACTGCAACTTCTGATTCAACATCTGTAAGGATTGGGCTTATGCGCTGTTTGTATATACCATAGCGACCATTAAAAGCGCCATACCGCTTGATGTTATATCCCTCGGGTGTATCAATACTATCGCCCACAAGGTCGATTCGCTGATTGAATATAGCTTGAAATACATCAGTCATGACATCTTCAAGTTTTTCATCTTTGCTATCAGCAATCCAAAGCAAATCATTTGGGTGGATTCCCCGTGTAATTCTTGAAATTTGCATCAGATCATATTGTGATAAACCACATCGGAATAAAACCCGCTCAATATCTCTCCGATCACGGCTAACGACACGTTCTGATAAGAAATCAGCAAATTCTTCTGATGACCACGCTTTCTTGCCATGAGTGTAAAGCGAAACGACTGTATTATATGTAGGATTGCTAAAAGAAACAGTATTGGAACTGTCAATGATACCGATAATATCTTTATTCCATTTCAAATATTTCATTCCATATACCTCATACCAGTATCTTGTTTTTGTAACGTTTCATCATGTTTTCATCTGCATTTATTGTAACAGAGTTCCTTGCAATAAGCTATTCTCACATTTTACGTACATACTTCTAAATAATTCGGTCTATCTTAAAAAATCATGTCAAAAAGCATCTGAAAGTACTTTTCTGTTATACTATTAAGCATAGGGGGGCATGCAATGCGAAAATATGACGAAGATAAGATAAATGTAATTGTCGCAGAAGATGTTGAAGCACTGCGACGCACATGGATAGAAGCATTAGAGAAGACAGACGATATCAACCTACTTGGAGATGCCGAAAATGGTTCCATGCTCGTAGACCTGTGTAGGGAAAATCCGCCTGATATTGCAGTACTTGATATCAGAATGCCTGTCATGGATGGTGTACAGGCAGCGAAAATACTTAAAAAAGAGCTTCCAGATGTTAAATTGCTGATTTTGACGACATTTGACGATGAAGATTACCTAAGACAACTTTTTGCAATTGGAATCAATGGGTATATGTTGAAGACGGTAAATATGCCCTTGTTGGCAGATACAATCAGAAATGTATTTCTTGGTATTCATGCAATAGATGCGGGCGTCACAACCAAAATCGCTCAGATGATTGCCACGCCAGAACCTAGAATTGAAAAACTTACAGACGTGGAGTTGAAAGTTGCAACATTGATGGTAGCGGGTGCATACAACAAAGATATTGCAAATGAACTGAACATATCCTATGGACGTACACGTAATATCGTTTCAATGGTCTATAAAAAGACGAACACAATGGATCGAAGAGATCTCGCCGTTAAGTTAGCAGATATTTTAGACAGTGAAGACGAATAGATCGGAGAACAATTGTATTATTGGGAATTGATGCAATGGCTGATACTCATACCTGCACTCCCCGCTGTTATTTATTTTCTGCGCTCATTTTTACATGATCGTACACAAGAAGCTTTTGGAGTCATTGTCATATCTGGCTATATATGGGCGTTTGGTCAACAACTAAACAACATCATATACCTTTACATTTTAGATGAACTTGCTTTTGAAATAACGAATTACATCACCTATATTGGTCTATCAGTCTTAGAACCAACTTGTGTCTACCTCGCTTGGTGTTATTGTGGTGACTTCAAAAAATATCTAAGCAAACCACGGGTTGCCTTGCTTTATGGCATAAATATCATGTTCTTTTTATCTATGATTACAAATCCGATGCACGGATTATTTTATAAATCCTATTCATTATCGACCCATGAATATAATATCCTTTTTTATTTATTTTATATCTACAATTACATCTGTGTCCTTTATAGCATAATTAGAATCATGATACATAAGCTCGATATGAATGATCGATCCCACCCAATCCTATTGATAATCGCCTTCGTTCCACCTACAGCTGGAAATGCCTATGCATGGATTACGCAAAATCATTACTATGATTTTGCAGCGATATCCTACGTTGTCATGTTGATTGCAGCCTTCATTTATATCAAATTACAATGCCCATTTCTGATTGCACCGATTACTGCAAAACAAGTTCTTCATGATTTATCAAACAACATCAAGATTACAGATGCAAATGGCGTAATCATCTATGACAATGAACGTCCTATAAATCCAACACATATCTATAAAACAGATCAAATAGAAATGCAAGATCATTCCACCCTGCGTGTTCAGACGGACATCACGAATTATATTGACTTAGTCCGCGAAACCGAGGAAATCAGTATCAAACAAAAGGTCATACAAGATACACTACAAAAACAATCGGAACTACTTGAGAAATTATCAGAACAAATTTCTGAGATTGCGACTCAAGAAGCACATAATGTGATTGCATCAAAATTAAACGAAGAGGTGAGAGGACGACTCCACATACTCAAAGAAAATACGGATTTCGTCATAGAAAATCTGAATCCACAGCAGATTGAAGAGGTAAAAACATATTCAATACACACACTTGAAATTGTTCGCCAAATTATAAGGGATGTGAAAAGAGGACAAAATGACCTATGATGATTATTTACAAAATATTACGAGACCGATTATCATCCTTGATAAATTACATCAAGTCGTTACAATCAGTAAAGAATTTCTTGGTATTTTCCCCAAAATAATGAAAGGTGAAAACATCTATATTTTTGAGGAAGACTATCCCATTATCAGAAAATTAGTTGAGTCAAATGAAGGATATATTCGGTTTCGTTGGGCAGAGCATACATACAACGCGGAGATATCATTTATTTCAGTTGGAAAGAAAAATCGACCCATCGCACGTTGTATTGTACTTACAGACATCACTGATATTATCAATATACTTGAAGAAACAACTCTAAAAAACATGCTACTACATTCATCCAATCAAAAGATAAACGAGCAAAATGATGAACTAAAAAAGACAATCGAAGTAGAACAAAAGGATGCTTTAATCCGAGCGCAAGCGTTGTTATTACGCAATATTCATGATACACTCGGACATAGTCTCACGATGATTGGCGCACTCTTCAGTCTTGCAATCAATGCACTTCCGAACGAGGCAGCATCTTTAGAAAAACTTCATGAGGCAAGACGACTCATCGGTATTAGTATCGCAGATTTAGAGTCTGCAGGGGACTTTGAGTCAGGAAGTTTTGTATCCTTTTTATATAAATTCAAAAAATCGATGGCTAGTATTGGCATACAAGTGATTCTTACAATCAGAGGGCTGGAACAAGAAAGTCAGAAATACATGTATATCGATTTGATGCGTATCTGTCTTGAAGCCTCTACAAATGCCATCAAGCATGGTAAAGCAACGATGATACGGATTGTCTATATCATCAAAAAGGATGAAATTAACCTGACAATTCACGATAACGGGCGTGCTGGAAGTACATCTATTAAAAATGGACATGGTTTGGTCGGTATGGATGAACGTGTCAATAATCTATTCGGAGATTTTATGTATGGTTTTGTATATGACGGATCGTTTTTAATCGATGTCATTGCACCGATTATCACCAAATGACCATCAGGCTCTCTATCGATCTGGTCTCCAGAATGTTGGTGAAAATAACATTAAGATGGTAAAGATTTCAAGTCTGCCCATAATCATGATCAAAGATAAAAACAGTCGAGCGGGACCACTAAATACAGACCAGTTGCCTGTAAATCCGACATTTTCAAAACCTAACCCCGTGTTGGACAACGTTGCCAGGATTGCAGTCGCCGTTGTACCAACATTTTGACCATCAATCGACAAGATGATACAACCGAAGAAGAAAGTACTGATATATACGAGGAAAAATGCCAAAGTATTTTGTGCTTTATCCGCAGATACAGCCTCACCGCCAAGCTTTACCGCAACAACGGCTCTCGGGTGGATGCGGCGGAAGATATTTCTTCGCAAGACTTGAATCAAGATGGATACTCTAACAATTTTTAGTCCACCAGCCGTTGATTGAGAACAGCCACCGATAAACATCGCTAGAATCAAAATCCACTTCGTGACTTCCGGCCATAGATTATAATCTGTGGCACCATACCCTCCTGTCGTTACAAACATAATCGTCTGAATGACACCATATCTGATATTTTCAGCAACACTCGAAAACGTGCCATTTGCAATCAATGCAATGGTTACAATGCTGCTGAATGATATCAAGATGATAAGATAGGTTTTAATCTCCGGATTCTTGAAAAATTCTTTGACACGTTTCTTAATCAGCAATTGATAAGTTGCAAAATTGGTTGCACACAAGATACAAAAGATTGTGATAATAATCTCATTGTAGGGCGAATAATGCTTTGTAAATCCAATATCATATTGCAAGATGCAGTTTCCCATCGAGCCACATGTAAAATAAAAAGCATCAAACAAATTCATATTACCGAGGCTCAAGAGAACCGTCTCAATAACAGTAAAGATGATATAGATAATGTAAATATTCTTCGCACTTTCCTTGATACGTCCCGTAAAGCGCTCTGCACTACGGCCAGAATTCTCGGCATTTGCCAGATTGCTCGCCCCAATTCCAAGCGCAGGCAGCACGCTTACCGCCATAATCAGAATACCCATGCCACCGAACCAGTGCTGAATCCCTCTCCAAAAAATAAGCGATTTTGGCAGTTCATCTAAAGCATCAATGAGCGTGACACCCGTCGTCGTAAATCCAGATACAGATTCAAAAAATGCATCAATAGGCGTTTCAGAGACATCCATAAATAGATATGGCAATGCGCCAACGAAAGAGATAATGACCCAACACAAAGTAACAACGAGAAAGCCATCGCGTCTTCTCAACGTGCGGCGGTCACTCTTTGTCAGTAGATACATCAATCCACCACCAATGATGAAGACAGCCACAGTCTTTACAAAATGTAAGAGCATCTCATCTTCGTGATAAATCGCCGCAATCGGTATGCACGGAATCATGAGTAGCCCAGATAATGCTGTGACGACCCCCGTCATTTTTAATATCAGCTTCAAGTTCAGATTCATGAAAAGAATCCTTTCTTGGCTTTCAATAATTTTTCGAGGTCAAAGGTCTCTGAAAGCATCAAGATGATGAAGACGCGATCGCCCTCTTCAATCGTCGTTTTGCCAGTTGGGATGATGACTTCTTCAAATCGTTGAATCGCAACGATTGCCATTCCATCGGGAAGTTGCATACGGCTGATTGGACGATCTGTAAATATCATCGTATCATCAGCGATAATCTCGATAATCTCAGCTTGTCCCTGAATAATCTGTGATGCGATAATTCGCTCGCCTTGCATATACCTCAAGATATGCCCTGTGCTGATATCAATTGGATTGAGTGCCATATCGACACCCATACTTTCGATCAGATCGCCATAGCTTTCACGACTGATTTTGGCAATGACATCTTCGATACCGCTACGTTTTGCCATCAATGCGAGAAGTAAATTTTCTTCATCAAACCCCGTGGTGCTTACAAAAGCATCCATATCTGTATAATTTTCCTCTTCAAGAAGCTTTGTATCCGTCGCATCACCATGAAGTACGAGAACGTTCTGCAAATGTGTGGCAAGGTATTGACAACGTTCTTTATTTGGTTCAATAATCTTAACGCTTGCACCAGAACGCTCAAGGAATCTAGCCAGATATAGACCCGTCTTCCCGCCGCCAGCAATCATAACTTTTTCAATATTTGTGTATTTCCCTTTTTCGAGCACACGTTTTGAAATGGATTCAATAAAGCCAATCTCACCTGCAATATAGATGGTTGAATCTTGCTCAATGATTGTATTTGGTCCTGGAATGACGAGTTTTCCATAGACACTAATCGCAAAGATACGCACTTTACCAAGGATTCTCGATGCAATCTGAACCGTTGTTCCAATGATTTCAGGTCGTTTATTGACCTCAAATTCGAGCATGCTAATCTTGCCTGCTCTGAATAATCCATTTGATAATGTATATTTTTCCACAAGATATTTATTAATCTCAAAGGAAATCGACAAGTCTGGATTGATTACATAATCGATATCAAACTTATCCTGAATAAATTCCAATTGATCGACATGTTCAGGATCCCTTACTCTAGCAATTACTTTTTTTGCACCAAGTTTCTTGGCAATGGAACTGATGACGATATTTTTTTCGTCTCGGTCTGTCGTTGCAACAAGATAATCAAAAGAAGCGATATCAATCTCTTTTAAGAGCGATACCACTTTTCCATTTCCTACAACTGTATTGATATCAAGAATATCTGCAATTTGATTAATCAATACCTCATTTTTATCAATAAGTGTGACGGAATGTTCACCACCGAGAAGATTCTCAATGAGATCAATCCCAAGCTTACCGCCGCCCACAACAGCTATTTTCAATTATGTTCTCTCCATACTAAAACGAAAGTCAAAACCTTACAATGCGTTATTTGTTATGACAACAGTCATGACAAATATCATAACAACATAACAACATAATAACATAATAAGATAGTATACGCTCAATAATCCAGTATTGTCAAATTCTACAATTTTCGTATCATTTAAATCAACAAGAAATCAATTTCACCAAGTGCTACATCAACATGTGCTACTTCAATTCGAAGTAAATCGCCCAGTCGGTAAGTACGTCCAGAATTCTCTCCTTTGAGCATGTAACCCTGCTTATCGTAGCTGTAATAATCGTCAGATAAATCATCCAGACGAATCAAACCCTCAATACCCTCGGGTGTCTGCGCAAATAGCCCAAATGAAGTCACCCCACTGATTACAGCATCGTAGACATTTCCAATTCGCTCGCTCATATATTCTGCAACATAGTAGGATTCAACCTCACGCTCAATCTCGACGGCAGTTGCCTCCGTTTTACTCGATTGATCGGCAACTTGAACAGCGAGCTGCATGAGCTCTTTTTTCTTCATGGTTGGTTTCTCACGGTCGAAGAACCCGCGTTTGTTGATATAATCCTTAATCATTCGGTGAATAAACAAATCCGGATAGCGTCTGATTGGTGACGTAAAATGTGCATAATGCCTCAATGCCAGCCCAAAATGTCCGAGACTTTCCTCGCTATAACGTGCCTTTTGCATGGTGCGCAGCAATATCTTTGAAATAACCTGTTCATCAGGTTCGCCTTTAAAATGTTTCATCACGGAATTTAGAGATTTTGGTGTAATGTTACCAGCGACAGACCCTGTATGATAGGAAAATGTCGACAAAAATTCCAGAAAATCACTCATTTTCTCCGTATCAGGCCGCTCGTGCACGCGATACACAAATGGCAGATTGCGGATCGCATATTCCTTCGCGACGGTTTCATTGGCAAGAAGCATAAACTCCTCAATCAGTTTGTTTGCCGTACGCCTCACGGTCGGTTCAATCGATGTAACCCGATGATTCTCGCCAATCATGAGCTCCAATTCCGGAATATCAAACTCAATACTGCCACGCTCATCTCTCGCCTGCGTAAGAATTTCATAAAGTTCATTCATCGTCTGCAAATGCCACAAGATGTCGTTATATTTTGCTACGGTCTCTTCATTGTGTGGTGTCTGTTCAATAATATCCGAGACATCATCATAGATAAGCCGATAATTGGAGTGAATGATGGACTCGTAAATCTTGTGCTGTATCACATGACCCGTAGAGTCCACTTCCATATCAACAGACAAGGTCAGCCGATCCACATCGGGTTTCAGACTGCAAAGTCCATTGGACAATACTTCTGGAAGCATTGGAATAACCGTACCTGGGATATAGATACTCGTACCACGATAATAAGCTTCACGGTCTAGCGCACTGTCATAAGTCACATAATGCGTGACATCAGCAATATGGACGCCAAGCAGATAATTTCCATTTTCCAGTTTCTTAATGGAGACAGCATCATCGAAATCTTTCGCCGTTGGTCCATCAATCGTAAAGACAACATCGTCTCTGATGTCTTTGCGTGTCGCAAGCATATCATCTGTAACAATCAATTCTTCGGGCAGTTGATCTGCTTCATATTTTGTCGTCAGCAGAAAATCTTCTTCAATACCAGCCCCACGCAAAATTGCTTTGATTCTTGAGTCTTCATCATCTTCTTTCGCAATGAGTTCCGTAATCTTACCCTCCGCAAGCTTTACAGATGTGGGGAATTTTGTAATTGTCACACCAACAGTATCACCAGATTCGGCATCAAGCGATTGATTGCGAATGAGAATGGGTTCATCTGTAAGATGCTTTGAAATAGGCTGTACATAAGGAATACTCGCGTCCTCTTTATATATCCCAATGACATATTTCGTGTTGCGTTCGATGACACGCTTAATCATCCCAAAGGATTTTCGATCGCCAATTGGATCTTCAGGATGGAATAACACTTCGACCTTATCTCCATGCATTGCGCCGTTCATCTGTTTTAATGGCACAAACATATCATCGCCACCCTCATCAGGAATGACAAAACCGAAGCCTTTTTTATTTTTCGTAAGGATCCCCGTTCGAAGACGAATCCCGCTTTTTTTCTTCTCATGCGTGCTAAATTTTGCAACTTCACCATGGTTACTGCGGAATTTACTTCCACCACGATGCTTATCGGAATGACGCTTTTTTGATGATTTACTTTTTGCACCATTCGATGTATTGTCAGAATTTCTTTGTTTTTTTCCTGACTTCTTTGTCTTTTTCATATTACTCTTTTCTTCATTTTGATAATTCACTAGCTACATATTTCTATGATAGAGAGAATGTCTTCCACGTCCGCCAGCGCCCCATTGCCGTAATCTCCGCAAGCAAGCACTTTCTTAATTGGCTCAATCATCTCCCAACCTTGGTCTTTCAATATCGCGATATTGCGTTGTGTAATCGGATTTTCATACATATCGGTATTCATCGCTGGCGCAAATATCCTGCGTTTTTTATAGGCCGCAAGCACCACCGTTGTCAGCATATCATCGGCAACTCCTTGTGCCAGCTTTGCAATAATATTGCCTGTTGCAGGTGCAATCAAGACGATATCGGCTTTCTGAGCAAGACTGATGTGCTCCACTTCTGCAACCTCAAGCCGCCTGAACATGTCTGTCACAACTTTATTTTTTGTAATCGTCTGTAGACTCAATGGCGTGATAAATTCCTGCGCGGATTTCGTCATAATACAATCGATTGTATGTCCAGCTTTCACAAGTTTGCTTGCAATCTCACAAGCCTTATATGCCGCGATACTGCCTGTGACACCTAATAATATGTTCATATTTATAATCCGCCTTTCTGCTCACATACCAAATATTTGTTAATCATATTGTCGAAATCACGAACACAACGTCCGCGTAACAAGTCCATGCGCAATCATCTGCTTTGTCTGATAAATCTCACGTACATCTTCTTTCGCGACAAGATATCCCAAATGTATATCGCCCGCAATATCTCTCGCGTCATTTGCAAGTACAAAATCCAAATCATTTCGAATCAACAATTTTCGTGCAACATCAACCAATTCGGCATTTTCCACATGTGACAAAAGTTTAAAACCGACAATACAGGCATCAGGTGCAAATGCCCGTAGATAACTGATAACCTTCGGCGTCTTCTTCAGAAGAATCACAGGATTCTCCAAATTTGAGCTAATTTTGCTTTCGGATTGTGTGCTTGGTAATGCTTTTCTCGCATTTACAGTATCCACCAACTCATTCACACTCATAACCGACTTCACAGTATAATCGCTGACAGCCATCGCATGGATAATCACATCTGCTTGGTTTCGGCTCAATAAAATCCTCAGACTTTCAAGCAAATCATTCGTATCTTCAATATCAATAATCTTCAGTCTAGATCCAAAATAACCTTCATCTGGTCGCACCGCATGCTTCCCGAGCAGAAGATATACTTTTCCAACATCTTCACTTTGCAGAAACGCTTCCGCAATATCCTTGCTTAGCCGCCCTGTAGATGAATTCGTGATTCGTCTGACATCATCTATTTTCTCGCTTGTGCCGCCACCTGTAATGACGATAATTTTCTTATTATTGCTATCCATATTGTTCCTTTTAATCCTATCATCAGTCTAGATTATTCCTATCATAACGCCTTGCGCATAAGTGAATTCGGTGCAATCGGTCGATCAACTTTTAGATAAAGTACCTGTTGCGCATGCGGTGCACTATCAACAGGATTCATATCTTCATCGAAAAGTTCAACCACAGCTTGGTTTACATAATACATATTATCGTCATCAATATCATGTTTCGACGCGACTGTATCTTCAATCCGATATGGCTCAAAGATTTCAATCGTCTCACCAACTTCAAACTTATTGCGTTGCTCAAGTTTAATCAGCGACGTCTTTGGGTCATAGCTGATAACCGAACCGATAAATGAATATTCTCGTGTGTAGCCATTGAATCCATAATCATGATCCTCTGCAGCAGGCTTATGATAGAAGAACCCCGTGATAAATTCACGATGAGAAGTTTTGACGAGTTCTTTCATAATGAGCTCCATCTTGCGTTGATACACAGGATTATCTTCGCGCATACCACTTGCAACCAAATCGAGCGCGAGCCGATATGCTTTGATTACGGTCGCAACATAATAAGCACTCTTCATGCGGCCTTCGATTTTGAATGAGGTCACACCAACATCAATCAGGTCTGGCAAATGGTTAATCATCGCGATATCTTTAGAATTCATGATATAAGTACCGCGTTCGTCCTCATAGACAGGATAATATTCGCCGGGGCGTTTTTCCTCTACAAGCGCATAATTCCAACGACAAGGGTGCGCGCATTCGCCTTTATTGGCATCGCGACCAATCATATAATTGGAAAGTAGACAGCGACCAGAATAGCTGATACACATCGCACCGTGCACAAATGTCTCAAGTTCGACATCTGGTACCTGCTCGTGTATCTCACGGATTTCTTCAAGGGTAAGCTCGCGCGCAAGCACGATTCTTGAGATTCCTTGAGACTGCCAGAATTTAATCGAGGCAGAATTTGTCGTATTAGACTGTGTACTCAGATGGATATCTGGTCCTTGACCATCACGCGCATCCTTTAACAAATCCTTTAACATGTAGATGATTCCTGGATCAGAGACGATATATGCGTCAATGCCAGCATCTTTAATTGCTAAAATATAAGTCTCAACTTCAGACAAATCCGTCTCATGCGCATAGATATTGAGCGTAAGATAGGCTTTTACACCTACATCATGACAATATTTCACGCCTTCAAAAATCTCGTCAATACCAAAATTGCCAGCTTTCGCTCGCAATGATCCAATCTCTCCGCCGAAATATACAGCATCTGCACCGTAAAGAACGGCTGTTTTTAGTTTTTCCATATCCCCAGCAGGGGCTAAAATTTCAGGTAAATTCATACATCTTCTTTCTATAATTTCAATTCACCGTGGATTTCCACTCTTCTCTCCATCACTAAGCGAGAGCGACCTCAGAGTTATTGCGCAACGGATCACAGAACCGTAGACACCGTCACTCCATCGCCGATTCCCAACAACGACGTCCGCGCCCCCGTAAATGTCTTCACATAAGCAACAAATTCACGCATTTTCTTTGCCGAAGTTTTATCTCGCCGATTGTGGATATTCGCATCGCTTGCCGTACGTCCATCGAGCAATACATTGTCACATACAATCACAGTTCCAGGTTTGCTCATGCGATATGCCATGCTGAAAAATTCATAATATCGACTCTTTGCAGAATCAATAAATATAAAATCATAGGCATCGGAATTGTCAATATTGTCATCTGGTGATTTTGCTTTCATAAAGCTTTCTTTATTGATGAGTTTGAGCAAGGATACCGATGCATCACCTGTGATGAGCTCTATTTGTGGCTCAACACCATATTTGGAGAATACTGTCCGAGCTTCCATATAACGCTTCTCAATCAGCTCTAACGTCGTAATCTGTGCATCTGGCAAGAGACGAGCCATAAACGTTGCAGAAAAACCAATTCCTGTTCCAATTTCAAGAATTTTGCGAGGTTGCAATGTCAGAAGTAGCGATTGCAAAACTCCCTCCATCTCAGGACGAATAATCGGTACATAATGCTCTTCCGCAATGCCCCGCAAAGCCATCATATCTTGTGCCCACCAAGCCTCGTCGTAAAATGCATCTATATATTTGTCAACATGAAGTATGTCCATAAATATCCATAAATCCTAAAAATCCCCACAGCTAATCCTCACCTGGAAGATTGCATATTGTGTTTCGTCTTAACTGTCACGCTCCTGCAATGCTTTCTCATAATCCGCCTTATTCGTCAAATGCTCGTCATAAGTAGCAGCAAAATTATGATGTCCATCCAGACTTGCATCAAGCACATAATATACATAATTTGTAGATTCTGGATTTAGCACAGCTTCCATACAGTCCACCCGAGGGTTGCAAATCGGACCTTTTGGCAGACCGCGATTCAGATATGTATTGTATGGCGACGAAATCTGTGTATCCG
>JAISJM010000082.1 GCA_031261525.1 Eubacteriales Family XIII. Incertae Sedis bacterium
TTTCTACACTTGGCTGGCCGGAAAAGACGCCAGATTTAGACTATTTTTATCCGACAAATGTTCTTGTAACAGGCTATGATATCATCTTCTTCTGGGTTGTGCGTATGGTATTCTCATCGCTCAACATCATGGGTGAAGTGCCATTTGAGCACGTGTTTGTTCATGGCTTGGTTCGCGATGAACAGGGTCGTAAGATGAGCAAGAGCTTGGGCAATGGTGTCGATCCATTACTCATGATAGACAAATATGGTGCAGATGCATTAAGATTTATGCTGCTCAATGGAAGTGCTGCTGGTTCTGATATGCGTTTTACAGAAGATAAGCTTGAGAGTTCACGAAACTTTGCCAATAAATTATGGAATGCAAGTCGCTTCGTCATCATGAACTTCCCAGAAGACGAGGACGGGAATCTTCTTGATGCCTCGGAATCTGCAATCGCTGCCTTAGCCAAAGCAGGCAAGCTGCAAGCAGAAGATATCTGGGTGATTGACAACTTAAAATCATACGCTGCAGATATTACAAGAAATCTGGAAGGTTTCGAATTATCGTTGGCATCCTCAAAAATCTACGAGCTTACAAGAGAGATTTACTGTGATTGGTATATCGAACTTGTAAAAGCAAGACTTTACGATGGCAGCGATGTGGATAAAAAAGTTGTATGCACTGTTTTAAAATATGTATTGAAAGATATCCTGAGACTTCTCCACCCATTTATGCCATTTATTACCGAAGAAATCTGGTCCAAAATTGGATCCACAGGTAAGCTTATTGTCAATACATGGCCCGTTTTAGAGAGCCCTGTCGCCAATCTCGCAGATCGTGAGCGCAATGTGCAGTCAATCGAACTCGCAATGGACGCAATTCGCGCGGTTCGCTCTGTGCGTGTGGACTATGACGCTGCGCCATCGAAGAAATTGTCCCTTTATGCAAAATCAGACGAACAGGTCATCGATCGGCTCGCAATGCTAGAATCCACACAAGCCCACATCAAAAAGCTCGCAAATGTCGAAGCTTTTGGAATCATCACAGACGTCAGTGCATTAGGGGATTCTGCCTCCGCCATTGTGAATGGGCTAGAATTATTGATTCCAATGGGCGACTTGGTTGATGTTGAAGCGGAGCGTGAAAAGCTCATAAAAGAAAAAACAAAACTCGAAGGTGAGATCAAACGCATCAGTGGTAAGCTTTCAAATCAAGGTTTTGTAAGCAAAGCTCCAGAAAAGGTCGTAGCAGCTGAACGCGAGAAGCAAGCAGCTTATGAAGAGAATTTAGTCAAGGTGGAAGCAAGACTTGTAGAGTTGATATAAATGAAGAATCAAAACAAATTAGAGCGTTTCACAGTCTTTGGTAGTAAGCTCGGCATGGAGCGTATCGAAGCCATCCTAAAAAAACTTGGCAATCCGGAAGCGGATCTCAAAGTCATCCATGTCGCAGGTACCAACGGCAAGGGATCTGTCTGCAGATATGTCTACGAAGTTTTGCGTGCATGTGGCTACAGTGTAGGCATTTACACCTCGCCATTTGTAATCGGGTTCAATGAAAGAATTGAAGTCGACGGGAACTATATATCAGATGAAGATTTTGACATTTGCTCGCAGCAAGCGGCGTGCGCCGCGGAGCAAGTTGCAGTAGAACTTGAAGACAGTCCGACGGAATTTGAAGTATTGACGGCGGCGGCCTATTTATATTTTAAGCAAAAATCACCAGATTTTGTAATTCTGGAAGTCGGACTTGGTGGTAGCGGTGATACAACAAACGTGATATTAAATCCATTAGTGACGGCAATCACCTCGATTTCGCTAGATCATACCGATCGTTTGGGCAACACCGAAGCAGAAATCGCGGCAGATAAGGCGGGCATCATCAAATATGGCGTTCCGATGATTATTGGCGTACAGCATGCGGAGGCACGTAAAGTAATTGCAAGCAGAGCCTACGAGCTTTCTGCGCCCCTCATTGACGCTACAAAATCGAAAGCAAAGGTATATGAGCAAAGTCTGAGTGGCTCAAGATTTTCAGTCAATATTGCAAGCCTCAGATACGACGATATTACAATCTCCATGCCAGGTGCCTATCAAATTGAAAATGCAGTCGTTGCGCTGACAATCATCGACCAATTAAGGCAACGTAAATACATCTCTACAACAAGTGAAGCCATCCGAAAAGGTATGTATACTGCAAAGATGCCAGGTCGGTTCGAAGTCTTGTCACATCATTCAAAGACTGTCATCCTAGATGGCGCACACAATGAAGATGGCGCGAAGAGGCTCGCAGAAAGTATATGCAAGCTTCTGCCAGATCAGAAAATTGTAGTAATTACAGCTATATTAAAGGATAAGGATATATCATCCATCATAAGAAGTTTCAATCAGTTCGCTTCACTATATATCGCAACGGCCATTGATAACGAACGTGCATTGAATGCTGGAGAATTGGCAGCATTTATCCAAAACAGTGAGGATTCACCCATTTTAGGAGTTGAAACCATTGTCTCCCCAAAAGTTGCTCTTGAAAGGAGTTTTGAGTTACTAGATGATGGTGTCGCAGATGTCCTTATCGTAGCTGGCTCACTTTATTTAATCAGTGAATTAAGGAAATATTTATGAATAAAGTTTTGTTATATTACAACCCAAAATCAGGTAATGGCATCATTGCCACTCATTTAGATGAAATTATAAGAGCTTTTCAACGAAGAGGGAAGCTCATTGTTCCGTTGAGAGCAGATCGCGTGGATATCCTAGATCGATTTATTAAGAAAATAGATGTCGAAGAATACGAGAAGATTGTTGTAGCTGGTGGTGATGGTACAATCAATACATTGGTCAATGCGCTGCTCAAGTACGACTTGCATATTCCAATCGCAGTATTTCCAACGGGCACAGCCAATGATTTTGCTTTCCATTTTGATTTACCCTCAGACATAGATCAGATGATTGCCGTGGCGCTCAGTGACAATTACGAGACTTGTGATGTCGGCTTAGCAGGCGATAAACCGTTTATCAACGTGCTTGCAATGGGCATGCTCGTAGATGTAAGTCAGAAGACGGATCCTTTGGTAAAAAATACGCTTGGTGTATTGGCGTATTATCTAAGAGGTGCTGCCGAAATTCCGAATCTTAAACCGATTCCAATTAAGGTTACAACCGATGAGGAAGTAATCGAGACCGATATGTTTGCAATGCTCATTATGAATGGTCGAAGTGCAGGCGGGTTCAACAAACTTGCGCCAGATGCCTCCATTAACGATGGTTTGTTAGATGTTATTTTAATCAAAAAGATTCCAATTATGGAATTTGCTGCCTTTATGTTTGGTGTCATGATTGGTCAAATCACCGACAATAAATACGTCTATCACTTCAAGACAGACCATATGTACATCGAATCTCCCACCGAAGTCATCATTGATACAGACGGTGAAAGTGGTGGCCGCCTCCCAGTCGAGGTGAACGTATTAAAAGAGCGATTGAAGATCAATGTAGATGCTGCAAACCAAAAGGATGGTGAAAAATGAGACTTTCAATACGCGAGACAAAGGACTACGATTCTCTCGTAAAACTATTCATTCGAAATGACTTAGAATATACCGAAGATGACGAGATTACAACAGATATCATCAAACAATACGGTGCCTACGATACTGCAAAATACGATCCTGAATGTAAGCTCAATTCAGACGTAGCAAGTTTAATCGGTGGCATTGTGTTAGCCAAGCGCGAGAATCGGTTTATCTGCGATGGTATTGCCATCGATGCCGAATATCGCAATCTAGACTTAGGTGAAAGATTGTTAAAGCAAATCATAGAGGATGCAAAAAATTTAGGCGCGGATGCCCTTTATTTGGTAGCGCGCGCACCAGGTTTCTTCAAAAAATATGGTTTCTTCAACATTCCAAAGGACGATGCTCCAACTTTCTTTGAATGCTTCACCTGTCCTCAATACAATAAGACCTGTCACCCCGAGGTGTTGAAGTTAGCAATTATGAAATAGATCTATTGATAGCAGTTTTTTATTGTAACTAAAGATGGATGGTTCGGGGAGGGTATGATGATTAATCAAAAACGTGCATATTCAGGTTTAAATGGTCTCGATGAAGCAATCGACTACATGCGCTACGGCGACAGTGTCGTATGGCAGATTGAGAATTTCAAGGAGTATGCTTTTTTCGTAAGACTTTTCGTGGAGAAGTCTGTAAAGGAGAATAAAAATGTCGTCTATTTTCGTTTTGCAGAGCATCCCCCATTAATCGATCACAGCGAATTTCCAAATGTTCACATCAAAGAGATTGATTATACACCTGGTTTTGAGCATTTTGTCATGAGTATCTCCGACACAATCGAAGAGGAGGGCTCCGAGACACATTACATCTTTGATTCGATGACGTCACTACAGGTCGCATGGGGCGCCGATTTCATGATGGGCAATTTCTTCGTCGTCACGGCACCTGAGATTAAGCGCACCAATTCCATCGCCTACTTCGCATATAAAAGAAACCATCATTCGTTCGAGTCTATGGCACGTATCCGTGAGGTCGCAAATGTCTTATTTGACATTTTCCCTGGGGAAAACCGCATGTACTTCCAACCGATTATCGTAGATGAGCGCTACCATCCGTCCATTTTTCTACCCCATACCGTGAAGATGGATCCCCCCTATGATATCAAAGCACTGACAAATGGTATCGACCTTGCCCATTATTTTTCAATTGTCTCTGCAAAAGGTGACGTCGATAGCGCCCAGAATCTCGACAACTGGGAGCGCTTTTTCATGCAGAAAAAAACAGAAGCGAAAACGCAAAATGATTTAAGAGAGCTATATACGATGATTTTCGGTCAAGATGAACATATCCTAAGCATCGCGGAAAAGAACGTCAATATGGCGGATATCATGAGCATCAAAGCACGTATGATTGGCGTCGGTGGCATTGGCGGCAAGGCTACAGGTATGATCCTTGCGAGAAAGATTGTCGAGAAAAATCTTCCAGATATCTCAAAACTGTTAGAGCCGCATGATTCCTTTTACGTATGTTCCAACCTTTACTATACATTCTTAATCAAAAACAAATGTTGGTCTTTAAAGATTAAGCAACGAAAAAAGCGGGGTTACTTTACGGTTGCTGAAATCATCAAAGAACGAATCCTTGAGGGGGAGTTCTCCGATAATATTCGTGACCAGTTCAGACGAATGTTGGAATATTATGGACAAAGTCCCATTATTGTACGCTCCTCGAGCTTGCTTGAGGACGCATTTGGCAATGCCTTTGCGGGCAAATATGAGTCTGTATTCTGTGTCAACAAAGGTACACTAGAAGAACGATTGCTTGCCTTTGAAGACGCTGTGCGTGTCGTCTATGCGAGTACAATGGACGAATCCGTATTGGAATATCGGCTCAAGCGAGGGCTGGCTGCGAAAGAGGAACAGATGGCGCTGTTGGTTCAGCGTGTGACGGGTTCCTTATTTAAGGATTATTACATGCCTGCCGCTGCTGGGGTTGGTTTCTCCTATAATGCATATCGATTTAGCAAGGATATCGATCCGCATATGGGTATGGTGCGTCTTGTCATGGGGCTCGGCACCAGAGCTGTAGACCGTACAGATGGCGATTATCCACGCATTGCAGCGCTTGATCATCCAGACCTTAGTGCGATTAAGAAAAAATATGATTCTGACTTCTCGCAGAAAAAGGTTGATGTTCTAGATCTTACGACAAATTCTCTCGTTACAAAATCACTCGAAGAAATTCAAGGCAAGATGGCACCTTGGTTTAAAAATATCATGTTGGAACGTGATCGACGGCACGAAGCCGAACTCAAAATTCTCGGAATCGATAAGACGCTCTATTATACGACTTGCAATAATCTTCTGAAAAAGAAAGAGTTTATCGGCGCCATCAGCAGTATCTTGAAGACGATTGAGCATGCATATAATTATCCAGTTGATATCGAATTTGCACTAAATATTTCAAAAGACTTTGATTTTGTGATTAATTTGCTGCAATGTCGTCCGCTCCAAGTCGGCGGAAATGGCATCAGAGAGAGCTTACCTGCGCATATTGATACGTCAGATATTTTCTTTGCGCTCAATGGTGGTACAATGGGCGGCGCGTATTCGCAAGACATTGATGTCGTTATTCAAGTTATGCCAAAATTGTATTACGAGTATCCTTACAATCAAAAGAGCGTGATTGCTCGTATCATCGGGCAGATTAATGAATACTATGACAACACAGATAAGGTCATCATGCTGCTCGTTCCTGGTAGGATTGGCACATCATCACCAGAACTTGGCGTGCCTGTGACATTTGCCGAGATTTCTGAGATGTCTATCGTATGCGAAGTGAGCTATGAAGGTGCTGGCTACATGCCTGAATTGAGTTTCGGAAGCCATTTCTTTCAAGATTTGGTTGAAGCTGATATATTCTACGCATCTATTTTTGAAAATAAAGATACGACAGAATTATATAATCAAGATTTCTTCGCACAGGAGTCGTCACATCTACTTGAGATGACGTCAGACATAATCGATGCAGATGCGGCAGATGTCGTTCGTGTGTACCAACCAAAAGATGGATTGAAGATTATCTCGGATATTGAAAGTGGAAAGACAATCTGCTATAGACCATAGATTTTAATTTTTTCGGTGGTTACCTAAAGTGCAAATGCTAAAATAGTAAGAAAATTCATGAATCTAATCATTTTATACATTGATTATTTTCGTAAGTCGTGTATAATTTACTTATACGATTAAGCGACTGTTACGAAAGGAAACAAACGATGAGACATATTACATTAGGCAAGACAAATCTCTATGTACCGACGATCGCAATTGGCTGTATGCATTTGGATGGGGTGAGCCGTAGTCAAGTGGAGACATTTGTCCAGACTGCACTAGACGAGGGTGCAAATTTCTTTGATCATGCAGATGTATACGCTGCGGGCAAATGTGAAGAGATTTTCGCTGATGTCATTGGTATGAATTCAAGTGTCAGAGAGAAAGTTTTCTTACAATCAAAAGTTGGTATCAAACCAGGAGTAAGTTTTGATTTCTCTAAGAAATATATATTAGAAGCGACAGACGCAGTACTAAAGAGACTGAAGACGGATTATCTTGATACATTATTATTGCATAGACCCGATGCTCTTTTTGAGCCAGAAGAAGTTGCAGAAGCATTTGACATATTATCTGAATCTGGAAAAGTAAGAAATTTTGGTGTATCGAATCAAGATCCAAACATGATTCAATTACTCCAGAAGTATGTAAAGCAGCCAATCGCTGTCAATCAACTACAACTCAGCATTACAAATGCAACAATGATTACACAGACTTTGAATATGAATATGTCTGATGACCTCGCAATCGATAAAGATAATGGCATCCTAAATTTCTGTAGATTGAACGACATCACAATTCAGGCATGGTCCCCACTTCAATATGGATTCTTTGCTGGTACATTCCTCGGCAACGATAAATTCCCAGAACTCAATGCAAAGCTCCAAGAGTTAGCAGACAAATACAATACAGGACTCGGTGCCATTGCTTTCGCATGGATTCTAAGACACCCTGCAAAGATTCAACCTGTTACAGGTACTGTGAATCCTGAACATCTAAAGGACATCTTAAAGGCTGCAGATATCGAACTCACACGTGAAGAGTGGTATGCAATCTATCTTGCTGCTGGTCATAGACTTCCATAAGTCCGCACATTGATGATACTCAGCTACTTTAACGGTAGCTGAGTATTTTAAGTTTTTGTAGAAAAATAATACTTGCAATTAGTTTGAATACGTTATATAATATAAAAGTTGCGCTTAGAGAGGCAATGCTCGACGATAGGACAGCCGCTCGTCAAAAAACATTTTCAAAAACATAAAAAAAGTTGTTGACAAGCATATTGAAACTGTCGTATAATAGAGAACGTTCCGCAAGAAAAGCAAACGCTTTTCGGAGGGACAGCGAGGTTACAGAATCTCGCAAGAACCTTGAAAACTCAATAGTGTAGAGATTTAGTCAAAAG
>JAISJM010000048.1 GCA_031261525.1 Eubacteriales Family XIII. Incertae Sedis bacterium
GGACTTAAAATAGAAATCTAGCATGCATTTTTTTAATCAAAGGCATCTTTCAAGACGCCTTTGATTGTTGATTCGTGTTGCAAGGCGTATAAAGTGACATTTTGGTATCAAATAAGCCTATTTTCTTACCAAATTGTCACTTTATACGCCTTGTTGACATTTTATAAAGAAATCGAATTCCTCATTTAGTTTACACTGCCTTTCGTGTAACCATTGCCTAATGAGTATGTTTTGTGACATTTGCAAGAACTACTACATTTGCCATTTAAAATTTATTGCCACCAAATTCCGAAGATGAGACCGCGCAAGATTGCGAGTACAAGCAGGTGGGCGGGATAATAGGTATAGAAAAAATATTTCATCGAACGACCACGTGCGCCATTGTAATTCAATAATAGCGGAATCGTTGCCGTGCTACCGACAAAGGCATAGAGAATGTTTGGAATCATGGCGAGAAGATCTATGTCTGGCATGGTGACAACGGACATCACAACATCGATTATAGTGAAAATCCAGATGAAGAATAGAGGCACGACGACACGCCTTACGGGATTTTTGATTGTATGATAGCAAAGAATCATCGGCACGCCCATTATGCCCCAGTCGCAGAACATGCTCAGCAGGGTGATGCCGATGAAGATGAACCAAAAGCCGACACGTTTTGTCATGTGGTCATATAGATAGATTACGATTAATCCGAAAAACAGCGTGAACAATATATTTAGAGCATGAAATACTCCCCATGCAAAGGGAACAAAGGCGACGATTGCAAAAATCAATAATCTCTGTCCATATTTCTTGACATCACGCGTATGCGTATAACCCTCAGTGAGCAAAAATGCCATAATTGGAAATGTAAGACCACCTGGTGCAAACAATATCATACGCCCCCAGAGTGGTATTTGGTCATGGAATACATTGCCGACATGGTCAAATGTCATACAGATAATTGCAATTATTTTTAACGTGTACGAGTTGATGTGTCCTTTGTATGTCGTATTCAATTCTGCTCCTTTGTCAACAATATAAAACGCTTTGCTATTCCATTATAAATTATAATTGACAAACAATCTATCTTCATATATTATTAAACAATGTTCAATAATTAAATATTGTTTAATAATAGGGGCGGAATATGAGCAATACAAGGCAGAGACAAAGAAATGAAGAAATTAAAAGAAAAATATTAGATTGCGCAAGAGAAATCATTGATGAAGACGGTGTAGGCAGTCTATCCATTCGTAAAATAACAAATAGAATGGAATATTCGCCAGGAATCATCTATCACTATTTCAAAAGCAAGCAGGATATTTTGGACTGTATCATGCTCGAAGGATATGAACGGATCTTATCAGCGATTGCACCGATTACGGACGATTTGTCGCCAGATGAGATGATTAGAATTTCATTCAAGAATTACATCTTCAGTGCATTAACATGGCGCTCGGAATGGAAAGCCTTCATGCTGAGTTCGGCAGATACAATCTTGGCTCATACGAGTATTTTGGAAGAAAAATCATCAGAAAAGCGCCGCGCATTAGCGGAATTATGCCATACGATTGAAAATGGCATAGAAATTGGTACCTTTGCGACGTGTGATGTTGAACTGACCGCGCAGGTGCTATGGTCTGCAATGTATGGTCTGCTTGCGCGACTTATGATTGAAGAAAATATTACGCAAATGCAACAAAATAAATTGATTGATCGACAACTAGACATACTAATAAAGGGGATATTGCGATGAAGACATTAATCTTATATGCAACAAAATACGGCTGCACCAAATCTTTAGCACAGCGTCTGCAATCCCTCATTGAGGATAGCACATTATGCAATTTAAAATCTGAACCATGCCCTTCTCTTGCAGAGTTTGACAGCGTCATTATCGGAAGCAGCATCTATGCGAGTTTCATTCGCAAAGAAGCGAAAACGTATATCGACGAGCACATCGATGAGCTGAAAACCAAACGCGTTGGACTATTTTTATCTGGATTAGATGAAGCAGGTGCCAGCACTTATTTCAGTACGAATTTTCCTGCAGCGATTTTGGATATTGCCTATGCTCAAAGTTTTTTTGGTGGCGTATACGATGCAAATAAAGCAAGTTTGTTTGATAAATTGATATTCAAAGTCATTAAAAAAACATCTTCAAGCGTCTCTCAGATACTCGAAGAAAATATTGTGACATTTGCACGCGACATGAAGGAGTCAGGCGCATGAAAAAGATGAATCATATGAAAAGAAGTAAAAAAATCATACTCCTTGTGTTGTGTGTATTGATTATTGCGATTGTGTCGGGCGTAATTGCCGTGACCGCTGGGCTAAAAGATGGCGCCAAATTATCAATCAATGACGTGAATTTGACGGCAATCGATGATGGTAATTATACGGGAACTTACACGAAAGGACGATGGACGAACACCGTGGTAGTCGATATAAGTGACCATAAAATAAAAGACATTCAAATAAAAAAGGATGTGCGTGTAGCGGCGGCAAACGTATCTGAGGATATGATCCAGCGCGTTATTGCGGCTCAAAGCTTAGATGTCGATTCCGTTTCTGGTGCAACCGTGACAAGCAAAGCTTATCTGAAAGCGATTGAAATTGCGTTGAATTAAAATTGTAATGTGATGGTATGCTTCTATCCATTGCATTGTTATGTTACTATAATAGTTATGATAACAATTGTAGATATTTGGGAGCGAAAGGAGTAATCAAATGCCATTAACGATTGTCCATCAGGATATTACAAAGATGAATGTTGACGCCATCGTCAATGCTGCAAACACAGAACTGCAAATGGGCGGTGGCGTCTGTGGTGCAATATTTCGTGCGGCAGGGTCGCGTGAACTGCAAGCCGCCTGTGATAAACTCGCACCGATTCATACGGGCGATGCGGTCATCACGCCAGCCTTTGGGCTCGATGCGAAGTATGTAATTCATACTGCTGGACCGATCTATTATCAATGGAATCAAGAGCAGAATGAAAGCTATCTTCGTTCATGCTACAAGAACAGCTTGAATCTTGCCGCTGAAAATGATTGCAAAAGTATCGCATTTCCATTGATTTCGAGCGGCATCTATGGCTATCCGAAAGAGGACGCGTTGAATGTTGCAACCGATGCAATCAAAGTGTGGCTTTCGGATTGTGAGTACGAACTTGAGGTTTTTCTCGCCGTGATTTGAAAAGAAATTTGATTGGAAGTAGATGGAGAATCATTTCTTTGTGAGTAAGGGAGATAAAATGAGTATTACAATTAAAAAATGGAATCGTTCGCCCGCAGCACTTATTACGATTACGAACCATAACGGTTTCGAGCTAGTCTTAACTAATTTTGGCGCTGCAATTCAAGCAATTAATGTTCCCGTAGATGGTCATGAAAAATTAGATGTGGTATTGGGCTACAATGATTATGATGACTATAGGCAAGGCACTTCCAATCATGGTGCAATCGTTGGGCGTTTTGCCAATCGCATTGGTAATGCACAATTTGAATTGAATGGAAAGACGTATACGCTTGACAAGAATTCACGAGGCAAAAATACGTTACATGGCGGTATCCGTGGATATGATAAGCGTCTATGGGAATATAAAATTATAGATGAAAATGTGGTTTTTTCGTTTATTAGTCC
>JAISJM010000100.1 GCA_031261525.1 Eubacteriales Family XIII. Incertae Sedis bacterium
GGTCGTGTTGTGCATACCCATTTAGATTGGAATACACAGACACCAGCAGCACCTGCGATTACTGCCGATGCAACTTCTGGCTACAGCGTTTCGGCAACACCTTGGAAAGCTCAATCTGACGAAAATGCAGATGCGCCTGCGGCTCAGGTTACGGCGGATGCGATTTATATCGCACAGTATGAGCCAAGGACGGATACAGAATATACGGTTGAGTACTATTATCAAGATCGTACAGACGGTACCTATCCGATTGCTGCAACGACGACCTCCGCCGTTCGCAAGGGTGAGACAGATAGCATTGCGACAATTACAGGTACGGATACGATAGTCGATGAGAATCATGGCGCGTCCGCAGATGGCGATACAAAATGGATTTATACAGGAGATGCTTGGACTGGTGCAGATGCAAATGGTGACAGTATTTCCAACATTACATCGGGCACAATCGCTGGCGATGGTAGTCTTATATTGAAAGTATATTTTAAGGCACAGTATACGGTGACATTTGCAAAGGGTCTACATGGTGTACTTACAGATGGAGATATTAACAATGATGGCAAGGTTGTAAAATCAAATCTCGATTATGGGCAAGCAACACCAACGGCGCCTGTGATTACCGCCGATGCTGGCTGGAGCGCATCAAGTAATTCATGGAATCCAGCGGCTGCAACGACGGTCACGACCGATTCGGTCTATACCGCGCAGTATACAGCAAATACGGATACGCCTTACACGGTTGAATTCTACTATCAGAATCGTGCGGATGGCACATATCCTGTGGCGCCAACATCAACGAGAAATTATGTGGGAACAACTGCCGAAATTGCAACCGTATCGAAAGTGGATAAAGTCCCAGATTCCTCTAATTATAGAGGCTGGGCATATACGGGTGATAGCTGGACTGATATCAATAATCCTGGTCTGAGCAACGTCATTTCTGGTACGATTGCAGGGGATGGAAGTCTAAGGTTGAAAGTTTATTTTGAAGCAATTGTGGAGAGACCTGATGCGCCACGTGCGTTGATTGGACAATCTGAATCAGATAGCGACCCCGTGCAGTTTACATGGGCGACGCCGAGCTATGATGGCGGTGCACCGATTCTTGGATATAGTGGAAGAATTACCTATTATGATGGCGAGAAATGGACAGACTGGAGTGACGAAATCTCCTTTGGCATGATTCTTACCTATACGCAGGTATTGCCAGCAGATACGGTCGCTTATGGAATCCAAGTATGGGCATACAATCGAGTAGGTGCTGGTCCATCAAGCGTCTTTGTACACAATGCACCAGATGCAAATGAATCAGATAATCCAGTTGGTAATGGCACCATTGTAGGATCTGTGACGAATAATTCAGGGGTTGCTGTTGATGTGGATATCACCTTGCAGCAGGGTGACAAACGCTTGACTGATGCGTATTTTGAGGATGCATATCGTGGTGTCAATGACCTGATTGAGCTAAAAGGACTTGAGCCAGGTGCAATTGTGACATTTGCATTCCAAAATGTTCCAGATGGATTCTTCAATGTTGTATCAGAGATTAAGCCAATCAAGCGCGACGAAGATGACTCCAGCGCAAAACATGATAATTACGTCATCACGCGAGGTTTAGAGGTACATGACACAGTTCCAAGCGAATCTGTTGATATCGAGCTTGGGCGCAAACAGAGTGTTGTTGAAATCGCAGAGGGCGCACCAATGATCTCCGTCGATGGATTGCCTGATCTGTTCGATACCGCGCTCTATACGGTTGCAGATCAAGTTTTGATAGAAGAGGGTGGTGTTGTCGAATTTAAACTGGTTGCAGATGAGTCCGCAGATGACGATAAAATACAAATTGCAACGAGGTCACGTGAAAATAGTGAACGCACCCTCCATTATCTTGAGTTGTCATTGAAAAAGACGACCTTTGCAGAGGATGGAAAGATTCTAAGTGAGGAATGGATTCCTGAGCTCCCATCCAATTACCTGACGATTGCAATACCTGAGCCAGATTCACTTTATGGTAGGACAACATCACATGTCTACCGTGTGCATGCACCTGCCGGTATGGGCAAAGAGTTGCATCAATTAGAATTTGAAGATGGATTAGGTTTCGCACATGGAGACAGCATCGCGCAAGAAGGATTCCACGACTCTGACGATGCAGACTGGATGGTTATGAATACTAAAAAATTCTCAGCCTATGGTTTCAGCGTTCCAGCCTATTTGCTTACCGTTACAACGGAAGGTGAGGGTGTTGTGAATGGCATTCCTGAAGATACACTTCTGATTGAGAAAGAAGTAGCTGCGTTATCTGCAGAAGCTGCGGCTGGCTGGCAGTTCGATGGCTGGATTGTTGAGGGCGCGCAGTCTCCAGCACCAGCGACCAGTCCTGCACTTGCGCTTGCGATGCCGAAAGGCGCTGTGAACGTGAAAGCGGTGTTTACGGAAGCGCCGGATGATGGTTTTGGAACTGGAAATGGCGGCAGCAACGGCGGTTCTGGTGGCAATGGCAACAACGGTGGCAATGGCAACAACGGTGGAAATGATAACAATGGCGGAAATGATAACAACGGTGGAAATGGCAACAATGGCGGAAATGGCAACAACGGTGGAAATGGTGGCAACTCAGGTGGCGGTTCTGGAACTGGCAATGGCACAGGTTCTGGAGTTGGTGGTGACGGTGGCAATGCTGGTGCGGGTACTGACAATGGTACAAGTGGCAACAGTGGTACTGGACAAGCTGATTGTCTTCCCGCTCGCAAAGACGGCATTCATGACATCACGCGAGATACGATCTTGCCAGAGACAGGTGACAACATGGATCTTGCTCGTTATGTATACATCAGTATTGTTGCCATTCTTGCACTATTGATTATCGTAGTGGCGCGGCATAGACGCGCACGTGTGCGTACGAATACGCGTAAGCACAAATAAGTAATTTAGTTCTATAAAATTTTTAACATACATTTGAGGCGTCGTCGTTCTGATTCACAGGAAATTGATTCAATAATGTGAATCGGAACGGTGACGCTCTTTCAAAATAAGTCAGCAATCATCAAATTCAATCATCTGTTGTTTCTATTATAGCAATTACTCTAAATGTTGAAATAATAGGGTTTATTATCTTGCTATTTCTTTATAAAATCCTTGCACCCACGGGGGTATTTGTAGTAGACTTTATGCATATCGCGAAGAAACATGAATTCAGATTGATATAGATGCGTATCCGTTTCGTGATTTTTTTTATGGGATTTATTATAGAATATTAGGATACGATATCATGGTATCATTGGAATAAGTTAGGGGTTAGCGTTGGAAGAACAAGCAATACCAACAATTGAAGAGCTTCAAGAGACCGTCGTGACACGTGTGAACCCGCTCCTTGCAGCACATCTCGGGGGTGCAGAGGTCTCAGGATTTGAAGACAATATTGTCTATATCAGACTCACAGGAGAGTGTGCAGGCTGCCAATCAGCGGCATTTACACTTGAAGATGTTGTTAAAAAAGAGATTTTTGATGCATGGCCGATTGTCAAAGATGTGGAGCTTGATACGACCGTTCCACAGGATATGATTGATATGGCATTGAAGATTTTAAAGAAGTAAAACAAGAAAAAGCAAGTTATTAGATTGATTCAGGATGAGGATATGTTAAAAAGAGCATATCAATCGCAATACATTATTTATGTGCAGTAATTTTATGCGCAGAGTCGCGTATAAAATAAGTTATAATTTATCAAGAAGGGTAGGTATTAAAATGGCACTTATGACAGGGGAACAGTACATCGAAAGTCTAAGATCACTGAAGACACAGGTTTACATGTTTGGTGAGAAAGTTGAGAATTGGGTAGATCATCCAATCATCAGACCATCCATCAACTGCGTCGCAGCAACTTATGATTTCGCTGACAATCCAGAGTATTCAGATCTTGCTGTTGTTACATCAAATCTCACAGGCAACAAGATCAACCGATTCACAAATCTCCACCAGAGCACAGAAGATTTAAAGAATAAAGTAAAGATGCAGAGAGCGCTTGGCCAGATTACAGCTTCTTGCTTCCAGAGATGTGTTGGTATGGATGCGTTCAATGCGACATTTTCAACGACCTATGAAATTGATAAGAAATATGGTACAGACTATCATGAAAGATTCAAGAAATTCTTGATTGATGTACAGGACAACGATCTTACAGTTGATGGCGCAATGACAGATCCGAAGGGCAACAGAGGCGCATCACCAAGCGGTCAAGAAGATCCAGATCTCTTCGTACGTATCGTTGAAGAGAGAGAAGATGGAATCATCGTCAGTGGTGCTAAAGTACACCAGACTGGTTCAATCAACTCCCATTCTCATCTCGTGATGCCAACACAGGCGATGGCAGAAGCTGACAGCAAATATGCAGTTGCATTTTCTTGCCCATCTGACGCAGAAGGTCTATTCATGATTTACGGACGTCAGTCATGCGACACAAGAAAGCTTGAGAAGGACGCTGATGTAGATCTTGGCAACAAGAAATACGGCGGACAGGAAGCACTCGTTGTATTTGACAACGTATTCATCCCAAATGAAAATGTATATCTAAAGGGCGAGTCTGAATTTGCTGGCATGCTCGTAGAGCGTTTTGCTGGATATCACAGACAGTCTTATGGTGGATGTAAAGTTGGCGTTGGCGATGTTGTAATCGGTGCTGCTGCACTTGCTGCTGAGTACAATGGCGCTCAGAAAGCAAGCCACATCAAAGACAAGCTCATCGAGATGACACACCTTAACGAGACATTGTACTGCTGCGGTATCGCATGTTCTGCTGAAGGTTATGCGACAGAAGCTGGCAACTATCAGATTGATTTACTTCTTGCCAATGTCTGCAAGCAGAATGTCACAAGATTCCCTTACGAGATCGTAAGACTCGCAGAGGACATCGCAGGTGGTCTCATGGTTACAATGCCATCACAGGCTGATTTCAGAAGTGACCTAAAGATTCCAACGGAGTCAGGCAAGACAATCGGCGAATGGTGCAACAAGTTCTTCGTTGGTGCTCCTGGCGTAAGCGTAGAGAACAGAATGCGCGTCATGAGATTCCTCGAGAACATCTGCCTCGGTGCAGCTGCTGTTGGATACAGAACAGAGTCCATGCATGGTGCTGGTTCACCACAGGCTCAGAGAATCATGATTCAACGTCAAGGCAATATCGAAGGCAAGAAAGCATTTGCTAAAAAAGTTGCAGGCATTGTAGAATAATTCATAATCAATAAAAGGCGACGGGATCCAGTGGCAAATTGTCGCAAGGGTCCCGTTTCCTATTTTACACAAATGGTACACAAAGGAGCGAGGTTCATTTAGATTTGAAAAATATCGGTATCAAATTTTGTGGCGGGTGCAGAGCCGCTTATGACCGAAGAGGTGCATCCGAACGCATATCGAAAGCGATGCAAGACCGTAGCGAGGATGACCTGCATTTCGAATGGGCACAGGAGGGCAAGACTTACGATGACATGATTGTCATGTGCGGTTGCACCAATCGGTGCGCAAATGTCAAACCTTACGATGTCCATGGTGAACTGTTTTATGCGTGGGGTGAAGATAGCGCAAAAGATCTAGAGCAAAATATAAAATAATACAATAATGAGTATTGGATATTGTTATTGGCAATTCAAATTACATATGATATAATTAATATAATAACTTTGTTAAACTTTTAACAAAGTTAGGTTGGATTGTATATTGTGGTAGGAATATTAAGGAGAGAACGAACATGCAAGATTGGAGAGAGTACTATAACGAGCGGCTGACGACAGCTGAAGAAGCCGTAAAGCACATTCCAAACAACAGCGATCTATGGCTCGCACACGCAGTTGGCGAACCACCAACCCTTACAAAAGCGATGATTGACAACTATGAGCAATACGAAAATGTAAGAGTACATCACATGGTAAGACTTGGTCCTGTCGACTATACACTTGAGGGTATGGAAGGACATTTCATCGAGAATCCAATGTTCTCAGGTGCCAATAATCGTGCTGCGCTTGCAGATGGTAGAGCCGATTATTCACCTGTATATCTTCATGAAGCGCCAAAGATGCTTCGAGAAGGCGACCTCAATTGTGATGTCTTAATCGTGCAGGTATCTCCTCCAGATGAGGCTGGTTATGTGAGCTTTGGTGTATCTTGTGACTATACGGTACAGGCAAACATTTCCGCAAAAATTACCATTGCACAGGTCAATCCGAATATGCCAAGAACTTGGGGCGAGACGCAGGTTCCTGTAACAAATTTTGAGTATTTCGTAGAAGCAGAAGACGATCTTTATGAGATTCAGCCACCTAAAATCGATGAGACGGCGAAGCTCATCGGTGAGCATTGTGCAAGCCTCGTTGAAGATGGATCTACACTCCAGCTTGGTATCGGCGCAATTCCAGATGCTGTATGCTTGTTCCTAAAGGACAAAAAACACCTCGGTATCCACTCAGAGATGATTGCAGATGGTACACTTGAGCTTGTGAAAGCCGGCGTCATCGACAATTCTATGAAATCTGTAGATAAGGATCGTTTGAGCGTGACATTCCTCATGGGTACAAGAGCATTGTATGATTGGGCTGACGACAATCCAGCGTTGATTATGCGTCCATCAAACTACATCAACCACCCAGCAGTCGTCATGCAACAGTACAAGATGGTCTGCATCAACTCTGCAATCGAAGTAGATATGATGGGTCAGGTTGCATCAGAAGCGATGGGTCTCAAGCAGTTCTCAGGTCCAGGAGGACAGGTTGACTTTGTAAGAGGCGCATCCATGGCAGAAGGGGGCAAGTCCATCATTGCAATGCCATCCGTAACGATAAAAAGAGATGGTACGATTATCTCTAAGATTGTGCCATTCTTACAGCCAGGCGCTGCTGTTACAACAACGCGTAATGATGTACATTATGTTGTCACAGAGTATGGTATCGCACCACTCAAAGGTAAGAGCCTACGTCAGAGAGCAAAGAATTTGATTAATATTGCACACCCTGATTGTAAGCAGCCACTGATTGACGAGTACGAGAAGAGATTTGGCGAAAAGTACTAAATCGATTCTTCGTATTGTGAAATATGACGAGTAATGATGAAAAATGATGAAAATAAAGCATGGGGTTGTTCTCATGCTTTATTTTTGTGTAAAAGTGGTTTGCAGATGTACTGAATTAGGATATGATAATAGAATGAATAGCACAGAATCAACCAAAATTATAAAAATCAACCGCCTGACCTTTTCCTACGATGAATCCACGCGGCCGTCGCTCACAGATATTAATCTTGAAATTGATGTAGGCTCGATTACGGTATTGATTGGGCCATCGGGTTGTGGCAAGACGACGCTGTGTCGATGTATGATGGGTGTGATTCCGAAACTGATGAAAGGCACGCTTGCTGGTGACGTCTACCTTGCCGATACAGAGATTGCCCAAAATGATGATCTCAAAATCAGTACGCTGTCCCAGATTATCGGGTTCGTCATGCAAGAGACCGATGCGCAGATTGTGATGAGCACGGTGGAAGACGATCTCGCATTTGGTCCAGAAAATCTAATGGTGGAACCAGAAGAAATTAGAGTGCGTGTCAATGAAATTCTTATGCAAATGTCGCTAGATGATCATGCAACGAGAAATCCAGCACATCTATCAGGAGGAGAAAAGCAGCGACTTGCAATTGGCGGAGTGCTTGCAATGCAGCCTGATATCTTAGTATTTGATGAACCAGTCAGCAATTTGGATGCTGCTGGCAAGTCCGCATTTGTGGAACAGGTGAAGATACTGAAAGCACTCGGCAAGACAATCGTCATCGTTGAGCATGATTTTGATCGGTTGGACTTTGCAGATCGGTGGGTGCTTATGAAAGACGGAGCGATTGTCTGCGATGCGAGCCCCGCGGATATTCCAAAGCAGCTATTGGAATATGAGCTATGGATATAATGGATGCAAATGATGTATTCCGAAGCTTGCGGATTGATCATTACATAAAACTGGAGTATAACTTATGGCATTAATTGCACAAAACCTGAGCTTTTCATATCGTAACGGGATGCGTCAAAATAAGACTCATCATAATATCATGAATCATAGTGCCAAGAATCGCCAGCCACCTGCTGTGACGCCAATCATTAGCAATTTCTCTGAAAGCTTTGAACCTGCCCGAATCACAGCAATCACGGGGGCAAATGGCTGCGGTAAGACGACGCTTTCAAAATTACTTGTCGGCATCTTACAGCCGCAATTTGGCAAGGTGACAATGGATGGTACGGACATATCGAGTATGAGCCTGTCGCAAATAGGAAGGCAAATTGGGCTTGTCATGCAAAATCCGAGCCGTCAGCTTTTTTGTACTTCTGTGGCAGACGAGATGGAATTTGGGCTAAAGAATATCGGAATTGACGATGCTGAAATCAATCGAAGAAAACAATATTACTTGGCGTATTTTGGACTTCGCGATTATGAAGATCAATTCCCGTTTGAGCTGAGTACGGGAGAGAAACAGCGTCTGATTATTGCGGCAATTGTCGCAATGAAGCCCAAATATCTTATATTAGACGAGCCGACATCCTCGCTCGATATCAGCCGGCGCGCGGAACTTGGCAAGCTGTTACGAAGACTTAAAGATGACGAAGGCATGGGCATCCTCCTGATTAGTCATGATGCGCGTTTTGTATCCACCTATGCGGATGAGGAAGTGTGCTTATGAGTGCGCCAAATGAAATGCTTGCAGTGACACGGCTGGCGAGACTCGATCCGCGCCCAAAACTCATGCTCATGGCATCGGCATCCACCGCCGCCATGCTTACAAATAACCTCGTAGCGATTGTAAGCATTCTCTGCGTGTTGATGATATCAATGACAATTGGCGGTATGAGCGTGTCCAATGTGATAAGGCGCGCAAAGTCGCTCTTTGCGCTCATTGTCTTTTTGTTCATCATTCAGATATTTTTCTCTGGAATTGGTGATGTGATGCGTCCTGAAATCGGTATCGATGTAGTAAAACCGCTTCTTAAAATCGGCAAATTCAACTTATATGTACAGCCGCTTCAATTAGCCGCAGTTCTCTCACTTAGACTACTTATCATCGTACTTTCTGCGCTTATCTTGCTTGAGGGTGATGCGCGTGACTATCTCCTTGCGCTCGTGCAGATGAAGGTTCCGTACGAGATTGCATTTATGGTCATTGTCGGACTGCATTTCTTGCCGATTCTCAGGGAAGAAACAATCAATATCTATTGTTGTATGCAGCTGCGTGGCAAAGATTTTAAGAAAATTAGCCTGATCGAAAAATTGAAAGCATATATAAGCATCTGTTTGCC
Source organism: Eubacteriales Family XIII. Incertae Sedis bacterium (assembly GCA_031261525.1). Classification (GTDB taxonomy): domain Bacteria; phylum Bacillota; class Clostridia; order Peptostreptococcales; family Anaerovoracaceae; genus JAISJM01. The sequence goes on from JAISJM010000100.1 coordinate 9,318, forward strand.
GATTCTTGTCAGTGCACTCAGGCGAGCGGACGAGATGTCCATCTCGATGGAGACGAGGGGATTTCGCGCCAAGCCAAGTCGCACCAATATGAGGCGACTGACGATGCACAGGTATGACGTCATTTTGACGATACTGTATCCAGTGGTATTTATCGGTCTGCATTTTATGATACATTAAAACATGGCACATCTGCATGTTATGCTGCGAAGAGGCGTATGATGGAGTACGAATCAGTTTTATACAAATTTAAAGATGGAGTGACTCGATGAGGTTTGAATGGACAGACGAAAAAATAGAGCAATACATACGGGCGTCTAAATACACGGAATTTCATAAAAACTTGGCGGCGCGGATTCACCCCTTTCTGAATGAATCGGATCGTATCCTTGACATCGGCTGTGGTACTGGATGTATCGACATTGCGTTGTCGCCATGGGTCAAATCCATTACAGCATTTGACATCGACGACAGGGCGATTGACTATTTTAAGGAAGAAATAAAGAAGTCTGACATGCACAATATTACAGCATACACAAGAGATTTCTCGCAAATGTCTACAATTGACTGTGACGTGGCATTGCTGTGCTATTTTGGGGCAACGCATGACGAATTGTTAGAGATTATTCATGCCGCACGAAGACAGACGATTGTCGTCATGCATAGTGCTGGTGCGACAACAAAACCGAGCAAAATTAGCCGTAAAGTAAAGCATACTTCTGCAACGCAGATGCATCAGTTTTTGTCAGCAATGGATTTGGATTATGACTTTGTTGATACAAGACTGGAGTTTGGTCAGCCGCTTCGGTCAAAAGAGGAAGCAATTCATTTTTTTGAAGGCTATCTTCAACATTTTACGCATGAGGAACGAGCACAAAAGATTCAGGTACAACTTGAAGAACTTGAAAAGATAGACGACAAACAATATCCTTATTTTTATTCACGTATGAAAGATATCTCGATTTTCATCATTCGCGGGTCGGCGTCAGAATGAACTTTGCAAGGAGATTAGGAACCTATGAAAAAGAATGGCAATGGCAACATAAAATCTCAAAAAATCTTTCTGACAGGCGAACGCGGTGTTGGAAAGTCAACGATTATCAATCAAATCGTTCATGATATGTGCACACAATTGGATTTAACGCTAGTTGGTTTTCAGACGCTGCCTGGAGCGGTATCTGCCGATAATAGTGAAGATAAAATATTCATCATCCCTTATGGCAAGTATCAGCGTGCGGATTTGATGGATGCATCGAGCCTCCAATGCAAATCGACCCTCCCCAATCCCGCACCACCACACCTAAAGCCAGTAGCGATACGCGACAAGAAAAATCAATCCTTCACAGCCTATCCAGAGATTTTCGATACGCTAGGCGTGGAAATTCTAAAGATGTCACAGGCTCAAGAGAACACCATAATCGTGATGGACGAACTTGGTTTTATGGAATCTGAAGCCTATGCTTTTCAATCAGAGGTTCTAAAAATTTTGGATCATAGTGCCACCGTTATCGGTGTAATCAAGCCCAAACACACGAATTTTTTAGATCGAATTAGAAATCACAAAGACGTAACGGTTGTTACCGTGACAGAGGAGAATCGGGATTCGATTATATCTGTTATTTATGATATCATATCGTGACATCGTGATTCCATTCATAGAGAGGATACGCAAATGCCAAAACTAGAAGAAACAACAATCGATATCAAAAAACTCCTGCATTCGGAACTCTTCGAAAACCTCACAGAACGCAACGTGCGTATCATCTTGGAGCGTTTGCCCTATTGTATTGAGCGCTACGAACGTGAGAAAATGATTGCTGCGCAAGGTAGTAAACTGTATAAAATCGGCATCGTTCTTGAGGGATCGATTGTAGCATCGAAATTATATGTTGATGGAAGGATTATTCAAAATAGTCACTATGGTCCAAATGATGTTTTCGGCATCATCATCGCTTCTTCACGCACGCAGATTTTGCCATATATGTATACTGCCGAGCAGGATAGTGTCATTTTATGGTTTGATTGGAAGACACTGAAAGAGGTTGATTTCTCAAAAATTCCGATGACAATCCACAACACACTTCTAGATAATATCTTTGCATCTATTGCAAATGACGCCATTCGCACCGATGTCAAAGCGGAAGTGCGTGGTCAACGCACCGTAAGGGAGAAAATCCTAAGATTTCTCAACGAGATGGCTGAAAAGAAAGGCTCCAACACCTTTACACTTGATATGACTCAACCCAAATTTGCCGAATATCTCTGTGTAACACGCCCAACATTGAATATCGAGCTTGTAAAACTGCGGGAAGACGGCATCATCGATTATCATAAAAAAGTCTATACGATTAAATAAGCAAGAAATAAATAAGCAAGAAATATCAGCAATGTACAAATATGTGCAACTTTTTTTACAACAGTCAGGATTCTGACTGTTGTATTTTTGAATTTGTGATATAGTAACCATATCTACATCCATTCATTTTAAATGAAATTCAGATGAAATTTAGAAGCATGAGGTCGCTGGTTGCTATGAGCAAACTATATAAGAAAATATCAATACTATTCATTTTTGTGATGATTGCCAGTTTTATTCCCCGTCCTTTTGGCGGTTCAGATGTCTATGCCAAGGGAAGTCTTGCGGAGGGCGATACTGTCAAAAATGTACTCATCTATGCGAAAGATAGCGAAGACAATGATGTACTCCTCTCGCAATTGAATGTTGAGGAGATGCTTGGCTATCTGAATCAGCACATCTCGGAAATCGGAAAAGTTCATAATTATTCCATTTTAGATACCTATCCCACGACGGTACATCAAGAAGCACAGGGCTTCACGTTGCCCCAGCTACTTGATTATGCTGTATCAAAATCAAGTCTAACTGACATTGCCACAAACAATTTGACTTTTGATGGAGAAAATAATGGGGAAAAGTCCGTCTCGTTTTGGGAGCTTGATGGCACAGGCTTTGATGCAACGGATGCGTATACGTATGACAAGTTATACGGTGTGCCAAGATACAATTATCCGAAGATGTATGAGGAATGGAATCCAAATGCACAATCGGCAAGCCCTGGTTCTAGCTATGTCAATAAAAACATAGTGGAAGATAGTGCTGTTCCAGAAGAAGTCATTCTGTCGATTACGGCATTTTCCCAAAGATATAGTAATAGTCAACAAGAAGGCAAGTCTGATTACAACATGGAAGGATATTTTGATAGCATGGGCTTGCTCGATACCTCTAAAGCGATGCGTCTCATGCTTCCACTAACGGGACAGGAGTTTGCGGCGGAGACGAAGACTGCGATGAACAGCCGATATGGGATATCGTATATCCGGTTTGATTTAGGTGACGATACTGGATTGACCTCACTTGGCGAAGTGGCAAAACCGACATGGACGGTGATCGATGGCGATGAAGATAGCACAGACGCATATGAAAGCGGCTATAGTTATTTTACATTTGCATGTAATACGCCAGGTGCAACGATATTGTACAACGATAGTTCAACAAGCAGTTACATCCCGACTGCGACATATAACGGACAGGCAATTAAGGTAAAGAAGATCGGTACAAATGCACGTGCGGCAATCAAAGTCCGTGCTGTGAAAGAGGGCTACACAGATAAAGGCGTCATCAATGCGACAAATATACTGGATGAGGGGTTCTATGAAGATGTATCTGAAGATGCGGATGTGTGGGATGGCAAGACGATCGATATGGATTGGTATGTTGGACATGAGGACGACGATGTTTATACCATCCATACCGCGGCAGAGCTTGCAGGTCTTGCTGCGATTGTCAATAGCACCACGGACGGGGACACGGATTTGAGTAAGAGAGTGACTTTTGCAGGCAAGACAGTCACACTTGTCTCGGATATTCATCTCAATCGACAGGTTTGGCGTGGTATCGGATCTGACATGGGCAGGCAGGCTGGAAATGTCGCAACCAATGTCGACTTGGATTTTTATGATACATTCAGTGGACTCTTTGATGGCAGTGGACATACGATTAGCGGTATGAATCTTGGGGATTCTCCTTGGAATATGGGATTATATGGACTCTTTGGTAATCTTGAAGATGCTACCGTGAAGAATCTGACGGTAAGTGGCATCGGTTATCATGAGATGCCAACTGCGATGGGCGGCATCGCTGGACGTGCGATAGACAGCACCATTGAAAACTGCAAGGCAAACATGATGTTAGAGGGTGATGGCAATGTGGAAATGGGCGGTATTGTTGGACGCAGTACGGATACGACGATTCGCAATTGTGAAAATGTCGGCTTACTAAAAGGTTATTATGTTGGCGGTATTGTTGGTCGTGGCTACGAAGATAGTTCCATAAGCGATTGTATCAATCATGGATTTATGGATGCCAATGAGGATGCAATCATAAATAGGGGTTTTGGTGGCGGAATCATAGGCTATGCCAGCGATCGTACGCTTATCGCGAATTGTAAAAATGATTCTATAAATAAAAATGCAAACAAGTCCGTATCTATGGATGTTGGCGGTATCGGCGGCTATGGCGGTATGTATGTCAATTGTGTAAATGATGCAGATATTCGATCCTCAAAATCCGTTGCAGGTATTTTAAACAACGCAGTAAGTGGTAAAAAGATACATAGCGTATCGGATTGTGTGAATTATGGCAATCTGAACGGCTCTACTGCATATGGCATTGCTGGGTTTGCAACAATCACGCGCACAATTAATGTGGGCAATCTGACAGGTACGTCCGCATATGGTCTCACAGGGAATTACAAGTCTGGTGGCGATGACCCCAATGTATCACTGTCGGCAAACTTTGGTGATGTCTATGGACATGCGATTGCCGCAGGTCTGATTGGAACGCAGAGCGGCATCTTGAGCAATTCCTTCAATCAAGGCGCTGTTCATAGTGATAAGGCAGGATCTGCTGCGGGGCTTGTCTGGACTGGAAGAAATCGTATCTCGAATTGCTATGACATATCAGAGAATCCCGTGATCCATGCGGTATCTGGTAGTCCTGTATTTGACAATGTATTCTACCTCGATTCAGGCAATGCAGCAGATACAGCGGCGGGTGCATATCCAAATGTTACAGCATGTACAGAAAGCGCCATGAAGAATATTTCATTCGTCAATACGGATTTGGGTGCATACAATGCGGAACTAGGCGAACTATCTCCTGGCAAGTTCATCACGACAGGTGGTGGCTATCCTGCCCTGTATTGGCTGCAAAAGAGTCTTACGATTTCTGCAAAACCAAGCAACACACAGATTCTATTGAAAGATGCCAGCGGCGTTACTAAAACTGCCGTAACAGTCATCTCAAATAGCGGTATCCTTCATACCTATCCGCTCATCTGGGGTGCGTCATATACGTATCAAGCAACCGCACCTGGATATCATGCTGAGAATAAGTCTTTCCATCTGAAAGATGAGACAAGCCTTGAAATAAGCCTCTTGACGAGCATGGTCAACGAAACGATTCCATCTGAAGTCACGTTAAATTGGGCGGACAATCCGCAGACGACGCAGTCCGTAAGTTGGGCTGACAGCAGTGGTGGTTCTCAAGTTGTTCAATATATCGTAAGTAGTGCTTACAGCAATGCGGATTCACTGAGTAAGGGTACGTCTGTGATTGGAACTGCAAAGAAACTAGGCAGTACCGATAAGACCTATTACAATGCGCAAATGACAGGACTAGAGCCAAATACCACCTATTACTATCGCGTAGGCACGCCAAACAATTGGAGTGAAATCTCTCATTTTACAACCGCACAGAGTGATAAAAAGGACTTCAAATTTCTCTTCATGGGCGATATCCAGCGAAGTACAGGCACTGCAGAAGTAGAATATCCACAATGGGGCAAGCTACTCGGCGATGCCTATACTGCCAACCCAGATATCAAATTCGGATTGACGATTGGTGACATGGTTCAGAGTGGATCCGACCTTACGGACTGGAAGTATTTCCTATCCTATGCGCAGACGGCATTTTCAAAGATTCCATTAATGCCCAATATTGGTAATCACGAAAGCAATTTTGCAAATGGCAAAGCAGACTATTATCTGGATATTTTCAACCTGCCTAAAAATGGTCCCGAAGGCTTCGAAGAAGAATTCTATTCTTTCGATTATGGCAATGTACATATCACAGCGTTGAACAGTTGGGCGTTGTCAGATGAGCAGGGCATCTACGACACAAAAGGTAACGTGAAAGACGAAACAACCCTGAACCGAATCAATCAATGGATTGAAGATGATCTTGCATCGACCAAAGCAAAGTTTAAGATTATTACGATGCATCACCCCATATATGCGATGGAAAATGATGCCGTATCGGATCGAGCAAAGATGCAATGGGAGCCGATTTTTATCGCACAGGGCGTAGATCTTGGTCTTGTCGGACATCAGCATGTCTATTCACGGACGTATTCTATTGCAGATGGCAATCAAGATGATGAAAAGGGGATCACTTATGTCATGGGCAACGCAGGGTTAAAATACTATAATACCGCTGACGATACGTATGTCGCGAAGATTATCTATAATCAGAGTACATACCAGATTTTAGATGTCTCTGGGGATACACTTTCGCTGAAGACCTATGATAGAGATGGAAAACAGCTAGATACATGGTCCAAAACCAACGAAACGATTGTCGTTCCAGGCGATGTCGATGACGATGGTGTGACGACGATGGAGGATGTGAATCGAATCAAGATTGCCGTGCTCGCAGGTGGCAGCTATGACAAGTCACTAGATGCAAATGGCGACAATGTCGTTGATATTCGAGATGCACAGTATGTACTTCGGATTGTAAATGGACGATAAAGGGGAACGCACAAAATGACGAAATACAATATCAATGAAAACCATAAATTCCGAATTACAATCGCTATCTTGCTGATTCTCTCTTTGGTTCTGGTTCCTATTACACCATGGCGGCAGCTTGATACATGGGCGAAGACAGCTGAATCACCACAAGCGAAGAATCTCTTTGTCTATGTGAAAAATGATGAGGATAAAGATATTCTATTAAAGACACTTCCATTAGATGCGCTGAAGACGATGCAGCATGGCAATGATGCAACACCTGATCCAGATGACAATTACTATTTCTCTGCAATAGACAATCTACCAGCCATCGCATACACGGAGGCAAAAGGTTTCACAGCACAAGAATTGCTCGAAACTGTAAAAAACACCACGAGCGTAATCAGCCCTGCAGCGATTACGTTTGGTGGCAATGACGCGATTGAACTGATGGCAACAGATTCGAATGGAACCTATAATAAATCGTGGACGTACGATGAACTCTACGGTCAGCAGGGCTATTATTATCCTGACATTTTTGATGCTACTACAGGCTGGACTTCTGCTTGGACTGTCACTGGAGACGGGTATTCACCAGAGAGTACGCCTGCGATGCCTTTGCCACTCTATATGAGCAGCTACAAAGATGCGGATCCCACCTATGATAAGAAAGCCGCTGTATCCGAAAGCGCGATAGAAATGGATGCGATTTTTGCTGTCGATTCTGTTACAGACAGAATCGACAATCTAGCGGAAGAATACGGTAAGACGCGAGCGGAAATCATTGCCAGCGGACTGCCGGGGGAACTTAGCGATGCATATAGACTTACTTTATGCGTGCCTCAGACACCGGACGTCCTTTTCTCTGCAAATCACACGATGCATCACTATTTTAAGTGGATTTACAATATCCGCTTGAACATGGCGGACGCGCCTACCATTCCATCCCTTGGTGAAGTGGAATCGCCGACTGCTGACATTCGTGTAGACCCAGAAAATGAAAATAGACTAATTGTAGACTTTGACGTCGCAACGTCAGGCGCATCCATCTACTATTCGATTGGAAAAAACAATGCGATTTCTAGTTCTGCAACGGGTGGTGCGATTGAATTTGGTACGGCACCTGTGCATGCGTATACAGGGGAATCCATCGCGATTGATTTGAAGTCTGGTGCCGATCTGAAGACGACGCCAATCAAGATTTACATGACAGCGGTCAAAGAAGGCTATACGGATAATGGCATACAGACAATAAGCTATCCCAAACAGTCTCCAGATTTGAAGAGAAAGACGAATGAGGCGTATCATGCCATTGGCGAAGATGTTGTGTATGAACTGACTTCACCACCCGCTGTTACAAATGAAGCATGGATAGACTGGACTTCCAATATCACGGCTGCCTCGATTAAGGTTGGAAGTGACGCTGCTACACCACTTGTAAGTGGCGCTGGTTTTCGTGTGGACAATACTGCGAGGACATTTGCCATTGACACTTCTTCGTTTACAAAAGTGGGTTCCTATGTTGTAAAGATTGATGCGGATGGATATTCTCAAAAGACACTGAACTTTACAATGCGCAAAGCTGCGCCGACGATCTCTAGCACGAGCGCATATTATGGTAACCGCATTGACATCAGTGTGCCCGACAAAGATTATTTAATGACTGGGATACGGTCAATCGATATCAGAAAAGACGGTACTGATACGACATCCAAAGTCACAATCCCTACAAATCGCTATTTAATGACAGCGGGAGCCGATGGAAAGCCTGGAACGCTTACGATTTCACCTGATTATTATGGCGATATAAATACGGTCATCGATGGTTCTGGTACATATATCATCGGTTTCAATACGAATGATTATCTTCCAGCAAGACAGGAAATGACTGTCGAAATCAAGGCTGCTGGCGACAATCCAAATGGTTTCTTCGAGTACAGCCTTGCTCCGAGCAAGGCTTCGGGAACGGTCGGCGATACAATCAAGGTGACCGCCTCGCTGAAATCACAGGGTGGAGATTTTACGTTTTATGGCGGTGAGTACCGAATTGCGATAGATGCTGGCATGACAGTAAAGAACATTCAGACAGCAAATGGATGGGAAAGTGGCACGACTACATCTGACAAAAAGACAATTTTGACATTTGCAAAGCTTGAACCTACGAGTGATGGGGAGCTTACGACATCGGTATCTGCCCTTGGAACATTTGATGTGACGCTTGACGCAGTAGGCACAGGAAACCTCACAGCGACAAATGCGCTGCTCACCGATGATATCGCACTGAATCGCAACAATGTGTCAGGAAAGAGTCTATCGATTCAGATTGCACCAAAGGCAAATCTGAATCAGAAGACACCTGCAGCACCGAAATTGACCTATAAATTAAACGCGGACAAAAAGACCTATACCGTCACAATTCCAAAGGTTGCAGGCGCAGAATATAGCTTCGATGGAAAGACATTTAGTGCGGCAAGTACTGCCAATGTGAAGAAAAATGTTGCACAAGGGAAAGTGATTACAGGATATATCCGTCTTGCGGCAAAGGCGGGATACAACGCAAGTGGCATCGCATCTTCTAAAGTCACGTTGCCCGTTCGCGTGACAAAGATAACCGTGACCTCAAAGAATAATACGGCGGTCATTAAGACAAAAGGCGGTAAGCTTCAGCTCACAGCAACCGCTAGTCCTGCAAAGGCAACGAACAAATCTGTCACATGGAAAGTGGTTTCCGGCACAGCAGGTACTGTGAATTCAAAGGGTGTACTTACAGCCAAATTCAACGGTAAAGTGACCGTCAGAGCCACTGCCAAAGACGGTACAGGTGTCTATGGCCAGAAGATGATTACATTGTCGAATCAGGCGTATAAAGTGACGTTTAACTCAAATGGGGGCACTGCAATAACGGCGAAAGCTGTCAACAAGAATGCGAAAGTATCAAAGCCGACCAATCCGAAGAAGACGGGCTATACTTTTAAGGGCTGGTATACGGATACAAAGCTAAAGAAAGCTTATTCGTTTAGCTCGAAAGTTACGAGCAATAAAACGCTTTATGCAAAGTGGGCTGCCAATAAATATGCCGTCACATACGACGCGCATGGTGGCAAGATTGGCAAAGCAAAGACGGTTAAGAAGACGATTGCCTATGCAGCGAGGTACACATTGCCAGCAACGCCTAAGCGATCTGGATATACATTCAGCGGATGGTATACGACGAATAAAGCAACGGGCGGCACAAAGGTTACAAACAACGTACAGATGAAGACGGCAAAAGCACACACACTTTACGCTCGCTGGAAGAAGAAATGATGTGAAATAAGCAAGAAATAGAACCAATATATAGATAACTAAAACTTTCTTTCAAAACAGTCAGAAATCTGACTGTTTTGCTTTTCATTCTGTGATATACTCATGTTAATTCGCTGAAAGATATTGAGAAGTTAAATAATTTAGTTGGAGAACGGGGGAAATTATGTTGAAGACGCACACAAGCGCAAAGCACAAAATTCTATCCATTTTATTGGCGTTGTTGATTGTGGTATCATTTATGCCACAAGTTCCGCAGGTTTATGCGGATGATATTGTGGGTGGCAATGAAGCACCAATCGTCAGTACGTGGGATGGTCAAAGCTATGATATTTCTTGGTACAACACGGAAGATACAGAGTTTACACTCAATTCCGCAGCACAATTTGCAGGGTTTGCAGCGATTGTAAATGGTGAGACCCAAATTTGGGATGATGATACAAATCAACCAACCCCATGGTACAATGGTGGAACAGCGATTCCTGGTGAGCCGCTCAAGATCGGTGAGCAAACGATTGCTGCGGATGATTTTACGGATAAGATTGTCAATCTAAATGCGGATGTTGATTTGGGCGGCATCTATGATGCTGAAGAGGGCACATGGGGTGGTGCCGTATGGCCTGTAATCGGACATTATACGAGTTCAAGTGCGGCTGGAAGTAATGATGGCCTAAAAGGCATTCCGTTCAAAGGTACTTTCAATGGTAATTTCCATAGCATCTCAAATATGTATGTAAGAGGTGATTATTCAGCCGCTGATGATGTTGCGTCATGTAACTCAAAAGGATTATTTGGCGATTTAGGACATGTTGCACTTGTCAAAAATGTAATTCTTACATCAGGCTATGTTACGGTAGCACGCTTTGGTGGTGGTATTGTCGGTAGAAACTGGGGCAATGTAGAGAATTGCGCAAATGGCGCGACAGTTGTTGGTAGAGGTCGTGGTGGTGCAGGCGGTATTGTCGGTGCAAATTATTACAACAATTTACCATTACCTGAGATTACAAATAGTTATAATTTTGGTACAGTTAAAAATCTTGGTGGTTCAAAATATTATCACGCAGGTGGAATTGCTTCCTTAAATGAGGGCGTTATTACAAACTGCTATAATGTTGGAACGATTATCAGCCGAGATCAAGCGGGTGGTATGGCGGCTGAATCCAAGACGCTGATGAATAGTTTTACACTTGCTGGAACAAATGTAAAAGCGACAGCAAATGGCGAAGAAGTAAGTCGTACTGATGCACTCGTGGGTAAAAACAATGGTACCATTGATGCAACTTCTGCAATTCTTACAAGCGATGACATGACGGATCCTGCATTTGTCACTTTACTAAATGGCGAGGACAATGCCTTTGTTCCAGATTTATCTGGTATCAATCAAGGTTATCCAATCCTCAGTGGTTATGCACTTTTAGCCGTTTCAAAAGAACTATACTCAATTGAAGTAAAGACACAGCCAAATCAACGAGCTTACACGAGCGGTGATTCTTTCAATAAAGATGGACTCGAAATTGAAGCAACCTACTTAAATGGTGAAAAGAGTATCCTTGCAGATGAAGACTATAGCGTCACTCCAGAAGTATTAAGCTCTGCGGATACAAGCGTTACCGTGAGCTATACCGATGGTGATATTACAAAGAATGTAACAATCGACGGCATCACCGTTGAAAAAAGAACCATCTCTGCAATCACAGAACCTGCAATTACAGGCGATGCAACGGTAAATAACACGCTTTCAGTAAGTACTGGCGAATGGAGCGAGACACCAGATGCGGTAACCTATCAATGGTATGCAGATGCTGCACCAATTACAGGTGCAACGGACAGCACCTATAAGCTGACAGTAGCGGATCATAGTAAAGCAATCACGGCTCAAGTAACGGCATCCAAAGAAGAATGTCATGATGCTTCGATTGTCTCTAGTCCAACTGCCAAAGTCGGTGCATGTACAATAGAAGTACAATCCCCGAGCATTACAGGTACTGCTAAAGTTGGTCAGACGCTGAAAGTGGATGCTGGTGTATGGAATCCAGAGGCAGAAATTCTAGGATATCAGTGGCTTGTCAATGGTACAGAAATTGCAAATGCAACAGGCACATCCTATCAGATCAAATCAGGTGACCTTGGAAAAGCAATCTCCGTGAAAGTCACCGCAAAGATATTGGATTATTACACTGTTGTACATACATCTACAAAGACTGCAAAGGTGACCGCAGACTTCGTCAAAGGAGATGTGAAAATCACAGGAACTGTAAAAGTTGGTAAGCAGCTCAAGGCAGTACCTGATAGCAAATGGAGTCCAAAGCCAACTTATACCTATCAATGGTATGCAAATGGTCAGGCAATTAAAAATGCAACAAAAGTGAACTATACAATCGCAAGTGGTGATTTTGGCAAGCAGATTACAGTTAAGGTAACTGCCAAGAAAGCAAATTATGTCACTGCAACAAAGACTTCTGCAAAGACTGCAAAGGTAAAAGCTGGAGACTTCACAAAAGGTAGCATTACAATCTCTGGCAAAGCGAAAGTTGGACAAAAGCTTACTGCCAAGACAGCAAAGTGGAGTCCAACACCAACATTCACGTATCAATGGTATGCAAATGGCAAGGCAATCAAGAATGCAACGAAGTCTACTTATACATTAAAGGCGGCTGAGAAAGGAAAGAAAATCACAGTCAAGGTTACTGCGAAGAAGACAAACTATGTAACTGTCTCAAAGACTTCTGCAAAGACCACAAATGTAGTAAAATAATTATATGATTAAAAAAGCTGTTATAATTTTAATTCTATCCATACTCGTAGCCACTTCGGCTACGAGTATGTTTGGTGAATGGGACTTTTATTCTTATGCGGAGTCAGGTGGAACGAAAGAAGAAACTACGACAAACGAAGAATTGACGATACGTGTTGGATATTTTGGTTCGTCGCCAGATTATGTGGAAGTGAAGAAATACTCCCTTGCTGATTTACATGCGCTTGGTGTTCATGATCAGTCCTATAGCTGGATTGATTCGCTACCAGCACCCGTCATGCAAGCGACAAGAGGCGTCTATCTTCGAGATTTGATTGCAGATGCAGGAATTGATATCTATTCGGTCTCTCGATATGATTTCAGATCACGCGATGCGCATGAGCCATGGAGTGAGATGACATCACAGGCACTCTTTGATACGCCAAGGTATTTTTATCCAAATTTGGTGAGTACATGGGATCCGATCACGAATTGGATTGGTGTGGGCGTAGAAGAGGGAAGGGCTCCAGTCGAGGCAATGCTTGCGGTGGAAGACTATTGGGAACGCAGTATCTCAGAGCCTGACTATAGTAAGCTGCATGCAGCAGATTGCTATCGACTTGTCTTTGGTATGCCAACTTCGGATACAAAACTTGCGCATGATTCAATCAAATGGATTAAATCAATTGACTTGATGCTTGTCGGTTCACCACCAGATGATTTTGGTAAAAATGATGAGGACGATTTAGCGGGTAGCGATCAGGATAACAACAACCCGGGTACTGGTAATGAACACGACCAAGATAAAGATAAAGAAAAAGACGATGACAATTCTTCGGATACTGGCAATCCAGATAAAGGTAAAGATACCAATGATGGCACGCCTGGTGCGACATTTGCAGAGGCATCGGAACCAACCATTCGAGGCGTCGCACAGGTTCGTGAGACGCTTACTGCGTATCCTGGCACATGGTCGCCAACACCAACTTATGAATACCAATGGTATGCGGAGGATGTGGCAATTGCGCGGGCTACAAATCAGACTTATCAGGTGAAGACAATGGATGTAGGCAAGCGGATTACGGTTAAGGTTACAGGCAGAAAAAGCGGCTATACGGCAATGACCAAGACTTCGGCACCCACCGAACCTGTCGCACCAAAAGACCGCGATAGCAAAGTCTTTGGCGAAAAGGAGCAAAATGACAATGGTATAGATAGCAACGGAGGTGGTGATGACAAGCAAAACCACGGTGGCAGTGATGGCGATGCAGATGCAAGTGACCGCAGTGCTGCCAATGACAAGTCTGGTAGTGACTCGGGTACAGGTGGCGGAAAGTATGTTCAAATTGGGCTTGCAGGTGGTGATACCATCTCGGGTAAAGAGCTCTCTGCCGCAGACACGCTGAAAATGCTCGCCCTTGCTGGTGATGCGGGCGGCACGGGTACGGACAGCCCGTGGACAGCCTATGAAATTTCACCAGATACTGTGCCATTTAAGTTACCGCCGCCAGATATGAAGATGGTCGCGGTTGTGTTGGGGCTGCTTGTCCTCGCATTTATTGGCGGTGGTGTTCAGGGCTATATGACGTTCAATCCTGAACTCATGAGGCATATAATGAAGAAAAGAAGGAGCTAACGATTGGATACGAGTTCAGTTAAATCAGCAATACATATCATCTCTTCGTCACTTGAGATACCCGCAATTATCGTATTAATTTTGGCGGTTGTCATTGTTGTATCCCAGATTGGGAGTGTTATGATAGAGTTTTTTACAGAGCGCATGGGGAAGAATCCCAACGTCACGAAAGTATTGGAAAACATTTCTGGCAAAGAGCGTACACAGATTCTTGAAATCATCAATGCCAATCCATTTCAGAAATCTCAAAAAAGGGCATTTGCGCGCTTCCTTCAAAGCGATATCATCTCAGTCGATGAACAGAAGCTTTTCGCAGTGCAGCTTCTATCCGAGACAGAATCAAGGCTCGACCGCCGCATCGCAGTTACGGACATCATTGCGCGCATCGGTCCCATGTTTGGCTTGATGGCAACATTGATTCCGCTAGGACCGGGGCTTATCGCACTCGGTCAAGGTGACACGCGGACATTGTCCGATTCGCTACTTACGGCATTTGATGCTACGGTAGCGGGACTTGCTGCTGCAGGTGTAGCGTATATTATTTCCAAAATTAGGAAAAGATGGTATCAAAGTGATATGATGGCAATGGAGACAATACTGGAAGGAGTGATTCGCTGATGCTCAGAAGCAATTATAGAAGTAGAAAACGCTATTTTGATGAAGAGGATGTCAATCCAATGGAGGGCGCTGTCAATATCGTTGACGCGATGCTCGTCTTCGCTTGTGGACTCATGCTCAGCCTTGTCATCTACTGGAATGTTGATATTCAAAATAAGGAACTTGTACCCGTATCGCGAGGTCAAGAAGTCTCTGGCATTGAAAGCACACAGGAAGATTTGCAAGGTAGCATCGATGGGGAAGGTCAATATGAGAAGATGGGGACTGTATATGTGGATCCGAAAACGGGCAAGATGTATATGGTAAATGAGGATACCGATGGTACAGAAAATGAAGAGTAATCGCATTGCAATCTTTTTTATCCTGCTATTTACAATCGCGGCATTTGCGACATTTTCAGGCTGTAGCAAGGCTGATTCATCTTCGCTCCATTATTTGGATCAGAAAATCACAATTGTCGGCGTGTCGGACGAGGACTTTACAGTCACCGTTTCCAATCTGACAAAGCTGGATCGTGTGGAAAAAAAAGCAGAAGCAACGAGATCCAATGGCGATATTGTAAAGATGAAAGCGGTTGGTCCAACGCTTGAGACATTTCTTGCGCAGTATGATAAACTTCCCACGGATTACTCGTCTGTACGGTTTACCGCGACAGACGGTTATTCGATTGCGATTCCACGAGAGATTCTTGAACGGCGCGAAATCGTCTTAGCCTATATGGATGGCAAACATGCCTTTGGCAAAGATATGGCGCCGTTGCGCGTTGTTGTCCTTGGTGAACGCGCGATGTACTGGGCGCGCATGGTCAACAAAATTGAATTTGAGACAGGCACGGAATCTTTGACGACAGATAAAGTCGTCTTTCTTGATACCATTTTGCCAGATATGAACAGTACCTATAGCGAAGAAGAGGGTGGCGATATCGTCAGTACGATTGATTTGCTTACAAAATATGGCGGTCTGGATAGTGATGGCAAAGTCTATATGTCAGCTTATGACGGTCTAAAGAAAAATGAAACCATTGATAATTTTCTAAAAGGTTACATCAAATATACGGGTGAGATGACACCTCAATTTTGCTCACCAGATTTACCACCGGGTATGAATCTCGACGGCATTGTGTCCGCAAGGGTTGGCGGCGTCATCTATTATTCGCTGAATCGCGCTTTAGAAGTTCTGCCAGAAAAGGAAGCTGCTGGCGTGAAAGGTATCGGTTTCACTGACATCATAAAGGATGGGGGCTTTAAGCGTGCCAATTTGTATCAAATTACAGATAAAGATGGCAATTACTCCGTATTTAATGAACATGAAATTGTAAAAGGCGTCTTTACAAAAGACAATGACACGTGGACTTTTGTATCCGCGGAGAAAGATCCAGTCATTGGTGTCGTCATGGTAGAGGGCATCGACATGGAACAAGGCGAATAAAGATTCAAGGGCGATGGGAGAATGGGATGCTCGTAAACAATAACCGCTATGACAACTACGACAGCAGCAACAGCAACAGCAACGACAATAACAGCAACAGGCGCTTTGTTGCGACATTTGCAATGATTTTAATTGCGATATTGGTCACGCTCGGACTGTTTTTGTCAGGTTGTGCGTCACGCAGTGCGCCTCGCAGTACGTCAAGTAGTACAGAGGAACGTTTCCTCTCCATTGAGGGGGACGTCATAGATTATCGATCGATGAAGACTGGCGATCAAGATTTTTCTGGCATATCATTGCCAGAATTTTTATCTGAAAGCAAGATTTCTGGTACCCCCAAATACATCTATCTCATCTCATCTGGCGATGGATTTGTCGCGAAGATTGACTATGAAAATTCAGAAAAAGTTTCTATTATTTTTAGTGAGACGACAGGCTGGAGCATCGTCGCACCTGACCATCCCATCAGCACCAATGCCGTAGACTTAGATAAAATCATTGTCGTATCTGACGATAGTGAAGTTGGTCTTCACATCATCAAGCAAGATGGCAGTACGGATATCGTATCGATGGGCAAAATCCTCACCTCTCCGATGCTGTATGAACTGCATTATGAAGGCGCTTCCGATATTGGTAGTGGAAAAGACAAACGCACAACAGAAATATATACAAGGCAGATGTCGGTAAAATTGGCTGATATCTATGATGCGTACAACGATGAACCATTTGCTGTCACAACAAAATCAGGCGACAAATATCTGACAGACGGTAGCGGACGTTTTTCTATGAATCGGCAAAAAATAAACTACATCGAAGAAACGGGTGACATTTACGAAGATGTTCAAGAGATACAGCTACGGTAAATGGGTCTATGAATGGGTACAATTTGGAACAATAAAACATATGTGTAAAGCATATAATATTTGACGATACGAAAGGATTCAAAATAATGTATGAAGTAGGAACCGAATGCAATAGTGGCAACAGAAAGACAACAGGTGAAATCATCCTGAAAATAGATGGCGAAGAGCTCGTCTTAGTTCCATTTGTACAAAATATTCTTAAAGATACGATTCTTGCAATCACAAAGGAACTAAACGGCTATAAAGAAGATTGTAAAATCGAGATAACAATCTGTTAATTTAGCGACTTTTCTAACTCTTTTCGAACTCCCACCTTTTTTTTCATCAAATCGCTTGACAATTTAAAATAAATATCATATTATTGTATTAGATGATTAATACAGTAATTATCGATGAGATAGATAATGTATATGAAAGGAGCGACAGATGGAATGGGAATTTGATAATAAGTCGCCGATATACTTGCAGATTGTTGAGCGTATGGAATACCTCATCGTTGCAGGTGTATATGCGCCAGGAAGCAGCTTGCCTAGTGTAAGAGACTTGTCTGTTGAAGTTGGCGTCAATCCCAATACGATGCAAAGGGCACTTGCAACATTAGAGACGCTCGGTCTTGCAATGAGCAATCGTACAAGTGGACGTGTGCTTACAGACAATATGGAGACAATTTCTGCACTACGAAAAAAGCTCGCAAGTGACAATATTGCGGTATTCTTGAGTAAGATGCATGAATTAGGCTTGAGTGAACAGGAAGTGCGCGCACTGGTACAAGAAGAAGTCAATAGACAAAAGCTTGAGCATACGGGAGGAGGAATCAGATGAACAATGAGCAAATCATCCTCAAGACGAGAGGGTTAACGAAAAGATTTGGTGGTCTAGATGCCTTAAACGATATCAACCTTGATATCTATAGAGGTCGTATTATTGGGTTACTTGGTCCAAATGGAAGTGGCAAGTCGACCTTAATCAAACTTGCAAATGGTCTCTTGCAGCCGACATCCGGAAGCATTGAGATTGCAGGACAAAGACCTGGTCCCTATACAAAATCAATCGTAAGCTATCTGCCAGACAGATCTTATTTCGATGATTGGATGAAGGTTAGCGATTGCCTGAAATTATTTGCAGATTTTTATGCAGATTTTAATGTGGCAAAAGCCTATGAGATGTTGAAATTGCTGGATATCGATGAGAAGAAGATGTTCCGTACGCTATCCAAAGGTACGAAAGAAAAAGTACAATTGGTTCTCGTGATGAGCAGACAAGCTTCACTCTATCTACTTGATGAGCCAATCGGCGGTGTCGATCCAGCGACAAGAGATTATATCCTTTCAACGATTATCAACAACTACAACGAAGAGGGAACCGTCATCATCAGCACGCACTTGATTGCAGATATTGAAAAAGTCTTAGATGAAGTCATCTTCCTCAATCGAGGTAAAGTGGAGCGATATATGTCGGTTGATGATATGAGAGAAACTACGGGTCAAAGTGTAGATGAAGTATTTAGGGAGGTATACAGATGTTAGGTAGACTTATAAAACACGAACTGAAGTCAACAAGTAGACTCTTTCTAATTCTATATCCAGCATTGCTTGTGATTGCGCTGTTTATGACTTTTGTGAATCCGTTTTTTGAAAATTTGAGTGACAGCTATGCTGCGGGTACTGCCATTTATAGTTTTGTAACTGGCATGATGGGCTTTCTTTATGGGCTTTTGATTGTTGCCATTGTTGTCATTACAATGATTACAATCATCATGCGGTTCTATAAAAATGTACTTGGCGATGAAGGGTATCTCATGATGACGTTACCCGTGACAGAGGATGCGCATATCGTTGCAAAGCTCATTGCTGCTCTTATATGGAGCATTGCGAGTAGTATTGTAATCTTGATTAGTATATTGTTTCTTATTTCATCCTCGTTTGATCTAAGTATCTTTAGGCAAATGAGAGAGGCACTTGTTGAAGCTTCGCAGGCAGGAGTCAATGTACCATTTGAGCTCTTCCTCGTATTCGCCTTTATCCTGTTTGGATTTATCAGTAATGTCTTGATTTTTTATACAGCGATGGCAATTGGACCAAATCTGACAAAGAATCGTTTATTAGGCAGTTTCTTAGCCTATATCATCATCTACATTGTAACTCAGATTTTAAGTACGATAGGAGTGGTAATTTGGTATCTCGCCGGTAGCGTTGAAGGAGTCATGGTGGCGATTAATAACAGTTACGATGCCTATTCATCCGTAACGTCTGGGCTCACAATGATGAATGGTGTTCTCATTACATCCCTTGTGACGATGCTGATCTGTTGTGCGGCTGCCTATCTAATCACAAGGTACTTCCTAAAACATAAACTAAATCTTTCGTAGTGAAATCTATCCTATCATAGAACCGATCCGAAAGAAAAAATGCGCCAGCGATGAGTGAATACATCCTGGCGCATTTTTCTTTTAACTTTTATTTGTGCCCCCAATCGTGCACACCTTACGCCAACACCATTTAATCCCTTTATGGATGAGATGAATCGGTTGTGAATAAATCTGTTCATCAGGTGAGATCCAAAACAAGAGAGAGCCAACACAAGTGATAAGCACTGCAGGTGGGAACCAGATTCCGATGATAATTCCAGCGGCGATAATTGCAATTGTAATCTCAGAACGATGGGTGCCGTCTAATCTTTCCATCTTGCCTTCATTTTGGTGAATCTTCTTCAGATGACGCACGAGTGCAAAGTATATTAAATCTGTAACGATGAGAATTGCACCATAGAGTTGATTCGGTGCCATTTTTGTGATGTTGATATTGAGCCAAGCAGTTGTGAATGGAAATAACGACATCGGCAGAATTAAGAGCGTATTGAGCCACAGAACCGTATTGTCAATCTTGCTGACCTTTTGGAACAAATTATGATGGTTCATCCAGTAGATGGCGAGTGTAACAAAACTTACCGCATAGACGATGAACTCATAGCGAAGATCATAGATGTCAATTGCTGTAAAGCCATCGGGTGGTCTGAGTTCCAATACCAAAATAGTCATAATAATTGCAATAATCGCATCTGTAAATGCTTCTAATCTTGTTTTACTCATATGGTTTTCCTCTATTATTTACTTATCATTTTTTTGTTTAGATTCAACAAAATTTTACTTTACTTCTACGTTCAAATCAAGTACAATAATATATGTTGCGTTTGCAGCACATATAAAAAGGTTCGCGCCATTAGCTCAGCTGGATAGAGTAGCGCACTACGAATGCGAAGGTCGGGAGTTCAAATCTCTCATGGCGCGCCATTTTCATTTTATGATTTTATTCCGCTCACATAGAATAAGGATTCATTACATTATACAATATCTGTGATAAAACAAATTACAAAAATATTAATATTTCTAATACTTTTGATAGCTGTACTTGTGACAGCTATCAATTTGTATGTGTGCATTTATTCAAGTCAGTATATATTGACGCAAGAGGAAGCTGCAAAGCTGGAAGATGTGGACTGTATCACTGTGCTTGGCGCCTCCGTTACAAATGGGAAGCCAAGCCCCGTGCTTGCTGGTAGAATCGATACTGCCGATGATTTATTTGATAAAGGCGTCAGCAATTTATTTTTATTATCTGGCGACAATGGTTCCAATTATTACAATGAAGTTGGTGCAATGAAGCAGTATCTCCTCGATGAAAGTGGTGGCAGCGTTACTTCTGACAATATCTACTTGGATTATGCAGGATTCTCTACTTATGATAGCATGTACCGGCTTCAGGCAATCTTTGGCGCCAAGAAGACGGTTGTCGTCACCCAGAAATATCATCTATATCGAAGTATCTTTATTGCTAGAAAGCTTGGCATTGAGGCATATGGCGTCCCTGCGAAGGGTGGTAATTACCTTGGACCGCGAGATGAAATACGGGAGACGTTAGCAAGAATTAAGTGCATTGGGACTGTCTATGGCAAGGCTGAGCCGCGATTTTTAGGAGACAAGATTGAATTGACTTATCCATCTACATCGGAGTAAAGGAGCACAGAATGAGAAGACATACAATGGAAGTGCGCGTAATCTACGCGGATACAGATGCAATGCGCATTACGTATCATGCCAATTACCTAAAATGGTTTGAGATGGGACGTACCGAATATTTAAGAGAGCTGGGTTTTGCTTATAAAGACATGGAGGATGAGGCGATGCTGATGCTGCCACTCACGTCTTCGGGTATGACCTATAAGAAACCTGCCGTTTATGATGATGTTCTTGAAATCGTGACATTTATAGAAAAACTTGGTGGTGCATCCATTCGGTTTGGTTACGAAGTCTACAGAAAAGAGACGGGTGAACTGCTTGTAACAGGTCATACCGCGCATGGCGTGACCAATACGAAGCTGAAGCCAGTGAGGTTAAAACGTGAATTACCAGAACTCTATCAAGTGCTTGTAGAAAGTGCGGCAGAATAGAAAAACTATTTTGACTTCCAATAAATTACAGTAAAATATTGACATTGATGTCCAATGATGGTATTCTTCTATCATGGACAATATTTTAGGTACTTTATCAGAAACTGAATATCGCTCGATTACACGATTTGAACGAGATGTGGGTAGCGATACCATTGCACCAAGTTTAAGACGTAAGATTGCTGTCGTTGGGATGGCAGATGGCGTCGGTACTACGACAGTTGCGGCAGCATTGGCTCAAGCAACTTGCGCAAATTATACGGACATGACATTGCTTAGCCTTACTTTACCACCGAAGCTATCAGAGCCTTTAGACTATGATGCGCTTGGGATGGATCGATGGTTTGAATTAAGGGGATACCAATCTTGCTACCAGCTCTTGCGTGAAGAGGCATCCTTACGTAAGTGTGACTGCATGCATAAGGCTGTCAATTGGCATGTACGTACGAGGATTGATGATTATAAGCTGAATATGGCGGATACGTATCGGCTGATTGCCAGTTTAAGATATGATTGCTTAATCTGTGATATGAGTGCAGATTTTCTTATGGATTTGTTTCTTACACATCCCGACGATCCTACGGCTGTGGGGCGTCTTCTATTGGATTTTGATGAAGTGATTTTAGTATATAATCCGCTGCCATCGAAGCTTCTTGCAAGCGTTGAATTGATGGAGCTGACATCTTATTTGGATACAAAATCTCACCGTGTGACACGTGTCATGAATCAATTTAATAAAGGAATTAACATAAAGGAACTCGTCAGATTTCTTCGTACAAGCAACTATCTTGTGTTGCCTGCAATTGATGCAGATATCATTTGTGATGCCCAATATAATTGTAAAACTTTAATTGAAAATTTTGAAAGCTCGAAATTGGCAAAGAAGTCATGGGGTAAACTGAAAGCAATTGTTACATCTTTGTGAAACCTTGGTTAACGCCCGAATTAACGAGTTATCTTTGTTAAAATATAGATAGGTATGTTTACATAATACATTTAACGAAAGCGTGAATAATAGCATGATCGAATATAAAAATGTCACGAAACTATATGGTGACAAAGTTGGTATAAAAGACGTAAGTATTCAGATTGATGATGGGGAGTTTGTCTTTCTTGTAGGTCCAAGTGGTGCAGGAAAATCAACTTTTGTAAAACTTTTACTTCGAATTATCAATGCGGATGCGGGTACAATTCTATATAATGGTTATGATGTAACGGATTTGGACAATGTCCATATTCCAAAGCATCGACGAAGTATGGGAATTATTTTTCAAGATTTTAGCTTACTACCAAAGAAGACTGTTTATGAGAACATTGCATTTGCAATGGAGATTATACAAAAGCCACATCGTATGATGAAAGAACAAATTACAAGGGTGCTTGAACTTGTTGGGCTGACTGGTGAGGAAAAGAAATATCCACATGAGCTGTCCATTGGTGAGCAGCAACGTGTCGCAATTGCACGCGCCATTGTCAACAATCCATCCATTCTCATTGCTGACGAGCCGACAGGTAATTTAGATCCTGTCACAGGCTGGGAAATTATGAAGATATTGGATAAAATCAACAAGCGCGGTACGACGGTCATCATGGTTACGCATTCACAAGAGATTGTCAATGCGATGGACAATCGCGTTGTAGCAATCGAAGACGGTCTCATTGTAAGAGATGAAGAACGTGGAAATTATCGTCCGGAAGATGACTCCAATGACAATAATGCAGAGGGAGGAATCTTTAGTCTATGAATACACGATTGATTTTAGCTTTCAGGCAAGCCTTTTCTCAGATTAGAAGAAACCTGGCGATGTCATTTGCATCTCTATTTTCCATTACAGCGATTATGATTGTCCTCGGCGTCTTCTTTATTCTGATTGTCAATGTCAACAATATCGCGGAATCTGTCAAGCAGGATTTCGATACGATTCAGCTTTATCTGGACGCAGATGTTACAGAGGAGCAGGCTGAAGACCTTATGGATGACATCAAGGGAATGGACAATGTCGAGACCGTGACTTATTTAGACAAGAATGATGCGATGGAGCGATGGAAGAAAAAGTGGGGTGACAATGCGAATCTCCTCGACCGTTTGAAGACAAACCCATTGCCCAATTCCATCATCATACAAGTCCTAAGACTTGAAGATGCCAATAGTGTCTACAATGCGACAAAAGATATGACAGGGGTTGAAGACGTCAGTTATTATCAAGATACCGTCGAGAAATTGGTGACAATTACCGATGCAATTCAAGTTGGTGCAATTGTAATTATCGTTTTTATGATTATAATCTCTATTGTGGTGGTATCTAATACTATAAAGCTTACCGTCATTGCGCGTGGCAAAGAAATTATGATCATGAAATACATTGGTGCGACAAACTGGTTTGTAAGGGCGCCGTTCTTACTCGAAGGTGTGTTGATTGGCATTGTGTCTGCATTGATATCTGGTGGGTTGATTACATATCTTTATGATTTTATCGTAAAGAATTATGGAGTGGATATTGCACTATTGGTATCGACGGGCTTGGTTCCAGAGATGTTTTTGGTTAAGAATTTATTCATCATCTTTATTGCACTCGGCACAAGCATTGGTGCTTGCGGCAGTGTCATATCGATGAGAAGATTCTTGGACAATTAAAAGAATTCCGTCGGCATTTGCAGTTGGAGGTCAAAATGAACAATAAATTATTGAAGATTAGTGCGAGAATCGTTGCAATTGTGCTCGCAGTGATTATGGTTGTATCATGTTTTGTATATATCATGCCTGCTTTCGCTGA
This sequence comes from Eubacteriales Family XIII. Incertae Sedis bacterium, assembly GCA_031261525.1. Classification (GTDB taxonomy): domain Bacteria; phylum Bacillota; class Clostridia; order Peptostreptococcales; family Anaerovoracaceae; genus JAISJM01. The sequence continues at coordinate 33,928 of JAISJM010000100.1, forward strand.
GACAAGCGATGAAAAGCTTGAAAATGTCAAAAATGAAATCAACAATAAGAAAAATGAGCTTGCGGAAGGTCAGAAAAAGGAACAAGAGCTCGCCGCGCAAGTTTCGTCACTCGAGACAAGCATTGCCGAGACAGAAGGCGAGATTAAAGAGATTCAGGCTCAGATTGATGCGATCAATGCCAAGGTTGAAGAATTACAAGGCCAAATTCAGATTGCACAAAGAGAAGTCGATGACCAAGATAGCGATCTCAATAGCAGACTAAAAGTCATGTATATGAGTGGGGACCAGAGCATGCTAGAAGTACTGCTCGGTTCTGAAAGTCTTTCAGATTTGATGAGCAATCTTGAGATGGTGAAAGCGATTCATAAAGCGGACGTACAATTGCTCGATGAGTTACAGGCAAAATTAGACGAGATTGAAGCAAAGAAACAGGAACAAGAAATCCTAAAGGCAAGAGTTGAATCAAGCAAGGCGTCCCTCGAAGAGAAGAAGGATAAGCTTGCAGCTGATAAGGCATCGCTCGCGGAGGCGAAAGAGAAGCAACATGCTGCCAATGAAATTATTATGGAGGATGTTGAAGCCCTTGAAGCGGAGTCCAATAGAATCCAAGCAGAGATTCAAGCTGCGCTCGCCGCAGCAAAGGCTGAAGCCGAAAGAGCCGCCGCGGCAGCCGCTGCTGCTGCCGCAGCAAATGGCACGCCTGTAGCTGCTCCAGCTGGTAATTTAAGCTATGGCGGTGGTCAACTTGGCAGACCTGCAAATGGTCCTGTTACATCGGAATTTGGACCACGGCAAAGTCCCGGTGGTATCGGTAGTAGAAATCATAAAGGGATGGACTTCGGTGTTCCATCAGGTTCTCCGATTGTAGCCGCTGCGGATGGAACGGTGCTGATTGCAGGATGGAGTACAGGCGGTTATGGAAACTATGTCATCATCAATCATGGTAGTGGACTTACAACATTGTATGCACATAATTCCTCGATTGCGGTATCGGTTGGACAGCAAGTGTCCCGAGGTCAAGTGATTGCTTATTCTGGTTCTACTGGCAACTCAACGGGTCCGCATTGTCATTTTGAAGTAGCCGTGAATGGCATCCAACAAAATCCTCGAAATTATTTATAAGGATAACCTAAGATATTTTTTCTAAATGGTGGCGATTGCTCGTCACCATTTTTAATGATTTATGGGAGGCACACTAAAATTGCCAAAGTTAAGTATTGATGAGATCTTAGAGCAGATATATTCCAATCGTGGGCTCGCAGATTTAGAAAAACTGGAGGAATTCACCTCGACAAAGCCCGTCTTAAATTACGATCCATTCTTGATTCCATGTATGGAAGATGGTGTAGATTTACTGCATGATGCACTGGAGGCGGGTGCAAATGTCTGTGTATATGGTGATTATGATTGCGATGGCGTGACATCAACGGCATTGATTTATAGTTTTTTGAAGCTCGCAATATCGCAGTTGATATCAGAACCTGATTCCTCAAAACAGGAGGATTCTCTACAACCACAATCAAAAATTACATGCTATATTCCGAATCGCATCGAAGAGGGCTACGGTCTTAATATGTCGGCAATAGAAAAGATATCGGCGTCTGGTTGTGATTTAATTATCACAGTGGATTGTGGCAGCGTATCAGCAGCGGAGGTTGCTTATGCACATGAGCTCGGCATGGAGATTATCATTACGGATCACCACGAAGTCGATCCCAATCATATTCCAGATTGTCCTGTCATTAATCCGAAACTACCAGATGGAATCTATCCTTATCAATCCATTAGTGGCTGTACCGTCGCCTATAAATTTGCACAGGCATATCAGAGACGTTATGGCGATGAGCGGATGCGGAAAGCAATCAACAATATGCTCGATTTGGTTGCAATATCCATCATATCGGATGTCATGCCCGTTGTAGATGAAAATCGGACTTTATTGAAGTATGGACTGAATATGCTCCGAAAAGGCACGAGGCCGTCTCTGAGAGCGCTCTGCAATGCAATTAGTATCGATAGCAGCACCATCAACGAGACTTCGATTGGCTTTGGCATTGCACCGCATATCAATGCGGCAGGCAGGGTTGGCGATGCAGCGGCTCCTTTAAAATTTCTTTTGACATCGGATGAGACAAAACTGAATGGATTGGTAAGTAAACTCATTGAGTACAACAATACGCGCAAGACGCTACAATCGACATGTTTTGATTATTGTAAGACGATTATGGATATTGAGCAGAAAAATTATCCTATTTTGGTAATTGATGCGGGTGTGTCTCATGAGGGAATCATCGGTATTGTCGCAGGGAAGCTCAAGGAACTATCATCAAAGCCTGCGATTGTGCTCACTGCAACAGATGAGGATGGGGTTTTAAAAGCATCTTGCCGAAGCATTGGACGGTTAAATATCATTGAATTATTAAGATCTCACAATGACTTATTCCTAAAACTCGGCGGGCATGCAATGGCTGCAGGATTTAGTATCAAAGAAGAAAAACTTGATGATTTGGTTACGCGGTTGATTGAGGATGTCGAAACGCAATTGGCAGCAGATCCTACTTTATTTTCTGAGGGGCTAGAGGTTGATATTGATACCGATGCAGACAGTATTCCCCTTGAGCTCGAATTGGTAGAAAGACTCGATGTGCTTGCGCCATATGGTGGTGGCAATCCACAGCCGACATTTGCATTGAATGGTCTTATATCGGATATCTTTTACATGGGCAAAGAAAAGCAGCATGTGAAGTTTAAGACGGGTGGTCTTACGTGTGTATATTTTTCTCATGCGGCTGATTATAAGGATGTGTTGAAGCCAGGCAGTGAGATTCGGATTACGGGCAATTTGAATCTCAACGAATATAAAGGCAGTAAATCGTTACAGATGATTGTACGTAAAATTGGCTAGTTCATCCAATATACAAGCATAAAAAAACCTCGGAACATCTACCATTGTAGATGTTCCGAGGTTTTTTTATTTCTTAGATATTCTTTATCGTACAGGTAGCGGTTGCTGGTTTAGATTTTGGAACAAATCATATTCTCTGTCAGCTTTTTTTACAATTGCCGATGCTGTAAAATATCCGCCGAGAACTGCCAACAATACAATGGCAAGTGCGAGCATGAGTATGGCGCCATTTCCACGTTGTTTCTTCGTTGCCTCTATAATTCTTCCAAACGCTGATGGCATTGCTCTTGTTGCGTTCATTACGTTGCGTGCGGTAGCAATCGTATTCCATGCTGCAATGCCACCACCAACGAGACTTTTCCGTCTCCAGAAACTGATGATGCTATTGATGGTAATGATGATTCCTGATGGAATAATTGCTGTTGCGATGAGGATATAGGACATATCACCGATGAGTGAAGTCAGATAGGATGCTTGCGACGCACTCATATAGCCAGTAGCAGGTCCTGCATAGGACACGATAATCATAAGAATCATCACATAGACCAATGTGAATCCAGCAATCGCCATTGTATATCCTGCGATTGCCGTCACTCGCATTGCCCCTCCAATATGCTTTGATTCTGTCCATATTTTGCCTGTATTCTTGGCATTGAACCAAGAAATCACAAAATTGATAATCAGCAGAAAAAATGACATAAAGATAACCATAAAAAATTCCTTTCATATTATTTAAACTCTTATTATTATAACATTTTCTTTTATTACAACATATTCTCACTATATAACAAGTTTATTAAATTAATTTAAAATATCACTTGACATATTCTGGTATAAGTATTAATATATGGTTATAGGTAATTTATGTAAATTCATTTATATTTATCCATAGATAGGTAAATTATGAAAGTGTTGCTCGTAGGAAAAGATAAAGCGTATCTAGAGGCGCTCGGATGTGCAATGATAAAGCAAGAGCCGAATATGTCTTGTGATTTATTCGACCAAATGAATTTAGATGTGATTTTAGATTATGACATCGCTGTTGTCGATTTGGATGATTTTCATGGTTCTGATGGAATCCATGATTCTAGTGAAATTCAAGAGATCAGGCATAAATTGATTCTATTGGGTGGTAGCAATGACAAACGCATGGATACGAGAAAATTTTCTCTGACAAGCGAACTCATCCAGCAGATTAAGCAGAAGTATGCTGCATCGTTACTTCATAGCACAATTGCATCAGAGATTGATTCCACGATTGATTCCGAGATCGATTCCGATATTGAGCATGTGATGCAGCCTATTAATTCGTCCATCACCAATTCGCTCCTGACTATTGATGTGATGTCAATCGCTGGAGGTGTTGGTGTCACGAGTATCGCGCTCGGTCTTGCACGAGAATTATCAAGATATTGTAGTCGAAACGTTTTGTATGCGAGCTGTGAGGTTTTTGAATCATTAAAACTTTATGAAGAACCCGCTTGTCTCGCTTGTGGTAGTATCCAAGTGAAAAAACTCATTTATCACCATCTTCGCGGGAGCAAACTCTTTGATGAACTGGTAAGCGCGAGTATCGATACCGATGATTACGGTGTCATGCGGCTTCCTCTGCAAGATGGCATAAACCCAATTTCTGAATTGGATGATGCACAGCGTGATTCCTTTTTTAGACATATTGTAAGTTGTATCGGCGCCGATACTTTCGTTATTGACAAAGGGAATATTGCAAAGGAACGGTTCTTTGTAGAAAAAATCTCAGAAGAAAAAAAATTAGAGGAGGAGAATCAAAACAAACCGATACAAATCGTGGTGACATCACCGAACAGCTACAAATTGCTGACAAAGGGAATCATAGATTGTTTGGAAAAGTACAGTATGATTGCCGAGGGATATATACAGGTAAGCAATAGGATTCCAATCGATGATTGTATTGAACAAACCGATCCAGTTACGGACTGTGTCTTCATATACGAAGACGAACTTGCCTTTAATCGACAAGAGGACACCGCCACGATGAGCTTGTCAGGATCATGGTCACATGGCATCAAAGAATTATCAGATAGAATAACTGAAGCACTTCATAATTGAAGTACTTCATGAAAAGGAGAAGATATGAATGAGCAAATGGCACAGATGATACAGAATGTTACAGAGACAATTCGGCAACAGATACGCACGATTGATGATGACTTGAGCGATGAAGCGGTGATGCTCATGATTGAAGATATTGTTATGACTATGACGGAGACGGATCACATGCCGATGGATGAGGTGATAACGATTGTCGATTCCGTATTTTTCAGAACGAGAAAAGAACTTGGTCTCTTGCAACCACTCATCGACGATGAGACGATTTCAGAGGTTATGGTCAACGGCATCGATGATGTATTTATCGAGCGCGCAGGCAGTATTGAGCGTGCCGAGATTCATTTTGAGGATACCGAGGAACTCGAGGAAATTATCAGGCGCATCGGCGCAAAGATTCATCGTGAAATCAATGAACTCAATCCAATCCTCGATGCGCGGCTGCTTGACGGTAGCAGGGTCAATGCCGTATATAAAAATGTCGCACTCAACGGTCCCATTCTTACAATCAGAAAATTCCCGAGAGCGCGGATCAGCATGGATGCCTTGTTTGGTTTTGGAACCATTACGAAAGAGGCTGCAGAATTTCTCATTGAGCTGGTGCGCGCTGGTTACAATATCTTCATCAGTGGTGGTACGAGCAGTGGAAAGACGACATTTCTCAATGTACTTTCAAATTATATTCCAGCCGAAGAACGCATCATTACGATTGAAGATTCTGCAGAATTATGTATCACGGAAGTAGAAAATATTGTCAGCTTAGAATGTCGCAATTCTAATTCACAAGGTCAAGGTCAGGTTAATATGTGTGATTTAATTAAATCTTCTCTACGTATGAGACCGAATCGCATTATCGTCGGTGAGGTGAGAGGGGCGGAAGTTCTCGATATGATACAAGCGATGAATACGGGGCATGATGGTTCTTTAAGCACGGGGCATGGCAATAGCCCTGATGGCATGATTAGCAGGCTTGAAGCGATGTTTCTTCAAGCGGCTGACTTCCCGATTGATGCAATCAGAAGTCAAATTGCGGAAGGAATTGATATCATTGTACATCTGTCAAGGCTTGCGGACAGAAGGCGTGTCGTGTTTGAAATCAGTGAGGTGGCGAGATTATCTCCCAGTGGCATTGAATTATCTAAATTATTCATCTTTGACAACGAGAAGGGGCTAGTGAGGACAGATTATGAACTTATTCACACGGATAAACTCGAACTTGCACGGCATTATCAGTAAAACGAAGAAGCCGGAACGAATCATTCAAAATTATGACATTTGCAATTTGAACCGAAAACAGTGGATTCAATTTGTAGCCATCTGCGCACCCATTTTATATGTCGTTGGCCTATTGTTCTATGATAATTTTGCGCTTGCAGGTGGTTTGGTCATTGCAATCATTCCGCTATCACATATCTATTCTCGGAGTTTAGCGAAAAAAAGACGAGACACGTTGATGACGCAATTCTGTGAATTGCTGCAAGCGCTGGTTGTATCCTTTCAGATTGGACGACAGATGAGCGATGCCTTGGAAGAATCTTATGCGACTTTAGATACACTCTACAATGGGGATGAGCCGATTATGGTCGAACTTCAGATGATTTTGGATCAGAAAAAGCGCGCTGGCGTGAGCGAGAAAGAATCGCTTTATGATCTCGCGAGACGTAGTAAATTGGCGGATATCAGTGATTTTGTTGATGTTTATTATACCTCTCTTGAAGTTGGCGGTGACGTGTGTAAGCTTGCCGCGAGAAGTGCGAGTGTGATATCAGATAAGATTAGCATCAAACGCGACATTGCGTTGATGAATTCACAGCGTAAGTACGAGTCGATGATTTTGCTCGTCATTCCAGCGATTATTCTCATCTTTCTAAAACTGAGTTCCCCAGATTATTTAGATAAATTATATAACAATCCACTTGGCATTTTGATTATGACAATCTCTTTGATTATCATTTATATCTCGTATCGGCTGAGTGAGAAGATCCTAGATATAGAGGTGTAGCAATGTTTGGGCATAAGAAACAAAATCATAAATCCAAAATGGCTACTAGAATGGACGAAATACTGTTGAAACTCATGAAGCATCTTCCGGATTTTCTGACAGGTGACAGTGCGCTGTTAAAAGACACTTATCAAAGCCTTCACTACAGTGCGTCACCGTCACAGATTGATGAATATGTCACATCTGCGAAACTTTCTAATCTAAAAGCGAGCATGTTGATTCTCTCGATTATCTTGATTATCATAATTCATTACATCATCACACTTGCGTTGAGTGGCGATGGCTCCCTAGATATGTCAAAGACATATCAGGCTGGCGATGTGCTTGATACCGTGATTGAAGCCGATTATGAAGACAAACGCATGGAGCTACAGAAATCACTGATCGTCGGTGAACAGATTCCAGATACTTCCGAAGAGCATGCCTTGATTGCGGAGACGAAGAAAAGATTAGTGAAGATGATTCTTGGCAACAATCAATCATTAAGCCAAATTAAAGACAATCTGATGCTTCCTAATCGGGATCCTCAGACGGGTGTCGAACTGAATTGGATGACCTCTGATGCGGACGCAATATCTGCAGACGGAAACGTCAACTTTATCAATGGTCAAGAAGATACCGATGTCAATCTTGATGTGATGTTAAGCATTGGCAGTAGCACGGATACCGTATCGTATAAAGCGACATTGAGAAAACCGTCTGCAAGTTACGATATCACATCTGCCATCGAAAAGAGTGTCGATTCCGTTGTCGATTGTATTGCTTCAGGAGCACTGAGTAAAGGTAAAAACGGAACAACAACCTTACCAACGGAGACGGCGGATGGACTTTCTTTAAAATGGAAACAAGTCAAACCCACCGCGCCCATCCTTGAAGTCAGTGTGATGTGTTTTATATTGGTTGCCATTTTCTTCTCAAGACATAAGAAGATTTGCAATGAAGCGGCTCGTTCAAGGGACGCGATGCTTTCAGATTTTCCTGATTTTTTATCAAAATTAGTGCTACTCGTCGGTGCAGGTATGGTTGTTACATCTGCTTTTCATCGTGTTGTAGATAGTTATATTCGTTATCGAGATGTAATGGGAAGGAGGTATCTTTATGAACAATTTGTAGGGATGCAGGATCGTATGAACAGTTCCAATACATCACTTATAGGTGAATTTGATGAACTCGCAAAACGCAGCTGCTTGCGTGAAATCATGAGATTTTCATCCGTCCTAAGTGACAATCTAGGCAAAGGAACCGCTCTTGTGGACAAGCTTGAAAGAGAGAGCAATTTGCTTTTTGAAGTAAAGAAGACGCTTATAGAGGAGAAAGGGAAGATTGCCGAGACAAAACTTACAGGACCTATGGCACTGGAGCTCATCGTGATTATGGCAATCACTGTCGCACCAGCATTGCTTGATATGAGTATGTAAATTCCACGATTCGTTGAAGAAGAAAGTTGAAAATAGAAGATAGAAATGAGGGCGGAGAAAGGGGAACGAGATGTTACAAAATGCAAATACATTACTGAATAAACTACATATAAGGTTTACCAATACTTTGAATAATAGTAAAGGTATGGAAATGGTGCAAGTCGCTATTATCATTGGTATTGCTGTAATTGCGGGTGTTATCTTTAAAAAGCAAATTACAGGTTTTGTTAACAATGTATTTGGTGAATTAACAAAAAGCAAATTCTATTCCAAGTAATTCGGTGACGCAATGAGAGAAAATAGGAATAGGTTTCTTGACATACTATCCTGTAGACGAGGTAGTGCGATGATTGAAAGTGCCATCATGTATCCCATTGTCATCTTGACGATGATGGCGTTGATTTATTTTTCAATCAACGAATATGCGTGTATGTCGCAGAAAAATGATATGCATGTCAAGCTTCGGGCGCAGTCTTATGAGGATGTAGGTACGGTTACTTCATCCATGAATGCTTCGTATATACCGGACAAGTATCGACAAGCCAGTGAATCAAAGACACTGGATATCACAAAGTCCTCAAAACTTGGTGCTGATGTATATCAGGCAAGCATGACGCGGCAATTTATGTCCGGTCAGTTGCTGGGTGATATCACAAAATATACTGCGAACGAAAAAGTATATGGCGTAGATGAGTCCAAAAGGCTGAATCTCTATGGTGCGGTTACAGATTAAATCCGCATTAACAATTTGTACGTTTGAGGTAGGAGAACACAATGAATATCATTTTGCAAGTAAGACGTAGGATACGAGCGCTCGCGGCAAGGATTGATAGGCAACATAATATCAAAGGTTCTGCGGCGGTATGGATATGCATTGTACTTTCAGGTGTTGTGACAATCTCAAGCGTACTTTACTATGCATCTAAAGAATCCGCGCGGCGGAGCACGACAGATGCTTATCTTAGTCTAGCAACAAGATCCGTTTTATCTACTTATGATACGGAACTTCTTGCGCGATATGGCTTAAAAGCATTTAAGGCGGACGATAAAAGTATTGAAGATAAATTGCGCTATTATGCGGGCGCATCGATTGAGAACCCCAGCATAAAATATATCACGACATCGCATCAAAGAACTGCCGACATCAATTCGAATCGAGTCCAGATTCACGCTCTTACTGCTGATACGAAAGGGTATGCGATTACAGATATTGCGACATTTTCCAGCCAGATACAAGAAGCAATGCTAGGGTCTTTTTTAGCGAGCCGTGTGGGCAGCAATAAAAAGATTGTCGGTCAGGTTTCCTCCGCTGTAAGCAAGTCTGAACCCAATCGAGTTTTGCGAAATCCATCGGTGTTGAGCAGTCTGCCAGGAAAGGATTTGACCGATACATGTTTTCCAAATTTGGGTTCGGTTCCTATTCATGAATTTGAGCTTTCTGATTTTGGTAAGGCAAAAGATATGCTCTTGTTGGATGAATACATCTTGAATATGTTCAAGTATGCAGTCGGCGGGCAGACGGAACAAGAAAGTTTCTTTGAAAATGAAGTGGAGTATATTATCAGGGGATCAAAAGATGACAAGGCAAACTACACAGCGATTAGCCGCGATATCTATGCCTATCGGCTTTTGATGAACAATACGCATATCGTTTTAGATAAAGAGAAAATGAAAATGATAAAGACATGGTGTAGTGTCCATCCATATGTAGCGATTGCAACCGTTATTATCGTTGAAATCTGGGCGATTGCTGAGACGAGAAACGACATATTGTTACTCGAAAAAGGGGAGAAAGTTCCTTTTCTAAAATCTTCGAAGAACTGGGCGCTTGACGATCTTGAGGCGATTTTAGATGTATTTACGGCAGATGATGTTGATGAAGCGGGCAATATTAAGGATGGCTACGAAAAGGCGTATGACAATCATGCTGTCATGCCCGATGTTGTATCTGGTCTCAATTATAAGGATCATCTGAGAGTGATACTTGGTGTGATGGATGCAAATGAAAAGTTTCTCAGGATGATGGATCTCATTCAAATCAATATGAAAGGTACCTATAATAAAGATTTTATGCTTCGCGAGTATAAAACAGGGCTCAACATGAAAGCGACAGTAGGTAGTATGGATTATGAATATACGAGCACATATTAGAAAACAGAACGCGGGATCGATGGCTGTAGAGATGGCAATCTGTCTGCCGATTGCGGTCTTGGCAGTATTGACATTGATGTATTTTATCCGCGTATCCTCGATTCAAGAAAGTGTGAATCACATCTTAAGCGATGAGATGCGGCGTGTAATTGCGGAGCCAGAGCAGTCGGCATTTCTGTATACGTCAGCTAAAAATAGAGTAGATACTGAGCTAAAAGGCGATATTGATGAAGATGAATATGACATATATATCACGCCAGATTTCATCGGTGGTGGGGAATATGGCAATATTGCTGCAAGTATATCTTGGTCAAAACAGACGCCATGGGGCAGATATTTCGGCAAAGCATATCAATCTACTGAAAATGTGATTGCTCGGCTGTGGATTGGAAAGTCGAATCAATCCTCCGCAATGCCATGGGCTGACATGGAGAACGATGGGAATGATCATACGGTCTGGGTTTTCCCCGAAAGCGGCGCAAAGTATCATAATGTATCGTGTACCCATGTAAAAAATAGCGCGCGCGAGGCCATTTTAACGAAAACTGTAAAATCAAAATATAGTAATTGCAAGACATGCAAGTCTTCCTCCCTGCCAGAGGGTAGCATCATCTATATCCATGATTACGGCGATAGATATCACGCTAGTACCTGCAGTACCGTAACAAAGTATGTTGTGAGTATGAGTGAATCGGATGCAAAGTCGAGACATTATACGGCATGTGCAAAATGTGGTGGGTAAAGATTGTTGGTAGGGATTTATGGCTACGGATTGTGGCACGGGATTGCGGCTACGGGATTGTGCCTACGGGATTGTGGATAAATGTTGCAGTTAGGTGTTGCAGCTAGGTGTTGCAGCTAGGTGTTGCAGCTAAGTGTTGTGGGTAAGTGTTGTATGCAGAAAGAGGTTCAATATGAGTGAGGATATAAAATGTAAAACAGTACGATATAAAATAGACATCGATCTATACAAGCATGAAGCGCTCATGCTTCAAGAAAATAAATGTGAGTATCTAGCCGATTATCAACTATCGATGGATGTATCGGATGAGACCTCTGTGAGCATTGTGTATGATACAAGCCGATTTGAAGAATTGTATCTGCATTCCTTTAAGAGTGTCGATGAAGTCTTCCATATGCTCGAAAAGCTCATCCGTACGTTATGTAAGCTTGATAATTATCTCATACGGGATACGATTATTGACTACAATCCGCATCATATCTATATTGAAAAAGCTTCGGGCCGTATTTATCTGATCCTTGCGTCGTCATCAGATCGCACGGATAATCTCATTTCGCTCATCAATCGGTTTGGACTCATTCGTTCGATTCCTGGCATTCAGATTGCAATCGCAAACATTCTCGACACGATTGAAAGCCAGCAATTATCGTTGCAAAGTTTGCTGCTTACACTTGAGAAGATGAATCATCGCCGAATGATTGTGTCGTGATGTCCGCTTTTGTGGTAAACTTTAAGAATGGATATGATTAGAGGAAATAAAAGATGCTTGGATATGTGACGACTTATAAGCCTGAATTGAAGATGAAACACTGGGATATTTATCGCGCATATTATTGTGCGATTTGTCGTTCGATTAAGACGCGGTATGGCGAGATTCCGCGACTTGTGCTGAGTTATGACTCCGTCTTGCTTGCGATTGTTTTGGACTCGGTTAAGGATAAAATGTTAGAATTATCTGATGAAAATGACCCAGTTACGAGGCTGACGACATTTCGATGTGGCTATCATCCAACCATAAAAAGACCCTTGTTATCAGATGGCGGAATTCTTGTAGACTATGCTGCAGATATGTTGATATTGCTGGCATTGCTGAAGCTTGAAGATGATAAAAATGACGAGAAGCGTTTTTCCTCAAAAGCCCGCAACATTGCGACATTGGGATTGCAATACAACATACGAAAAAAAGTTCGGACACATCTGGCAGATTATGATTTAGATGGCATGTATGAGATGGGCGCACTTATGATTCGTGAGACCATATCTGCGGAGCATTTATTTATGAAGAATGCGCAGGAGCAGAATCAAGGAAGCAACCAAATTTTTGAGACCATTGCAAAACCATTTGCAGATTTTCTGGCAGAGATTTTTGACTTCCCGTATTCATCATCATCTTTATGCAAATTATCCTCCTCCTCATCCTCGTGTGAACAAAATGGGAATCTTCAAGATTACAGTGTTCAATTGAGAACCCTCGGCAAGAGTTTAGGCATGTGGATTTACTTGATGGACGCGGTTGATGATCGTACGGACGATTTAAAAAAAGGCACCTTTAATCCATTTGCGCTCAACGGTTTTTCGCCTGGATTGCAGGATGAGCGGATCGCAGCGCGATTATATCTGAGTAGTGCCTCGAATGCGATTTCTAAATTGCAACTTTGCAAGAACCGTGAGATAATAGACAATATCGTAAACGTTGGCCTCTATGCCAAGACTGAAGAAATAATGAATAAAGCGGAGAATCTAAGTGAACAACCCTTATGAAGTGCTTGGCCTCAAGGAAGGCGCAACGAAAGAAGAGATTAAGAAGAGTTATCGTGAGCTAGTAAAACGATATCATCCTGACAAGCATCAAGATAATCCTCTAGGTGATTTAGCTGAGGAAAAAATGCGTGAGATCAATGCCGCATATGATGAACTCATGAATGGCAATGCCAGTTCAGGGAGTTATGGATCGGCATCTAGTGGTGGGTCAAGTTATGGACAGACAAACAGTTACAGTACGTCTGGTGGGTCTGCACAGAACAATGACATCCGTCGTGATATCAACAACGGTGACCTACGAACAGCGGAGACGAAATTACGCAATCAGACGGTGAAAGATGCCGAATGGTATTTTTTGTATGGTGCAATCAATCAACGAAAAGGCTTTTACAATGAGGCTTTTCAGGGATTTCAGATGGCAGCACAGATGAGCCCAGGCAATATGGAATATCGCAATGCTTATAGCCAACTGAGCAATCAAGCTGGTATGTATCAGCGAGGAGCCTATGGCGGTGGGTACGGTGGTGCACAAAATGATGCTTGCTGTCAATTATGTGCAGGTATGGCAATTTTGGATTGTCTTTGTGATTCGTGCTAGGACGCACTGAATAGGAATACAATAACGAATATGCAAAATAAGACGGTATCAATTGCAATAAACGGATTATTTCTTGCGCTATCAATGATAGCGCTTTTTTTAGCGTCTGTGGTTCCATTGCTAGAGACGACTTTCATGACCGTTGCTGCGGTTCCGATTCTATTGATCTATCATCGCATGGGTAAATTCTCAGGGCTTCTCTATTATATCGCAACGTTGTTATTGGGTTTGTTAATCATTCCCAATAAGACAGCAATCCTGATGTATTTCTGTGTAATGGGACCTTATGTTGTCATCAAACCTTTTGTCGAGAAGATTGCACGTCGCTCAAAGAAAGCCGCAAGTAAGGCAACACATACAAAAGAATCGCATGTGTCGTCAGATAGTCCCGTTGCTTCAAACTTTGATTTTCCAGATAAGGATATTTCTTACAAATCAGCAGGTAGGACTGAACAGAATCAGAAAGCGCACAAAAGAATTGGCATCGACGATATTGTGAGTCCACGCAGTATCAAAGGTATCATCGTATATATTCTAAAGTTTGCAGTTGCAGCAATCCTGTTCCTTATCTTTGCCAAAATGTTTGAAGCGTCATTTGCATCCTTTGACTTCTCGGATATTCATATCAAAGGGGTGCCCATACTCGCAACGACGATTGCGGGATATAGTTTGTATATGATTCTTGCAGATATCTTTATCACCTTACTTTCTGGTATCATTGAACATAATCTATCAAAGGGGGTGAGACGATGATTCCTTTATCGACGCGCATGAGGCCGAGAAGCCTCGATGAGTTCTATGGACAAGGACATTTTCTGCGGAAGAATTCCTTATTATACAATGCGATCAAGAACCATAGCTTTGAATCGGCGGTCTTCTTTGGTCCACCTGGGACTGGAAAGACAACGCTTGCGCGGATTATCGCGGCAGAGATGGATGCGGATTTTACAGAGATCAACGCATCAACAACAGGCATCAAGGAATTGAAAGAATTAATCGCGCATTCGAAAGATAAATTCTATTCGCTCGAGAAAAAACAGACTTACGTATATATCGATGAGTTTCATCGCTGGAATAAACTACAACAGGATAGCTTGCTCAATGCACTCGAAGAGGGCGTCTTGCGATTCATCGGTTCGACGACGGAGAATCCTTACTTTGCAGTCAACAATGCGGTATTGAGCCGTGTCGGCAATATCTTTGAATTCAAGCACCTATCCGAGGGTGACATCTATTCATTGCTCAAGCGGACACTCCATGACGAACGCGGATTGAAAGCCTATGATATTCAGTACGATGATGATGCGCTTCATCTGCTCGCGTCGATGACGAGTGGTGATGCGCGCGTTGCCCTCGACAGACTAGGTTTCATGGCTGACAATATGGAAAAGGATGCAGTCATCGACAAAGCGCTTGTTCAAGAAGCCATGCAGCGACAGACACAGTATTATGATAAGAGTGAAGATCGATATAATTTGCTCTCCGCATTACAGAAATCAGTCAGAGGCAGTGATCCAGATGCGGCAATTCATTATCTCGCGCGACTCATAGAGGGTGGTGCTGATGAGCTTATGGTTGGCCGTAGGCTCATGGTCATGGCGTCCGAGGACATTGGTATGGCATATCCGCAGGCGATTTCTATTGTCGAGTCCTGTGTGGAAGCGTCAAGAAAGATTGGATTTCCAGAAGCGCGCATCCCATTGGCACAGGCAACAATCCTTTTAGCTTCCTGTCCAAAGTCCAATGCTGCAAATGAAGCATATAATCGCGCAGCATCAGATATTGCAACGAAACGAATCAATGATGTTCCAGACCATCTGAAAGATACGCATTATAAAGGTGCGGCAGATCGAGGTCTCGGCGAAGGATATCTATATCCACATGCTTACGGAGGTTGGGTCGATCAACAATATCTGCCTGATAGTCTGCACAAAGCAGGTGTAAAATATTACAATCCGACAGAAAATGGCAGTGAGATTGGCTTCAAACGGTATCTTGAAGAGATTGACGCGTTGAGAAAGAAGTAACGATTTTCGGGGGGATGCCTAAAGATGTCATTTGTTGTTTGTTCCCGCTAAATGTTGTTTGTTCCCGCTAAATAAGGAGAAACATGGCTGAGATTATAAATGCTGAACATATGGGATTCTGTTACGGCGTAAAACTTGCTGTGAGTATGGCAGAAACTGTATTGGCGAAACCGCAAGATAAAAGAGTTTATGCAATCGGCTCGCTCATTCATAACAAAAATGTCAATGATATGCTGAAAAGTAAAGGACTTACCGTTGTAAAGAGTCTTGATGACGTAGAAGCTGCATCCATCGCGATTGTCCGTTCTCATGGTGAAGGCAAAGCTTTTTATGACCGCGCAGAGGCAGATCAGATTGACTTGGTCGATGCAACGTGTCCCAATGTCGCACGAATTCACAGATTGGTCTTTGAAGCATCTCAAGATGGCAAGTCCATTATCATCATTGGCGATAAAAATCACCCAGAAGTGGAAGGTACTGCTGGATGGTGTGAGGACTCAAATGGTATTAATGGAAAAAATAATGAAATTTTTGTCATTGGTAGTATTCAAGAGGCGGAAGAATTTGTAGCATGTCATAAAGATTGGCAACCCATTTCGATCGCCAGCAGCGATGACATTTGCACACAAAGATATTTTGTCGTGAGTCAGACAACAGCGAGCGAACAGAAATTTTTTGATATCGTGGCGGTCTTGAAAGCAAATTTATCGCAAATCGAAGTGGTTAATACGGTGTGTAATGCGACACATTTGAGGCAAGTTTCATCGATGGAACTCGCAAAAAAAGTGGATGTAATATTAATTGTTGGTGACAAAGAAAGCTCAAATACGCAAAAATTAGCCGAAATTGCCAAAAAATATTGTAAAAAAGCATATTTTGTTGAAAATAGTTGCGATTTACCATTGAAAGAATTGCAAAAATATAATAAAATAGGTATCACTGCGGGTGCATCAACACCCACATGGATTATTAAGGAGGTTATTGCTAAAATGAGCGAAATTTTGAACGACACACAAAACCCAATGTACGAGTTGATGGATGAGATCGATAAGCAACTCAGAAGACCGAGGAACGGAGAAATCATAACTGGAGATGTTATCCAAGTTACTGATAAGGATGTTGTACTCAACATTGGAGGAAAAAAGGACGGAGTCATTCCAAGGAGTGAAGTCACACTCGAGCCAGGACAGACCCTTCAAGATCTATTCAAGGAAGGAGATGAGGTTCAAGCTAAGATTATCAAGAATGATGACGGCGACGGCAATATACTCCTATCCAAGAAGAAGGTTATCGTCAGCGAGCACTGGGAAGATATCAATAAAGCCCTCGAAGAGGACACAACGATTGATGTCAACGTCATTAGAGAAGTTAATGGCGGCGTAATCGCTGCATTCAACGAGATCAATGGTTTCATTCCGATGAGCCAGCTTTCAGATCGCTATGTTGAGAAAGCCAATGAGTTTGTTGGTCAGACACTTACTGTTAAGGTAATGCGTGTTGATCAGAAGCGCAACAAGGTTGTCTTCTCACATAAGGCTGTTCTTGCAGAAGAAAGACGCAAGAGAATGGCTGAGATTTGGGATCAGATTAGCGTTGGTGATGTCATTACAGGTAAGGTTATGAGATTCACAGACTATGGCGCATTTGTCGACATAGGTGGTATCGATGGCTTACTTCACATTTCTGAGATTTCATGGGGCAAGTTACGTCACCCATCAGAAGTACTCGAGCTCGATCAAGAGATCAGCGTAAAAGTACTTTCAATGAACAAGGAAAAGGAAAAGATTTCACTTGGTTACAAGCAGAATCTGCCTGAGCCTTGGTCTGTAATCAATGAGAAGTATCAGATTGGTCAGGTTATCACAGGTAAGGCTGTACAGCTTAAGGACTACGGCGTATTTGTTGAGCTTGAGCCAGGTCTTGACGGACTTGTACATATTTCTGAAGTTGCTTTCAAGAGAGTCAACAATATCTCTGAAGAAGTTAAGGTTGGACAGGATGTACAGGCGAAGATTCTTGATATCGACAAAGATAAGAAGAGAATCAGCCTTTCAATCAAGGAGACACTCGACCGCGACGCTTATGAAGCGGAGTTAAGAGCGGAAGAAGCAAAAGCAGGCGATCCATCGAAAGAAGCATTTGATGCTGATAAGGATCAAGAGCTTGAGATTCCAGATCCAGATGGCGTTGATGCTGGCGAGAAGTCAGAACCAGGTCTTCCTTCACAGGAAGCTTTTGACGCTGACAAAGATCAAGAATTTGAATTACCAGATGCTGATGGTGTAGATGTTGTCACACCAAATAAGTCTGGTGACCCATCTAAAGAAGGTAGAGATTCTGAGCTTGAGATGCCTGATCCAGATGGTATCGATGCAGGAAATCCTTCAAAGGAAGCTGTCGATGCTGATAAGGATCAAGAGCTTGAAATTCCAGATCCTGATGCTGTAGACGCGAAGTAAGATTCACTAAATAGGCATGTATCAATGATAAGTTGATTATGAAAACGCGCAATTTTTCGGAGTTGCGCGTTTTGTTATTTTATCAATAAACGCACGTTTTTCTTATTGTAATTATTTGGAAATTATCATATAATATGCGTAGATAGCGTATAATATTAGCGAGGTGGAAAATAAATGAGATATTCCAGACAAAATAAGATATTAGAGCTGATCGCAAGTCATGAGATTGACACACAAGAAAGGCTTGCAGATATGCTGAAAGAAAGCGGCTTTGACGTCACCCAAGCGACGGTTTCGAGAGACATCAAAGATATGGGGCTCGTCAAGACGATGACGGAAAGTGGCGGGCACAAATATACCCCTGCTTCTGGAATCGCAGAGAAAACGGGCGATCGTCTGATTAAGATATTTCGGGAAACCGTCGTCTCCGTGGCGCCGTCACTCAACATTATCGTCATCAAGACTCTCCAAGGCTGTGCAAATGCCGCAGCAGAGACGATTGACAACCTTGGCTTGCCCTCTATCCTTGGCTCGATTGCAGGGGACAATACGATTATGATTATTGTAGATGAACTCGAAAATGTCGGACCATTGATTGATCGTTTTAAAGAATTGATGAAATAGACCGCAATAATCTGGAGGCAATGGATGATAGAACACATATCAGTAAAAAATTATGCGACAATCAAGCATATCAATATGGAATTAGATAATGGTCTTACGGTAATCACTGGTGAAACAGGTGCAGGTAAATCCATCATCATCGGTGCCATTAGTCTTGCTTTTTTTGGTCGTGCAGATAAAAGTATCGTGCGCTCAGGCGAGGACAAAGCTCAGATACAGGTTGTCTTGGATACACAGAGCCTTGCCGATAGCAATAGCAATAGCGAGGATTCTCAGCTTATCATCACGCGCGATATCAGTGCTACAGGTAAAAGTCTATGCCGCATCGATGATGAAATCATACCGCTTACCACGCTTACGGCGAAGACGGAAGGGCTGATTGATATCCACGGACAATATGACAATCAAAAATTACTCAATCCAGTCAATCATCTAAAAGTACTGGATAGTTTTGGTGCAGCGGCACTTGAAACCTGTATCGAAGAAGTCCATCGTGCATATGATGCGTATCGCAAGCACAAAAAATCCTATGATGAGCTTGCCGCATCTTTGAATGACTCTGCAAATCGCATGGAGTCGCTTACCTATGAAATCCGTGAAATCGAATCGGCAGGTCTCATCAGCGGTGAAGATGAAGATTTAAAGGCAACCATCGAAGTCATGCAGCATAGTGAAGATATCCATGAAGCTCTAGAGATTGCAATGGGTGCACTTGACGGCGACAATTCATCTACTGGCGCCTTATCTGCATCTGCTTTAAATGCCCTAGGAGCAGCAATGACGGCGCTACAAAAACTGGAGAATATTGACGATACTTTTAAACAGATGTCAACAAATCTAAGTGATGCCTACTACAATGTGGAAGAAATAGCAAATATTTGTAGAACAAAACTGGAGTCCATCGATTTTACATCAGGCAGTTTAGATAAAGCAATTGCAAAATATGAACTCGTAGAAGAATTAAAACGAAAATACGGTGGCAATCTTCTCGCAACGGTAGATGATGTCATAGAATACAAAAATCATGCAGAAGATTTGTTGAAAAATCTAGAACATGCCGAAAGCAATATCCTTGAACTCAAGTCAGCTTTGGCGCTTGCACTTCAGAATCTGAAGGCTGCGAGCCAAAAGTTGAGTGCAGAACGAAAGGCGATTGCAAAGAAACTTGAAGCCTCTATCGAATCGGAGCTAGGTGAACTGAATTTCAATAATGCTGAGTTTAAAATCATCTTCGAGGAATCAAAATACACGAGAAATGGTTGCGACAATGTGAGCTTCCATATCAAGACAGGCATCGGTCAGCCGCTTGCGCCAATCAATAAGATTGCCTCTGGTGGTGAGATTAGCCGAATTATGCTCGCAATTAAATCAATCACGCATGCTTATTCGGGCATCGATACAATGATCTTTGACGAGATTGATAGCGGCATTAGTGGTGTGACGGCAAGCGTTGTCGGCAAAAAGCTCCATGAGATGGCGAGTGGCAATCGCTCACAAATTATTGTCATCACACATCTACCTCAGATTGCCGCCTATGCCGATCATCATTATATGATTGATAAGAATGAATCGAAATTAGAGACGATTACGAGCATTGGTAAAGTTGAGGGCGAAGATCGCGTTGTTGAAATTGCACGTCTGCTTTCAGGTGATAAGGTAAGTGAGACAACACTTGATGCTGCGCGTGAGTTGATTGCGGCATCAAATTAGGTAGGTGATGATGATCGGAATGGCTACGAGTTTGAACGGGCGATTCATTTTCTATTCACTTTATTGGCAATGAAAAGTAAACAAACGTTTTAAAATGTCGCAATCGTATGTTCTCTAACCTATTGACGAATTGCTGTTTTTATGGTATAGTTAAATTCGTCGGCGTATGTCGACGTTTTTTATTATATCATTCCATTGTTAATGTCAAAATTGTTAGAAATTCAACATAGTTACGACATTTGCGCTGATAAATTTTTCGCGTAAATTGCATAGGGAGGCCATTATAATATGAGAATACTTG
The DNA here is from genome assembly GCA_031261525.1 of Eubacteriales Family XIII. Incertae Sedis bacterium. Classification (GTDB taxonomy): domain Bacteria; phylum Bacillota; class Clostridia; order Peptostreptococcales; family Anaerovoracaceae; genus JAISJM01. The sequence continues at coordinate 54,712 of JAISJM010000100.1, forward strand.
GCATCGATCCAGGCTATGCAATTGTTGGATTTGGCGTGATTGATAAAGTTGGCAATGGTTATAAAGTAGTCGATTTTGGTGTCATCACGACGCCGCAAGAGATGGATATGCCCGAGCGGCTCAAAACTATATACACAGAACTCTGCGAGATTATCAACCGATATCATCCAGAAGTCTGTGGGATTGAGGATTTGTATTTTACAAACAATGCGAAGACTGCAATTAAAGTTGGACAAGCGAGAGGTGTGTGTGTGCTTGCTTGTGCGATGAAGGATATCGATACCTATTCGTATACGCCGCTTCAAGTAAAACAAGCGCTTGTCGGTTACGGGCGTGCAGAAAAAGCGCAGGTTCAAGCAATGGTGACAAGCATGCTCAGGCTGAAGGAAATCCCAAAACCTGATGATGCTGCAGACGCGCTTGCAATCGCGATTACACATGGAAATTCTGCGGAGTATCTCGATAAGTTAAAACACGCGAAGTGACAGCGTGTGCCAAACAGAGGACACCTGATAGCGAGCATATCAAGTATATCGAACATAGCGAACACATTGAGCATATCGAGCATATCGAGCACATCGAGCATATCGAACATAGCGAGCACATATAGAATAAACTGGAGAAATAAAAATTATGATTGGCTTTATAAAAGGCAATTTTGCATATACCTATGACAATACAATCGTTGTGGACGTGAATGGCATTGGATATGAGATTCATGTTCCCGCTTCGTCTGAGCTGCTTTTCAAGGAGGCTGGCGATGAGCTCATGGTCTACACCGTCATGACCGTGCGTGAGGACGATATGAGCCTCTATGGCTTCATGGAACGCGCTGAGGTTGCGATGTGGCGTATGCTTTTAACCGTCAATGGTGTCGGTGCGAAAGCAGCACTTGCGATTCTTTCGATTATGACACCAGCAGAGATTGCAAGTGCCGTTGCAAATGAAGACAAATCTGCATTCACAAAAGCGAGCGGCATCGGCAAGAGGGGCGCAGAGCGTATCATTGTCGATTTGAAAGACAAAGATATGGGCTTCGCTGGCGAAGTTGTTCATGCGGATGGCACGAAATCTAGTATCTCACGCAGAAGCGGCGCACAAAAAGATAATGCGTTTAAAGTGGAGGCGGCAGAAGTGCTGACAAGTCTCGGATACTCGAAGGCGGAAGCGAGTGCAGCACTGGATCGCATCGAAGATAGTCTTCCGAGCGTGGAAGAGTATGTGCGAATTGCGCTTCGCTCCATGTAATATTCGTTCTCGAGAATTTCACTGAAGAAAGAATGATTGAATGATTGAAAGTTACGCAGATAAAAATAAACAAAAGAATGACGATTTCAGTGTCGATGATTTGGACGATTTTGGAAACCCAATCACGGATGAGGTTGGTGGTCTAGATGATTTCGATGGCTTTGGTGACAGCTTTGGCACCCATGTTCGTATGCTCAGTCCCGATAAGGAATCACTGGATTTTGAGGATACTTCACATGATTACGCGCTGAGACCAAAACGTCTTGTCGATTATATTGGTCAGGAAAGTGTGACGGACAATCTTCAAGTATTTATCGAGGCGGCAAAATTAAGAGGCGAACCGCTCGATCATGTCTTGTTCTATGGACCACCAGGACTTGGAAAGACAACGCTTGCGGGCATTATTGCTCAAGAGCTCGGTGTTGAGATTCGTATTACATCAGGTCCCGCAATCGAACGAGCGGGTGATCTTGCTTCGATTCTTACGAATCTAAGTGAGGGTGATGTCCTCTTTATTGATGAGATTCATCGCTTGAATCGTTCGGCAGAGGAAATTTTATATTCTGCGATGGAAGATTTTGAGCTTGATATGATTATTGGCAAAGGTCCATCCGCAAAATCATATCGCATTCCTTTACCGAAATTTACGATGATTGGTGCGACGACGCGAGCAGGAAGTTTATCTGCACCGCTGAGAGATCGTTTCGGTGTCATGTGCAAGTTTGAATTATATTCCGAAGATGCGCTAAAATCAATCATTGCAAGAACTGCTAGTTTGCTAGATGCCCCAATTGATGACGCGTCACTTCTGGAACTAGCAAGTCGTTCCAGAGGTACACCACGAATTGCCAATCGCCTGTTAAAGCGCGTGCGCGATTTTGCACAAGTAAAGAGCGATGGTTCTATTGGTCTTGATATTGCAAAAAGCACGCTTGATTCTCTTGGAATTGATGGCATCGGTTTGGAAAAAGTGGATCGTGATATTCTGAAATTGATTATTGAAAAATTTCTCGGAGGACCTGTCGGAATTGATACCATCAGTGCTGCCATCGGTGAAGAACGTATCACCATCGAAGATGTATATGAGCCGTATTTGCTACAAAAAGGGCTGATTCACAGGACTCCAAAAGGAAGAATCGCCTCTCAGGATGCTTACATACATCTCGGATTGGAAGATTTATTGCGTACCTCTAGAGCGTACGGCGGTGCGTCCAGTTCAGATCTTGCAAATGTGAAAGGTTCAGGATTTGAAATCAATGATGGTGAATTAATCATCGACCGTGGCACACAGATTTCAATTTATGACGAAGAATAATGAAGAATAGATAAAACAGAAAGTAGTATATGCAGACAGAGATATTTGATTATAATTTACCAGAAGAGCTGATTGCGCAGCACCCGACTGCCAAACGCGACGAATCCATGCTTCTTGTGATTGATCGTGAGACTGGCGCGCTGAGTCATGAGCATTTTTATAATATTATTGACCATTTGAGGCCGACAGACTTGCTCGTTGTCAACAATTCAAAGGTTATCCATGCGCGATTGATTGGTAGTAAAGTTTCGACAGGCGCCAAGATTGAGCTTTTTCTCATCAAAGACATTGGTGAGAATCAGTGGGAAGTGCTTGCAAAGCCGCTTAAGCGCCTACATATTGGCGATGAGATTGCTTTCGGAGCAAGAGCGACTGATGTTGATAAAATAGACAGAGACAATGCTTGGTTAATTGCAACACTCGTCCGAAAAACGGACGAAGGAAGTTGTATTGTTCGTTTCGATTATGATGGCATTTTCATGGAAGTCCTTGAACGATTAGGCGATTTACCATTACCGCCATATATTCACCGAGATGCGGATGATTTCGATGAGAACAGGTATCAGACGGTATATTCAAAGAGACCTGGATCCGTAGCTGCACCGACTGCAGGGTTACATTTTACAGAAGAATTACTGGATAAAATCACAAAAAATGGCATACAAATTGCACAAGTTACTTTGCATGTTGGACTAGGTACATTCAGACCTGTAAAAGTAGACAATATTCTTGAACACAAGATGCATTCGGAGCAGTATTATATAAGTGAAGAGACCGCGAGGCTTATCAATGAGACAAAGGCCGATGGCGGCAGAATTGTCTGTGTTGGTACGACATCTGTGCGCACGCTTGAAAGTGCCGCAGTGCAGACTCCTGATGGATTTAGAGTCAAATCAGGGGCAAGGGATACAGACATTTTCATCTATCCAGGCTACGAGTGGAAGATGGTGGATGCATTGATTACCAATTTCCATCTACCGAAGTCTACACTTCTTATGCTTGTGAGTTCGTTTTATGACCGAGAGAAGATGCTTGCCGCATATCAAGAGGCAATTGACCACAAATATCGCTTTTTCAGCTATGGCGATGCGATGTTCATACAATAGTCAATCGTCAATCATCAATCGTCATCAAAACTTGCAATTAGAAAATCGATTTTAGAGAAAGAAGATGCAAAATTGTCAGCAATAAAATATACATTACAAAAAAAAGATGGACGTGCACGTGCGGGCGTTGTGGATACGCCTCATGGTCAGATTCAGACGCCAGTTTTTATGCCTGTTGGTACTGCAGCGACTGTAAAAGGTGTACGCACCGATGAGTTAAAGGAATTAGACGAGCAGATTATTTTGTCCAATACCTATCATCTATATCTGAGGCCTGGACACGAAGTGATACGTGCCGCTGGTGGTCTGCATAAATTTATGAATTGGGATCGCGCGATTCTCACGGATAGCGGCGGTTTTCAAGTTTTTTCACTCGGCGCCATGCGCAAGATTACAGAAGAGGGTGTCAGCTTTCGGTCGCATATTGATGGATCAAAGCATATGCTCACGCCTGAGAAGTCGATTCAGATTCAAGAAGCACTTGGATCTGACATCATGATGGCATTTGACGAGTGCGTCGCTTACGGGATGGATCGAAGATACGTTGAGCAGTCTGTTGAGATGACGACGAGATGGCTGAGACGCTGCAAGGATGCGCATACGACGACGGATACGCAAGGACTTTTTGGTATCATGCAAGGTGGTATGCATCGGGATCTTAGAGAGATGTCTGCCGAGCAGATTGTTGCGCTTGATCTTCCTGGTTATGCAATCGGCGGTCTGTCCGTTGGAGAGCCACTTGAGCTTATGAGTGAAGTACTCGATTATTGTGTTGACTTCTTGCCACCCGATAAACCGCGATATCTCATGGGTGTAGGCAGTCCCGATGCGCTTCTAGATGGCGTAAGCAAGGGGATTGATATGTTCGATTGTGTGCTGCCGACAAGAGCCGCAAGACATGGTCAGGTACTCACAAGTGAAGGTACGATGAACATCAAAAATGCGCGTTTTGAGATGGATTTCACACCACTCGACCACGAATGTAACTGTTACACGTGTAGAAATTATTCAAGAAGCTATCTGAGACATCTATATAAATCAGGTGAATTACTCTCATCTACGCTTCTATCGATTCATAATTTGGCGTTTCTTAAGAATCTTATGACGGGTATAAGAACCGCGATACTCGAAAATCGCTTTGATGATTTTAGAGCAGAATTTACAAAGAAATATTATGCAGATAAATCGTAAAATTGTTTGCTAATTTTACAAATACTCTATATAATATATAAAACATATATGTAAACTATGATATAAATGATGCGAAAGAAAAGAGGTATTATATGCCAATTCTAGTACAAAAGGGGCTTCCAGCCTATGACATATTAAAAGATGAAAATGTCTTCGTTATGAACGAAGAGCGTGCAGAAGCACAGGATATCAGACCGCTGAAGATTGCAATTGTCAATCTCATGCCGACAAAAGAGGTCACCGAGACACAGCTTGTCCGAATGCTTGCCAACACACCACTTCAGGTAAATTTGCGCTTGCTGACAATGGAGAGTCATGATTCTAAAAATGCCGACGCGCTTCATATGGAAAAATTCTATGAGACTTTCGATGATATCGTTCATGAAAAATGGGATGGTCTTATCATTACAGGAGCACCTGTGGAGACATTGCCATTTGAATCTGTTGATTACTGGGAAGAACTTGTTGCACTCATGGAGTATTCCAAGACGAATGTATTTTCAACGTTGCATTTGTGTTGGGGTAGTCAGGCAGCACTCTATCACCATTATGGGATTGGCAAGGTGCCACTTGAACAGAAAATGTTTGGTATTTTTGAGCATAAGGTTGTCGACAAGAAATCACCATTTATCAGAGGGTTTGATGACATTTTCTATGTACCTCATTCAAGGCATACAGACTTGCCAAAGGATAAAATCCTCGCTTGCCCTGATTTGAATCTATTGGCAGAGTCCGATGTGTCGGGTGTGCATATGATTGAGAGCAAAAACAGGCGTCAAGTATTTTTACAAGGTCATGCCGAGTATGATTGGAATACACTCAAGCTCGAATATCTACGTGATTTAAAGAGCGGAGTTGATATCGAAAAGCCTGTGAATTATTTCACAGATGATGATCCTGACAAGGATATCGTCGTGCGCTGGAGTGGACATGGCAATGTATTTTTCTCAAATTGGTTGAATTACATCTATCAGGAGACGCCATATGATTTGGATGACTTGTCAAAATTAGAATGGTAATATGATGATTGACGAGCAGTGCTGCAAGTTTGTAATATCATTAAAAATGCGTTATAATGAATAAGTAAATACGGACACAAAAATCGCCCGGAGATTTGGGCGATTTTTGTGTTTGTTGTGATGTTAAATTAATTTAAAAAAGAGGTAAGAATTTGTCAAGAGAACAAAAGATAATCAATATCGCGGTAATCGCGCACGTTGATGCAGGAAAGTCCACATTGGTTGATGCACTGCTCGCACAGAGCCATGTATTTCGCGACAATGAGGTTGTCGTAGACTGTGTCATGGATAGTGATAATATTGAGCGAGAGCGTGGCATTACAATTTATTCAAAGAATTGTGCTGTTATGCATGGCGACTACAAGATCAATATCGTTGACACACCAGGACATGCGGATTTCTCGTCAGAAGTAGAACGTATCATGCGTACGGTTGATACGGTCATCCTGCTCGTCGATTCGAGTGAGGGCCCAATGCCGCAGACTCGTTTTGTATTACAGAAATCGCTAGAACAAGGCTTGAATCCAATTCTCGTAATCAATAAAATTGACAAGAAAGATCGCAGAATTGCAGAAGTCGTAGATGAAGTCTATGAGTTATTCATGGACTTAAATGCAAATGACAAACAACTCGATTTTCCAATTCTCTATGGTATTGCAAAGCAGGGTATTGTAAGGTATCAGCCTGCAGATGAAGGTGACACAGTCGCACCATTATTTGACACAATCATCGATATGATTGGTTCTTATCCTGACAAAAATGACAGACATTTGCAGCTTCAGATTTCATCCCTCGGATACGATGACTATATTGGAAGACTTGGCATCGGTAGGGTGACATCTGGAACCGTGTCTGCTGGGCAGACTGTTTCTGTTGTCAACAATGACGGCGTCATTACGAGAAAGAAAATCAACCAAGTTTTTACCTATATGGGGCTCAAGCGCGTTGCGAAAAATGTTGCTGAAAGTGGCGATATCGTTGTATTGTCGGGCATTTCCGACATTTCCATAGGCGATACGATTTGCGATGTTGATCACCCTGTCAAGTTGGACGAGATTACGATCGAAGCACCAACGATGTCCATGAACTTCATGGTCAATTCATCTCCATTTGCAGGGAAAGCTGGTAAATTTGTCACATCTAGACATATCAAAGAACGATTATTAAAAGAAACAGAGGTCAATGTTGGTCTCATCGTTGAAGATACCGATGCGACAGACAGCTTCAAAGTATCAGGACGAGGAGAGCTCCATCTATCTGTCTTGATTGAAAATATGCGTCGTGAGGGTTTTGAACTCGCCGTCTCAAAGCCTCAAGTCATCATGCACAAAGATGACAACGGCAAGCGCCTTGAGCCAATCGAGCAAGTCATCGTATCGGTACCTGACACCTATTCAGGCACGGTGATCTCAAAGCTCAATGTGAGAAAAGGTGTCATGACAGGCATGAGTTCTGACGGCAGTTATACAAGACTTGAATTTCTCGTACCTACGAGAGGGCTGCTTGGATATCGTACAGAATTTATCAACGACACAAGAGGAGAGGGCACACTCGTAAGGCGTTTCGATAGTTTCGAGCCATACAAAGGCGATATTCCGCAGCGTACAAATGGTGTTCTCATCGCATTGGAAGCAGGTACAACGACACCATATGCACTCAATTCAATTGTTGCAAGAGGCACCTTATTTGTTGAGCCTGGCACGGATGTCTACGAAGGCATGATTATCGGCATGAATAACCGCATGGATGACATGGTCGTCAATCCATCCAAAGCTAAGAAGCAGACCAATACAAGAGCCGCGGGCAACGATGACAGCGTAAAATTACCGCCAGCGTCCATCATGTCTTTGGAAGAAGCGCTTGAGTTCATCAATGATGATGAACTTGTTGAAGTCGTTCCAGGTGATGTACGCCTACGTAAACGCTATTTGAAAGAGCTGGATCGTAGACGTAGCGGAAGAAATTAAAATTGTACTGCTAAGAGAAAGGGAATATCATGCAGACTTGGGAAAATGTTATCGGTGAGGAGTTTAACAAGCCGTATTGCAAGGAATTGCAACGATTCATTGGCGAAGAGTATCGCACACATACAATCTATCCACCCAAAGATTGCATTTTTAACGCTTTCAATTATACAGCATATGATGATATCAAAGTCGTAATCCTCGGTCAAGATCCCTATCATGGTGAGAATCAAGCGATGGGATTGAGTTTTTCGGTACCAGAGACACAACGTACATGCCCGCCATCACTTCTTAATATTTTCAAGGAACTCGAATCCGATTTAGGGATTGCAATGCCAACAAATGGTGACCTTAGACCATGGGCACAGCAAGGAGTATTGCTCTTGAACACGGTGCTTACGGTAAAGGCGCACGAAGCGAATTCCCACCGAGATGTTGGCTGGGAGACGTTCACGGATGCGGCGATTTCTGCAATCAATGAAATCAACCGACCAATTGTATTTTTATTGTGGGGGAAGCCTGCGCAATCGAAGACACGATTATTGAATAATCCAAATCATTTGATTCTCGAAGCGCCACATCCGAGCCCATTATCCGCTCATCGCGGATTTTTTGGGTGTAAGCATTTCTCTAAGGTCAATGATTATCTCCAATTGCATGGCGTGGAGCCGATAAACTGGGCCTTGTAAGAACGAATCAATCGAAGAAGAAAGGGAACAACATATGAATCTATGTCCAAATGCTGAAGTATGCGGCGGTTGCACATACCAAGGCGTTCCGTATGCAGAGCAGCTCGAGATAAAAAATGCACAAGTCCTCGAGTCTCTACAAAAATACGACATTCGCATCGGTCAATATGTTCCGATGTTGCCATCGCCACATATCTATGGGTATCGTAACAAGATGGAATATACCTTTGGCGACGAGGTCAAAGATGGTCCGATGACACTAGGCATGCATCGCAAACGCAGTTACATGTCTGTCATCAACGTCGATGATTGCCAGATTGTCACAGATGATTTTAACTTAATCAGAAAATCAACCTTAGACTACATGACAGAAAAAGGCTATACCTTTCTCCACAAACGCAGCCACGAAGGTCTGTTAAGAAACTTAGTAATCAGACGCGGCGAGCATACAAAGGAATTATTTATCAATATTGTTACATCTTCCCAAGGTGGATTTGATGCAAATGAATACAAAGACTTCCTTCTAAGCTTAGACACCGACGAAAATATCGTAGGCATCGTGCACTCCATCTTTGATGGCAAAGCGGATAAGGTTGATGCCGATGAGATGCATATCTTATATGGTCAGGATTATTATTCAGACGAGCTACTTGGCTTAAAATTCAAAGTCAATGCGCTCGCATTTTTCCAAACCAATACATCTGCAGTTGAGTTGATGTTTCAAGATGCAATTCAAATTCTGCGTGAAGAGACACTTGGTAATCTCTCATATAATCCAAACGATGTGACAACAGATGCTGCGACATTTGCAGGCGGTTCTGCGGATAACAAGAAACTCATCTTCGATGTATACTGCGGCACAGGCACCATTGGATTATCCCTCGCAGGCGCGGCGCGCGAAGTCGTCGGTATTGAGATTGTAGAAGATTCCGTAAAGGCAGCAACCAGCAATGCCGAAATCAACGGCATCACCAATGCGCGTTTCATCTGTGGTGACGCCCTAGAAGTCTTACAGTCGTTAGATGAAAAGCCAGAAGTCCTAATCGTAGACCCGCCACGCATGGGCATGCATCCAAAAGCGTTGAAGAAAATTATCAGCTATGACTTAGACGAGATTCTATATATCAGTTGCAATCCCAAGACATGGGCAGAGAACATGGCAACGCTGCAGGAATACGGTTACAAAGCGGATATTGTCCGTGCTTACGATAACTTTCCATTTACGAAGCATATTGAGCTGGTGACTTTGATAACAAAGATTGGGAAATAAAGACAGCAAAGATTGTTGATATATAAGGCTTTCATGATTTTGAGGGATTTGGGAGAATCGCTGTAATCGTGGGAGCCTTGTTTTTATTAGGTTTGTGGGAAACTATCATGGTGAAAAATTGGCACATAGTGGGTATACAGTTTTAAGGTGGAACATGGATAACATCTTCATTCAGACTGACCCCGCAGGAAATATCAAAGCAGATAAAGAAAAATCCACGGAGAAGATTGACGGTGCGATTGCGACTATTATGGCACTTGATGGAGCAATCAGTTGTGGCAATGATAACGGTGCAAGTGTCTATGATGATAGAGGATTGTTTGTGATTTAAAAAAGCTTACTATTGTTCCGTTAATTCGTTCTGTGTTATTCCAATAAGTTGCTATTGTTCCGATAAAAGGTTATAATTAGTGAAAGATTGGAGATGCGAACATGTATATTACCGTGAAACAAGCCGCCGAGAAGTGGGGGATTTCTGATAGAAGAGTTAGAATTCTTTGTGCTGAAGGAAAAATAGTTGGCGCAATTCAAACTGGACGCGCTTGGAAGATTCCTCATGATGCTGTAAAACCTTCTGATGGTAGGTACAAGTCAGAAGAGAATCAATTGAAAAAGATTGATGAAAAAAAACGTGAACTTGATTCAAAACGTCCATTAACTTCAGGGGAATTAGAGAGATTAACGGAAGAATTTATTGTAGAATATACTTATAATTCTAATGCGATTGAAGGGAATACTCTAACGCTTCGTGAAACAGATATGGTTTTACGTGGTCTTACCATTGATAAGAAACCGTTAAAAGACCATATGGAGGCGATTGGTCATAAAGAAGCATTTGAATTTGTTAGCAGTTTAGTGAAGGAAAATACACCAATTTCTGAAAGTATCATCAAGCAGATCCATTATCTTGTTTTGGCCGATAAGAAAGAAGATAGAGGTATCTATCGAAGAGTTCCTGTGCACATTATGGGGTCAGCACATGAACCTGTTCAACCTTATATGATTGCACCAAGTATGGAGCAGTTAATGAAAAAATATCATGAGAGTGACGAACATGTTATTCCTCGATTGGCACGATTTC
>JAISJM010000103.1 GCA_031261525.1 Eubacteriales Family XIII. Incertae Sedis bacterium
TTTGAGATTATAATAAGCTTCACTCGGCGCCGGTGGCGTATGCCTTGCACCAGTAATTATCACGTCGACAGTTCGATAGATGTCATCTTCAATCACGCATTTTGTCTCTAGGAGAGTAAGCGTATTGCCTTCTATTGCTGTCGATTCATATAAATTGATTTCATTTGCTTGTACAAAGTCTTTATATTTTCAATGTGTCGAATTATATGCTAGATTAATCTACCGATTTCATCGGTATTTACCGATTATCTACCGATTTTATCGGTAGATAATCATTATCTACCGATTTCATCGGTAGATAATGCCTGTTTACTCAACAATCGAATATTTCGTAGTCCGAGCACTGCCTAAGCGCAGAACCTTCTCTTCGTCAATTAACTTCTTCAATAAGTCTGTCAACCGACTTCGGCTTAGATCAACAATGTCTTCCAATTCCGCTCGCGACATTTCACCATTATCAGAGAGTACACGGAGAATCAAAGCCTCATTATCACCAAATGAAATTGGATTATATACAATCTTTTTACTATAACTGACCTTCGGTAATACAACTTTGATATGACTCTCCGATACGTCGAATATAGGATCTTCTTTGAATTGTTCGTATTCTGCACGAATTCGCTTAATGCCAGTCGCAAACATCTCAATGATATCCAATCTATTGAAAACTCCAGCAATAATTCTATTTCGTGGTACTGATACCTTGCCAGATAAAAAGTCTTCCTTGGTGATGCCTTTTGGTAATGATCCTGGAGATGTAATTTCGATGCGATTTTCATACATCGCAATTCGGATAAATGAATGAATCATGAAATCACGATGAATTATTGCATTTGCCAACGCCTCGCGGAATCCATCCTTGGGAATGTAAATTCTTGTCTCTCGATATGCTCCGGCAACCTCTTCATACGGATGATACCATCTATCAAAGAAGTTCATCGCCTCATCAAACTGTTTCACAAGAGAGCAATCTTTTATCGTCTTACGCTCAAGGAAAATTGATTCTGTTTCTCCAAATCGCACGATATCTGTATACGATGACTTAATTTCATTTTTATCTGCAAGCAGCTGTGCAGCACGATTATACGCATCATTTTTATAAAGTCCAAGCGTGCGAAGCGTATCTATATTGAACTCTTCAATCCCAATTACATCCACGAGACGCTTCTTCAAAATGGAAAACTTTAAATCAGCTTGAGTGCTATCCAAATCCTCATAGCCAACTTCTTCTGCATCCATAATCAATCGTCTAATTTCAGATTTTTCAATCGGGGCAGACGATGTATCAGCGCGGCTATAGACGTGTTTACCATAAAAATAGGGGGGATCATCCCCTCTTGTAACTGACAGGACGACAACCTCCTTTCCGTCAATCGAAACGGTCTCTAGCGAATAATTCGGTCGCGGACTAATACTATCATGTATGGCATTTTCAATACGCAGCTTAACAGCAACAGGATCGGCAACGCCACAAATAGTCCCTGTTTCTTCATCAATCCCGATATAAATCTTTCCATCTCCATAAGTCGCAAACGCGCTCACTGATTTCAGATATTTACTAGTGTATTCCCGCTTTAACTCAATAGTTGAGGATTCTTTATATTCCATTTTTCAATTTTCTCCTTTTGAGAATGTAAAAGAGGCTCATATTCCATATAATTATATCATAGTCGTATGGAATATGAGCGATCTGCGATATTTGATGCCCTATTGATAAAGTATGACAAAAATAGGCATCTTTTCGCTCGAGATGTATGGTTAGTATCATATATGGCGTAAAAATACCCTCTAAAATGATCCTAACCATACATCTCGAGCGGATTTGTTGTTGTTTTCGCACTGAATTATTTTATTTTGCAATTTCGTATATATGCGTATATAAATGTACATAAAAAAGAGAGCACATGGTGTGATTTTTGATTCACAATCCTTGTACTCTCTAATTTTAACAGTATAAATTGCTTTTACGATACTTTTACATCTTGTTCCTCTGCATGTCTATCTTTACCGAAGATTGCGGTTGCCGCAATCTCAATTGCAAGCAGAATGACAAACAATATCGACCATAAGTCAAACAATACCATCTCATCACCAAAATGTTCCACTATCAGGAATACGATCAAGCTAATCAGTCCGATGATTGCCGAGCAAAGTCTTGCCATCATCAATCGTTTTCTTGCAAAGATTAAGAATATCGCTGCAAGAAGGATTCCTGCGATGATGAATATCAAATCCATGAACGACCATGCAACATAACCCACTGGTACATATAGTGGAAGTTCCTTGTCTCCAAATGATAGAACTGGGACACCATGCTCTCTAGCAATCGGCACCGTAAACACGTCATTGTCATTGATCTGTGTTTTGTCTGGCGCATCAGGAGTCTGTGATTCCGGAATATATGGCATTGGTTCCACAATCGGTGACGCGCTGACTGCCGGCTCTGTTGGTGTAACCGCTGGCTCCGTTGGCGTAACAGCAGGTTCCGTTGGTGTAATAACTGCTGGAGGTCTGACTATTACTGCTGGCGGATTCGCGGGTGGGTTGACAATCACCGGCGGATTCACCGGCGGATTCGCTGGCGGATTCGCGGGTGGATTAGCTGGCGGATTGATAATAATCACTGGCGGATCTGTTGGTGGAGCTGGTGGCGTTGGTGGAGCTGGTGGAGTTGGTGTTACTGATGGCGGTGTTACTGGCGGTGGTGTCACAACAGGTGGTGTTACAACAGGTGGTGTCACAATTGGTGGTGCTGGCGGAACTGGAATATTTCCAATTGTCACCGTCTTCCATTTTGTAACACTATTGCCTTCGGAATCCGTCGCTGTATACACGACTTTGTATACGCCTGGTCTCGCTACCGAAATAGATGAAACCGCTTGCCCGTCGACATTTTCAATCGTATAAGTGATTCTCGGTGCTTGAAGACCCGCATCAAAATCATCTTTATCCTCTGCAGTGACGCCTGCTCTTAGTTCTGCATCTGTTACCAATCTACCTGATGGATCGTAGTCCAGTGTGATATCATCGCCAATATCGAGCGTCGGATTATTTGTACCAACTGATACATAGATCCTCGTCGTCACATGAATCTCAGGCATTGCTTTGATTGCAAATGTCACATTATATACGCCTGCCGCCGCTTTAAAGTTCGTCTGTGTCACAGAGAATGGTGCTTTTGCGACATCTGTTGTGATTTTGTATGCATGTACACCTGCCAAAGACATCAGTTGCGCATTTACATCATTGCTGATTTTATGTGCCTGTGCATAAGTCAGATGGATATCTTTTGCACTAATGGTGTACTTGCTATCTGAACCATTTGCATCTGGATCTGCTGCTGATGGCTCAGATGGAACCGCTGGGTCCGTGCTATCGACATCTCCACCAGGAAGATTATCATCGACAGCGTTACCATCGAGCACGGCGCCGAGTACTGTCTTTGATGTAGCTTCATAGCCCACAGCGCCAATCTTCAATGTATATTCACCTTCCGACGCAGCGAATCCACCACGGATAAATAGTGCTGCATTGGTTGGTGTCACGACATTGCCTGATATCTGCCATGCGCTGGCATTTGCATACTTGAGGATTGCAGCATCAGATATTTTTGTGCCGACACCATATTCGTCTTCAATGTCTGTCAATTTTTTCACAAAGCCATTGGCTCGTACAATATACTGTGCGTCACCAGTTGGCTGCGTGACGACAAAGGATTCGTCATTTACGAGAACAATGCCCTCCGCTGTCGCGATATTGCCGTCTAAATCCATTGTCGCGTAGGATACCGTGTAGATTCCAGCCTTGTTTGTGTAAATCTTGTTGCCTGAAACTGGATTGCCTGCCTCATCTTTCACAGTATATGTGATTGGTGGATTTGGCTTTCCTACCAAGGCATCATCTGCATCGTAACTGGTGACACCCTTTTTAATCTCAGCATCTGTCAATTCGCGACCTGGCATTGATACAGAAACCTTGTTGATGCCGCCTGCAGTAATGACAGGTAAATGTGTACCACCCTCAATTGTAATCTTCACCGTTACATTGATTGATGGCTGTGAGCCGAGTGCAAATGTCACATAATGCACTGCACCTGGCGTCACGCGGAAACTTGAATCTCCAGCATGGAAACTTGTTGCAGCCACTTGATATGGCTCGGCTGAAAGCGCTGGGCTGAACTTGTAACCATAGGATTTTGCAAGCTTCTTGATCTGCGT
>JAISJM010000114.1 GCA_031261525.1 Eubacteriales Family XIII. Incertae Sedis bacterium
TTCACTTATTTTTGCTTTGTCAATACTGTTTGAAGATTGATAAAAATCACTATAATGCTTGAAATATCAACACAAATCCCTGAATAATGTGAATCGTCACAAAAGTTGTGACAAAATCAATCCTGCGAAAATACATCTGATGATAATGCTCAGACGTATTTTTGTTATAACCAATAATTCATCAGATGACTTATTGTGATATTTTGAAATATCTGTTATGCTGTAGGTACACTTAGCGGCGCATACGATTATATATGTTAGGAGAAACAGAATTTTGGATACACAGAAACCATTAGCAGGAACCACCAGTGACCTACTAATTAACTACATATTGACGCACAATCTGAAACCCGGCGACAAACTTCCAAATGAATACAAGCTCGCGGAGATTCTGGAAGTAGGACGGAGCACGGTTCGTGAAGCCGTAAAGACGCTCGTGAGTCGCAACGTCCTCGAAGTCAAGCAGGGCTCCGGTACTTTTATCTCGGAAACAAGTATGGGTGTCACAGATGATCCGCTCGGATTGACCTTTATAAAGGATAAGGAGAAACTTGCACTGGATTTGCTTGAGATTCGTATGGCGCTTGAACCAAGAATTGCGGCGCTTGCAGCTGCAAATGCCACAGCCGAGGACGTCGCGGAGCTTCGCGCGCTCGAACAAGAAGTCAAAGCACTCATCTTGGCAGACATTGATCATACGGAGTGTGATGTTGCATTTCATCGAAAGATTGCTGAGGCAAGTCATAACCTTGTCATGCCAAATCTGGCACCGATTATCCAGCAAGCGATTTCGCTTTTTCTCGTCATGACAGATCGTGTCCTCAAGACCGAGACAATTGAGACCCATGCTGCACTTGTGGACTCCATTGCCAATCATGACCAGCTTGGCGCATCGGATGCGATGACGCTACATCTGATTTATAATCGGAATAATATACGTAGTCACATGTAGGTGATACATGTGCTTTTCGCGAAGTATGAATTCAATCTGCTTTCTTACTGGAAAAATAGCCCGAAAAATGCTATACTGTATATAGTAAGTATTGAGATGTTTGAAAATAATCAAACATCTGGCTAAAAAGAAAGATGAGGTATATTTTGTACGAAATTGGAGATATGGTGATATATGGAACTACTGGCGTGTGCACGATTGAGGATATTAAAGAAATGAAGCCTCCTCTAGGTGGAGACCCTAAGTTGTCCTATGTACTCAAGCCTGTTTACAATTCTTGTATGATTTATGCACCAATTGAGGGCGGCAACGTTGCCATACGTGACGTAATCAGCAAAGATGAAGCGATTAAGCTCATCGATAGTTTCGCGACGCTTGAAAGTGAAGCGATGACAGCTGAGACGACGCATGCGCTTGCGAGTCAATATAAAGAGAAGATTTTCTCCAATAGTTGTGAGGAATTAATCGAACTCACAATGTCCATCTATACGAAGAAAAAGGGTGGCAAGCATGGCGCAACAGATAAGCGTTTCATGAAGCAAGCGGAAGAACTTCTTTACGGTGAATTTGCGATTGCACTTGGCATTGGTAAGAAGGAAGTTCCAAATTATATTCAGGAACGGATTAAGACAGCATAAGTTCTCATCGTGATCGTATCGTGATTGATTAATAGAACAGATTGTATGACGTGGGTGACCGCGTCATATTTAGTTGGGAGGCAATGAATGCTTAAAGTATATGATGTGACGGGTGCAGCAGGCGGCGAATCATTCTTGGTTGTATCGATGAAAAGTGCAATCCTCGTCGATGCGGGATTTATCTTCAGCGCGGAGGCGATGGTCGATAAGATTGCGAAGATTCTCGGTAAAAGGAATTTGGATTATATCCTACTCACGCATTCGCATTACGACCACGCCGGTGGCATTGGGGTCTTGCGCGAAGCATATCCATCTGCAAAAGTAGTTGGTTCTGCACATACCGCGAAGACGTTTCGCAGTGACCACGCCTTGGCAGGTATGGTAGATTTGGATATCAATGCTGCGATGATTCATGGGCAAAGTGATTATACGGGTGCAAATGTCACAAAATACATAAAGGGTATGAATACAGAACCGAATACAAGCACGTTCCTTTCTGATAATGGAAAGTTCTTGCATATTTTCCATGTTGATGAACCTGTTTCAGAGGGCGATATCATCAATGCTGCAGATCTGACCATCCACGTATACGATACCCCTGGTCACACGCGAGGTGATAGCAGTTATTATTTTGAAGAGGATCGATTGCTTGTTGCTGCGGAGACATTGGGTGTGTTTATCTCTGAAGATTTCTTAGTGCCAGCATTGATTGTATCCTATGAAAAGACAATTGAAAGTATTGAAAAATTGTCATCCTTAAATCCAACACGTGTCATCATTCCTCATTTTGGTTTGATTGAGGGCAGAACCGTTGACCTATACTTCAAAAAAGCCTATGAGGCTGCAGATGAGGCTGTACGCATCTTGAAGGCTGGAATTAAGGACGGCAAGACAAAGCAAGAGATTCTTGAAGATTATAAGAACGCGTATTATCCTGGAGCTAAAGCTGAAAGTGTTGTCATGCAGCCTGAAGAAGCATTTTTGATTAATTTTAATGCGCTGATTCCACGAATCGCAGAGGAATTGGATTTGACGATTCCGCAGTAGTTTATATTTAGTTCTCATACCACCCAAGGGCACCAGGAGTCAAATTGATATTGATCTGCTTCACTTCTTGATATTCTTCAAGACCATGCACACCGAGTTCACGTCCGAGTCCAGATTTCTTATAGCCACCCCATGGTGCTTCATTGAATGTTGGATTATAACAATTAATCCATGTGATGCCTGCGCGGATTTCATCGATGACGCGAAGTGCTCTCGATCCATCCGATGTGAATACGGCGCCAGCCAAACCAAATTCTGTGTCATTTGCCATTTGCACGGCTTCTTCTTCTGTTGTAAATGTCTGAACGGTCACAACAGGACCGAAGATTTCTTCGCGCACAATGCGCATATCAGGCGTGCACTTGTCGAAGATTGTTGGTGCCACAAAATAACCATCTGCACAAGCGCCTTCCGTATAGCGATACCCACCTGCGATACAGTCGGCACCTTCCCTCTTACCGATTTCAATGTACTTTAAAACGGTCTCCATATGTTCCTTGGATACGAGCGGACCCATATCTGGATTCTGCAGTGGATCCCCAATCGTGATTGCCTCTGTGCGTTCCTTCAAACGCTTTAAGAATACATCTTTCAGGGATTCTTCGATGATGATTCTGCTACCTGCAGAGCACACTTCACCTTGGTTGAAGAAGACCGCAATCATTGCCCATTCGACGGCACCTTCCAAATCTGCATCTGCAAATATGACATTTGGCGATTTACCACCGAGTTCCAATCCGACTTTTTTAAGATTCGAGACTGCACCTCTCGCAATTTGTTGACCAACTTCGGTACTTCCAGTAAAGGTAATCATATCCACATCATTGCTTGATGACAGCGCATCTCCGACGTTCCTACCTGGTCCCAAAATCATATTGACAACGCCTTTTGGTAGCCCAACCTCATCTAGGATTTCGAATAAAATCTGCGATGACATTGGTGTGTTGGAACTTGGTTTGTAGATGATGCTATTGCCAGCTGCCAATGCAGGGGCAATTTTCCACACGCCCATAAGTAGTGGATAGTTCCATGGTGTGATGAGCGCGCAGACGCCAACAGGCTCGTGAACCGTAAACGAGCGCATCTTACCAAATGCGTTATTTACATCGTAGACACCGCCATATGGCTTTGTAATCAGACCTGCATAATACTTAAAACAATGTGCAGCGTCGATTACATCTGCCTCGGCCTCTCTCAGAGGCTTTCCGTTATTCATACTCTCAATCAACGCGATTTCGCTGACTCGCTTTTCAAGCGCGGCTGCAATCTCAAATAATTTATCCGCTCGCGTCGGTGCATCGGTATCGCGCCAAGTGCGATCTACATAAAACGATTCTTTTGCTGCAGCAATTGCCGTCTTCGTATCTTCCACTGTGCTATTGGCAAATGTCGCGATTACCTGTCCATTTGCAGGATTGATTAATTCTTTCTTTGCGCCAGTGCTACTATCGATCCAAGCGCCATTGATATAATTTTTAATGTGATTGTGTTCCATAATTCCTCCATGTATGTTACTTTCCTATATGTAATTATGTGTCTGTTTTCCATATTTGTTAAGGTTTCCGTTCCATAATGCCTCCATGTAGTTATCATATGGTTTCCATTTGTAAATGATGCATTTCTCTTTACATCACTTTATATTGTATGGTATTGTAATGATAATAAATGTTCTATATAGAACAAAGTTTGGAGACTTCAATCATGTGTTTAGAAATTATAAAAAAGACGCGACTATTTAGTGGCATTTCTGCAGAAGATTTCGATTTGATTTGTACCATTGCGGTACCTCGAATCCAGAATTTTGATAAAAATGGAATACTATGGAGCCAAGGAGAATTTGTTACAGATATCGGAATCCTAATCTCGGGGAGTATCCTCAGTACAAAATATCATATTGACGGGCGGGCGCAGATTCTTCGTTCCTATTCGCCATTATCCATCATCAATCTTGAAGCGGCGGCATCTGTTATGAAGACAGCACCAACATCGTTGATCGCAAATAAAAAAAGCAGACTTGCGAAGATTCCATTTGAAAAACTGGTCCATGATGTACGTCTATCCGTGAATTTGCAACGGATTCTCTATGATAATATGCTTGGCATTATGGCTGATGATAGTATCAAACTCATGTACAAATCCGATATCTTGTCACGGCGTACGGTCAGAGATCGCGTCTTGGCTTATTTGAGTGTGGTCACAGAACGCCGACATAGTAATACGGTGGATATTGGTATGAATCAAGATGAATTTGCGCAGTATCTATGTGTGGATCGCAGTTCCCTTTCATTGGAACTAAACGAGATGAGACGTGAGGGGGTATTAGATTTTTCGAAACGAGAATATACGATTGCTGTGAAGTAAATGGTGATGTCATCTATAAACATTCTAAAAATCATGTTTAATTCTAATGTATCTGGGTATATAATAATTAACAGGGATTTTATGAATGAAATATAGGAGCCATATTCATGGAAAAGTTAATACCTACAAATCAAGACGATAACAATAAACGCGTCTTAGTTGTGGATGATGTTAAGATTAATTTAGTCATTGCTAAAAAACTAATGCGACCTCATGGTCTTACGGTAGACTGCGTAACCAGCGGGGCAGATGCGATTCATCTCATTCGAGACAGCGATATCCATTATGATGCAATCTTTATGGATTATCTAATGCCCCGAATGGATGGTGTTGAGGCGATGCGTATGATAAGAGAGCAGATTGAAACAGATTATGCGAGAACGATTCCAATCATCGCATTGACTGCGCACACGGCTATTGGTAGAAAAGAAAAACTAATCAGTTACGGATTTCAAGATTTCATTGCAAAGCCAATCGATAGTGCGAGACTAGACGAGGTCCTATGCAAAATCTATTAACTTGCAAACTTCACACTCAGCCAAATCAAGACACCGACAAGTACAAAGAGTCCGATGAGCAATAGCCACGATATGGGGTGTGCCCAATTGCAAGTATATCCGATACCAAAGCGCTGTTCAACAAAGATTGACGGATCGTTTTTATTGACATAGAATTGTCCGAGCTTCCAGTATTTATCGTTGTCGGGGTTGGCATCTTTTGTCGATGACGCCTTTCCAACTTTCAGCCTGCTACCACCTTGTCCAACTTTTAGATAGAGTACCACAACGAAGACGACTGCGATGACGAGAATTGCAATGGGTAATCCGACGGCAAGACGCATATCGACATTCAAGAGCATCATAATCTGCATTGCGCCCATGAGTACACCCATGATGACGCCGCCCCAATAGAGCGATCCGCTCATGATTTTGCGAAATCGAGCCGCTTGAATCCTAGATAGTTCAGGTTGGGCTGCGTCAATTTGTCTTTTGGAATATTTGACGATAAAGAACGTTCCTGCAAATATCGCCAATAGGAACCATTGTGTAAATACGACGGTAAAGACTGCGCCGAGTCCCTTGTCTACCCATCGGTCGACATTTCCAGCGAGATCCATATGCATGACAATTTTGTCTGGCACAATTGGCCAGATACGCCAGATGATAAAAACCGTCAATGCTGCAATTACGACATAGAGCCATAACCATTTGGTCGATTGCGTATCGTTTGCTGGTGCACTTGTATCAACAATCAATGTCGCGTTTTTCGCTTCATCTGTATCCCAACCTTGAGCATGTTTGAATTGCTTCATCCTTTTATGAAAGACAAGGTATACGAAAAAAGTTACGATTAAGTCGATAAATAGTAGCACTGTATAGGCAACCGACATGGCATTTTCATTCTTAAATAAATAGAAGACGAGAACGGTTAATCCAATAAATACCACACCAATCATCAGTGAGATATTGCGAAAAGCGGCGCGCATCTTGTTCAGTTCGGGCAGATGCGTCTGTGAAGATGGTAGGCTCACGCCAAAGAGTTCGGTCTTTCGAGTGACATATGGTGTAAATGCAAATGCGAGCACGATGAGCAAATCTATAAATATGAATATTGTGAGTATCATAATGGGTCTCCTTTCTCAGCATGTGATTAATCACGGAATTGAATACCATTTGAGCTTTTTGTCTCAGTATCGGGCTTTGCATCATAATGTGCTAGTAATGTGTCCGTGATGTCTCGCAATACGTCTTGTGGCACACCGCGGCTTCTGGCTTCTGTGAAGAGTTTTTCAATCTCGATTGAAAGTGTCTGCGTATACGCTTTGTTATAACTTGGGGGGGCAGCGATAATTGCACCTTTGCGGCCTTGGACATTCACATAACCTTCGTTTTGAAGGATTAGATACGCTTTGTTTACTGTGTGCAAGTTGACGCCAAGGTCTGCGGCAAGTTGTCTGAGTGGCGGCAATTGCTCACCTGAAGAAAGTTCTCCGTCAGCAATGCCTTTGATAATTTGTTCTCTTATCTGCATATAAATTGGTATATCTGAATCAGGTTTTAATTTTAGTAGCATCATTCTTAACCTCCTGTTATATCTGTTATACTACAAATAGAACAAAAAGTCAATAAATAAAAAAGTCAAGCATCTCGTTATTAAATAAGGAGACGCTTGACTTGTATATTCGTATGAAATTGTTAACATAATTTACCTTGTCGGAATAATCTCTGTCCAATATCCATCAGGATCTGCGATAAAATAGAGTCCCATATCCTTATTTTCGTAACAGATTACACCGAGTTTTTGATGCAGTTCATAGGCAGCATCAAAATCATCTACAACAAATGCAAAATGAATTTCATTGTCGCCTAAATTGTATGCGCCTTCTTTGTCGCGAAGCCAAGTCAGTTCAATCTCACTCGGGTTTTCGTCGTTTCCCATGAAAACAAGCCGAAAGCTACCGTCCTCAGCAGGTTTGTCATTTTTAATCTCAAGCCCAAGTGCTTCCTTGTAGAATTTAATTGATTGATCTAAATTGGTAACATTGATGTTGTTGTGTACATATTTGAATTTCATTTCTTCCACCTCGTATTCTCGTATAAATAATAAAATGATATCTGAATGCCTATAGGCTTTCCTATATTACTATATTTTTCAGTCATCTTCAATGTACAATTGAGACGAAAACATGTGATTTTCTTACCGTATCTTTGTTATAATAGATAGATGAGAGATCGTCTTGAGAAAAAACTGAATTTGTATGAGCGTCATTCTAGCAATGGCAAATGTGCGCGCCGGCGCACTGAAGTCTGGGCACACAGAGGTGCTTCTGGTTATGCCCCCGAAAACACGTTGCCTGCGTTTCAGCTTGCAATGGAGATGGGGGCAGACGGAATCGAACTTGATGTGCAGCTTACAAAAGATGGCGAGATTGTTGTGCTTCATGATGAGCGCATCGATCGTACGAGCAATGGAAAGGGCAATGTCAGCGACTTTACATTGGCAGAACTTAAGAAATTTAATTTCAACAAATATTATCCTGAGCAATTTGGAGATGTGCAGATTCCAACACTAAGGGACGTCTATGCATTAATCAAAGATACAGGCATGATTGTAGATGTTGAATTAAAGTCGACTGCTAAAACATCTCATATTTGGGATAATCTATCTAAATCCCCAGAACTGGAAATTCTGCCAACTAAATTAATCGAACTTGCCGACGATTGTGACATTTGCAATCAAATCGTCTACAGCTCCTTCGATGTGGAGGCTTTGACGCAGATTAAAAAGCTGCGCGCAGACGCATATGTTGGCTATCTAACCGAGCATGCAATCAGCGTTCAGACGCCGGCGTACTGTAGAATGAAGCGTTTCGATGCCGTGAATCCAAAGTATATCGCGCTCCATCGTAACGGATTCGTAAAAGCGTGCGAGCTGCTTGACGTGGATATCAACGCATGGACGGTCAATGCCGCCCTCGATATGAGGCGTGCATTTGAAATCGGTATCCATGCGGTTATCACAAATTATCCAGATATCGCAGTTCATCTAAGAAACTCAATTTAAGAAACTCTTAAGAATTACATCAAATCATCTGTAAGAATCGCTGTGTACAATGTATTTACAAGGCAAAGAGAAAATCAAGCTTTGTGCATAAGGTGCATTAATGGTGAGTGTACGCATCGTGATGTAATCAATTCACAAAATCGAAAGGTAGGCAACATGGAACGGATCCTCGTAGTGGATGATGATAAAGAAATCGCAAATGCCATAGAGATATATCTATCAAGCGACGGCTTCGAAATATATAAGGCATACGATGGACAGGAAGCGGTCGACTTCATTCATAAGACGACTGGCACGGACGAAGAGGTCCAGCTCATCATCATGGATGTCATGATGCCCAATCTTGACGGGATTAAGGCAACGACACAGATTCGAGAGATTTCCGCCGTGCCCATCATCATGCTCACCGCGAAGTCTCAGGATTACGATATCATCGGAGGACTGGGCGTTGGAGCCGATGACTACATCACGAAACCTTTCAATCCACTTGAGATGGTCGCTCGCGTGCGTTCCGTGCTCAGGCGCTATACTGTTCTTGGCAGTCTCGAAAAGAGGTCCGGCATCTATAAGACCGGTGGTCTCGTAATCGATGACGATGCCAAGACAGTAAGTG
>JAISJM010000130.1 GCA_031261525.1 Eubacteriales Family XIII. Incertae Sedis bacterium
TGTCTAAAACAGAATATGAATTTAGAGAGACTGGAACTTATGATGGTGTAGCTTATGATATAAAAGCGCATAGCGAAGCTGAATTAGGTGAGAAGGTTGGGCGCCGAAAGTCAGAAATAGATCAGGGCAAGCAAAAAATCTCGAAGCAGATGCTTGTCAGAGATTGGACGTCACAATGGCGCGAGGTCTACAAAGAGCCCGTAGTCGAAGACTCTACGATGCAGGTGATTGATTCCTTCATAAATAGAATCAATGCGCATATCGGCACGCTGAGGCTTTGCGAGGTAGAGCCGTTGCACTGCCAGCGCATACTTAACGATCTAAAAGGAAAATCATACTCGCTCATGACAAAGACGCAATATTACATGAAGGACTTGTTTAAAAAAGCAATCAAAAGCAATCTCATGTATACGAATCCTGCGGACGACCTTGCGATGCCAAAATGCGTCAAAGGAACGCACAGACCGCTGTCGGTACATGAGCGTAAGATACTCTTAGAGGTCTGCGAGCATCATGAATATGGGTTATGGGTACTTATTATGCTTTATTGCGGTTTGCGTCCTGGAGAAACAGCTCGCGTCAAAGGTGTGCACATTAATCTAGACGAGGCGAAGGTGTTTGTCGATGGCACAAAGTCAGATGCAGCAGTAAGATATGTACCACTGCCAAAGAAACTTGCTGAGAAGCTACCGAAAGGGATTGAAAAATCGTTTGGGTATCTTTTTACAAACAACGATGGTAAGCCTATCACAAAGTCAAACCGAAAGCATATGTGGATTTCAGTCAAGAAGGATATGCACATTCTGATGGGTGGAAAAACAGATTATGGAGCCTTAAAAAGGATTGTCGAACCACACCGAGTCGCTGACGACCTCGTACCATATTGCCTGCGTCATACATACTGCACCGACCTGCAGTCCGCTGGAGTACCAATCAATGTCGCAAAAGAATTGATGGGACATTCATCCATCGAGATGACCGCCAACATCTACACGCATTCATCGCTCGATGCATTCGAAAGCGCGCGAAGTATGATTGATGCATATGCAAAATAATATTATGCAATAAAAAAAACTGCTAAGCAAAGCGAATAACTTTCTAGCAGTTTTTTTGCATCTACTACATATTGTGGGCAGGCATTTTGAGGGTTTCCATGATGTTTCCAGGATGTTTCCAATTTTTATAGGGGAGAATAGGCGAAAATAGGCGCGTTTTTACCTAAATTTTACCATCAAAATAATAATAAAAAATAGCTTGAAACGTTGAAGTTTCAAGCTATTTCATTGGTAGGAGCAAGTGGACTCGAACCACCGGCCTCTTGCTTGTCGAGCAAGCGCTCTAACCAGCTGAGCTATGCCCCCACGATATGCGTCTTATGTGATGACGAATCGTGAACAAGTAATATATTAGCTTATTTTGACAGATATGTCAATTGCTATTTTGTATTTATCTTATCTTTGTCTTATCATACCTTAAAATATTCCTCGGCAACCTTTTTATCTGCATCGATGCTTGCTGCAAGTTCTTCTAAAGATGCAAACTTCATCTCCCCCCTGAGGTGTTTAAGAAGTTCGACTTTCATCTCCTTGCCATAGAGATCTCCATCAAAGTCAAGGATATGACTCTCTATAAGCTTATGCTCATCACCAATTGTCGGTCTTACACCGACATTTGTGACTGCATTGTAGATTTGGTTGTCTACACGCACTCTCGCAGTATAGACGCCATGTGCGGGCTGAACCATAGATTGATCCAAAATGATGTTGGCTGTTGGAAAACCAATTGTGCGACCAATCGCATTGCCGTGAATGACTTCACCTTTGATATAAAAGGCTCTACCAAGCAAGGTAGCCGCATGCTCCATCTTACCATCATGGATATACCTACGGATCGTTGTTGAACTTACAAGTTCATCACCAACCATGACGGGTTCAATGAGTTCTAACTCGAAACCCTCACTATCCGCAAGTTTTGCCAATGCTTCTGCGTTGCCAGTAGCACCCTTTCCAAAGTGAAAATTAAAACCACAGAGAATCTCTTCTGCATTGAACTTACCAAGCACATAGTCCTTAATAAACGTCGTTGCATCCATATGATGGAAGAACTCATCAAATGGCAGCGAGAACACATAGTCCAGACCGAGTTTCTCAAATGCCCAAAGCTTGTCTTGTGGATACATGATATGCTTTACAACCGATCTACCTGCGATGACATTGCGCGGATGATTGGCAAATGTAAAGATTGCGGATTTGAGACCATTCAGCTGCGCAACCTCAATTGTACGCCGAATCAAAGCTACATGTCCGCGATGAAACCCATCAAAATTACCTAACGCAATCGCTGTTGGCTGAATATTGTCTATATTTTCTATGTTATCGAATATCTTCATATATATTATTGTCTCTAATAAATGTATCTCTTAGCCTCTGATTACCTTTTTGGGGTATACCAGTCCGTCCTTATACATCGCCATACCAACAAATTGGTCATCTTGAGTATAGATCTTATGGATACCATTTGGCTCTGTTTCTGAAATATCTTCTAGATGGATTACACCACCATTGATAAAAATTTTATCATTACTATCACTGCCCAGTTTGATTGCGGGAATTCCGACCAACGCTTGATCCATCGGATATAGTACAGATGAAATGTCATCGATTGCAATGAGATCCATCTCACTATAAGCTGTCTCTATTGTGAAACCGTTGGACTGTGTACGCTTGAGCCCTGACATGAGTCCACCGCACCCGAGCAACTGACCTGCATCATGGCAGATACTTCTCACATAGGTCCCTTTGGAGCAAGTCATATTGAAATGGACTTTGGCTGTCTCTAGGTCAATGGCATTGATCTCAAGACTGCTGATTTCAACATTTCTAGGCTTTATCTTACTGAGGTCGATTACATCTCCAGATCTTGCATAATCGTAGAGCTTACGCCCATCTACTTTGATTGCACTATACATCGGTGGAATTTGTTCAATCTTACCGACAAAGCTCATCAGCACTTCACGAATACGCTCTTCTGTAAGACCTATGGTGCTATCCTTTGTGAGGATATTGCCCCAAATATCGTAAGTATCGGACGTCTGGCCAAGTGTCATCTCACATGCATAGGACTTCGCATCAGGCCTGTTGTCGATATCCAAATACTCTATGATTCTCGTGGCTTTACCGATACATATTGGCAGAACACCAGTAGCCATTGGATCGAGCGTACCTGTATGCCCAACCTTCTTAATACCAGTGTATTTTCGTATCAAGTACACTGCGTCATGAGACGTAATGCCTTGAGGTTTATTGAAATTGATTATACCACTAAGCGAATTTACCATATTTTACCATTTGTTAAACCTTATCGTTCATGAATTCTTGCACTTACCTGTTCTTTTAATAATGCGATAATCTCTTCAAGAGGTTTTGATGTGATGAAACCTGCCGCACGTTTATGTCCGCCACCACCAAAGTGTGACGCGAGCTGAGAGGCATCAAAGAAATCCTGTGATCTCATAGAAATCTTTACTTTACCTTCTTCTGTCTCTCGTAGGAATATCGCGAGTTCGACGCCACGAACACTTCGAAGCGCTTCACTAATGCCCTCTGTATCCTCATCAATTGCACCGACCGAACGCATCATATCCTGTGTCATATATGCAATCGCGCACATATTGGAATATAGATACTCGATTGTATCAAAGACGAGACCTTCTATCTTCAGTTTTGCAGGGCTATTGCTCTGATAAATCCGCTTGCTCACATCGCTTGGTGATACACCAAGCTTCAAGAGTTCACATGCAATTTCCATCGTACGTGGAGTCGTATTGGCGTATGAAAAACGACCAGTATCCGTCACAATACCTGCATAGACAGCCTCTGCTGCTTTCTCCGGTATCTCTTCGACATATTCGGCAAGGATATCATAGATAATCTCTGCTGTCGCAGCACGCGTACTGTCAATTAAATTATAGTCATATGCTGGGGTGCTTGTAATATGATGATCAATACACATCGTCTTTGATGCTTTTGAAAATAATTCCTTCGCACCATCAGGCAATCGCGTTGGTTCTGCATTATCAATGAGAATCGCGAGATCATAACCGTCCTGAAAATGTCGCGATACGTCGCTACTTTTCAAAATGAGGCCATTATCAAGAAATTGCAATGCCACTGGCACAGATTCATCTACAATGACATGTACATGCTTGTCTAATTCTCTGAGTACAAAAGCAAGTCCACAGGAAGATCCTAAAGCATCTCCATCGGGGCTCTTGTGTGGAAACAATAAAATCGTCTCCTGCTCATCAAGTACATCTGCAATCTTCTCAAAACTCATCGTCTCTTTATCATGAATATCACGGATGACGCTCTCAATATGGCGTCCATATTCTAAGCTCTCATCTACACGAAACGCCAAATCAGGTGCATGACGAAGTTGCAGTTCTTGACAGATACGACCACGGATGAGTCCTTTTGCGCCATTTAGTGCTTCAAGCACATCTTTTTTTTCTTCTTCGTAGGCATCATGATCTACGCGCTCGCCGAGCACTGTAAAGTAGACTGTTGCAAAACTTGCATCTTTTGTCGCTTTGACATCTGTAATTGAAATCATTGCGGACAAT
Source organism: Eubacteriales Family XIII. Incertae Sedis bacterium (assembly GCA_031261525.1). Classification (GTDB taxonomy): domain Bacteria; phylum Bacillota; class Clostridia; order Peptostreptococcales; family Anaerovoracaceae; genus JAISJM01. Next base: position 4,622 of record JAISJM010000130.1, read on the forward strand.
CTTTTATCTTTGAGCTCATTTCGGAGAAGTTCGCTTATGACCTTTTGAATCTCTCCGCCAACGCGCCCATCTCTGAAATTTTTACGCACGTTCTATCTCCTCCATCTTAAAGGCTTCAATAATATCGCCTTCCTTGATGTCGTTATATTTTTCGATACCAATACCACATTCGTAGCCTTGAGCTACTTCACGGACATCATCCTTAAATCTTCTTAGCGAAGATATCTTACCTTCGTGGATAACGATACCATCTCTTACAAGCCTGATTTCCGCATTTCTTTCGACCTTACCTTCAAGTACGTATGAACCGCCGATAACACCGACACCTGGTACCTTAAAGGTTTCACGAATCTCAATCTTGCCAAGAACAACTTCGCGATATTCTGGATCAAGCATACCCTTCAGAGCGCTTTCGACCTCGCCTATGATATCATAGATGACTCGATAGGTTCTAATCTCAACATCGGAACTGTCTGCAAGTGTCGTAACCGCTGTAGATGGGCGCACATTGAAACCAATGATGATTGCGTCAGAAGTACTTGCAAGCATGACATCGGACTCTGTAATCGCACCAACGCCTGTGTGAATGATATTTACTTTGGCATTTTCGTTCTTGAGCTTTTCAAGAGAAGTTGTGACAGCTCCAACAGAACCCTGCACATCACCCTTGATGATAAGGTTAAGTTCCTTGATTTCGCCTTCTTGAAGTTGACTGAAGAACGACTCAAGGCTTGTATGACTTGTTCTGAGCATCACCTCATCACGTTGCTTAATCTTTCTTGCTTCCGCAATAGAACGAGCAACTTTATCTTCTTTTACAGCATTAAAGGTATCACCAGCCTGCGGAACTTCTGTAAGTCCTGTAATCTCGACAGCTGTAGCAGGACCTGCTTTGCGAATCTTCTTACCCTTAAAATCATGCATTGCTCTGATGCGGCCACTTGTTGTACCCGCAACGATGCTATCTCCTGCTTCGAGTGTACCATTGAGTACGAGCAATGTGGAGACAGAACCCTTTGATTTATCTAATCTAGCCTCAATGACCGTACCTTGCGCAAGACGATTTGGATTGGCTTTGAGCTCTAATACTTCTGCCTGAAGTAGAATCATCTCAAGCAAATCGGTAACGCCCTCGCCCGTCTTCGCGGATAGTGGCACACTGATAATGTCGCCACCCCATGCTTCCACAATCAAATGGTGGTCTGCTAATTCCTTATAAACGCGATCCAGATTGGCACCAGGCTTGTCAATTTTATTGACAGCTACAATAATTGGTACCCCTGCTGCTTTCGCATGGCTGATCGACTCGACAGTCTGAGGCATAACGCCATCATCTGCTGCAACAACCAAAACTGCGATATCTGTTATATGCGCACCACGCGCACGCATTGCTGTAAACGCCTCATGACCAGGCGTATCAAGAAAGACAATCTTCTCTCCAGAAATCTGTACTTCCGATGCACCGATGTGCTGTGTGATACCACCAGCCTCACCCTTTGTGACACTTGTACTTCGAATCGCATCAAGCAAGGACGTCTTACCATGATCGACGTGTCCCATAACAGTGATGATTGGTGCACGTTTTTGAAGGTCTTCATCCTTGTCTTCGTGGAGATCCAAACCTTCTTCAACAATATCTTCTTCAACTTCACCAATGACAATCGAGATACCAAGTTCATCCGCAAGAAGTTGTGCGGTATCTTCATCTAAATTCTGGTTGATATTTGCCATCACACCCATCTTCATAAGTCCCATGATAATCTGTGATGTAGACATCTCTGTCTGTTCTGCAAAGCCAGCAACCGTAATAGGTACATTGATAATCTTTGTGCCAGGTGCATAATCTTCTAAGTTAATCTCAGGCTCTTCCACCTTTGGCGCAACTTTTGGTCTACTCTTCGCTCTCGTCTTCTTCTCTAGTGATTTTGGTTCATATGGCTCAGTAGATTTACGCTTCTTATCCGCGCGTTTCTTCTTCTCCATATAGTTGTTGTTGCTACCGACTTTGTTGATTGCCCCCTCTGTTGGTCCCTGATGCTCGCTTGCTCTATGCGGCTTTTTCTTCGCACGTCTTTCATCTCTTGCTTGTCGCTCTTTGCGCTTTTCCTCTTCGGTTGGCGCTTTCTTAATAATCTCAATCTCTCTAGGCTTACGCTTCAAGGAATTGATTGTCTTAATCTCTTTGCGAGGTGCAGGCTTCTTTTCTGCCGCAGAGGTCTTATCAGCAGGTGCCTTATCCGAAGATGTCTTATCAGAGGCTGCCGTTACAGGCTTTGTCTCAGATGCGCGATGTGGCTTCGGTGCAGATTTATCATTTTTTTGTTTTGCATCTACACTAGTAGTCTTTGTTGCAGCGGGAGCAGCTGGCGTCACAGGGCTCGCAGGCGTAACTGGACTAGTAGGAGTAGCTGGAGCCGCAGACTCAACTGGAGTAGCATGAGAAACAGCCTCTTTCGATGCTGCTTTTGTCTCTGGTTCTGCAGGAGTAGCAATCTCATCCAAGGCACTACTCAATGCGGCTGCATCTTTAATCTTTGTATCATCTGCTACTACAGGAGAAACTACTGGCTCTGAAACCGTATCGTCCGAGTCCGCGACACCATCCGTTGCAGGGGTTGCCGAGGTCGTCGGGGTTGCAGCTGTCTCTGGAACCTCATGCTCATGCTGAATTTCTTCTTTTGTAATACGCTTTGGACCTTGTACTTTTGGCTCGTCCTCGCTTACGTCAGCATCATCCACCGCTTCCGCAGGTTTCGCTTTCTTTATCTTCTTTGGCATGCTTGCACCACTGATAAAGACGCTCTTGATGCGCTTCTGGTCTTCATATGATAACTCGCTTGAGTGTGAAGTAGCGTCGATTCCCAACTCTTTCGCCTTCTCTAGTACCTGTTTGCTCATCAGATTGAGCTGTTTTGCTAAATCATGTATCTTCATCTATATCTCCACCTCCTCAGGCTCCCACAAATCTTTTAGATCTTGCTCTAGTAACGTCACATTGACTGCGTCAATCGGTACTTTGAGCATGCGTGCCCATGCCTTTTTCTTTGATGCAATCTGAAAGCATCGCTCTTTGTGGCACACATAGATACCTCTGCCTTCCGCGTTGCCACTTTGATCGACGCGTATCACTCCATCTATCAATGCAAGCCGTATCAACTCCTCTTTTGGAAAAGATGTCATACAGCCTACGCATCTTCGCATCGGCGTATCCTTTTTATTGCAAATGTCGCAATCGTTCCTCATATCTTGTAAGTTGCTCATGAGCTCCTTTATTGCTTTTATTCTTCTACCTTAAAATCGTCTGGATTCAAGAACCCCTCATCATCCAGTTTGTGACCATCAAAAACTTGTCCGCCGTCTTCGATCTCGATATTGGACTCTTTACCACTACCACTGACCGCATCATCGTCTTGATTCTCTAAATCCTTATAGAACTGTGTATGGCTCTTGATATCGATCTTCACGCCACAAAGCTTTGCCGCGAGACGAACGTTTTGACCTTCTTTACCGATTGCAAGAGACAACTGAAAATCTGGAACGACAACGACCGCTGATTTCTCACTGTCTGCAAGGATGACTTTCTCAACTTGAGATGGGCTCAGTGCGTTGCTGATATTGTCCTCAATGATGTCTGTCCAAGGTACGATATCAATCTTCTCTCCGCCGAGTTCATCGACAACCGCTTGCACTCGCGTACCACGATTTCCTACGCATGCACCAATCGGATCTACACCCTCGTCTGTACTATATACAGCCATCTTCGTCCTTGAACCAGCTTCCCTGACAAGATTCTCAATGACGACGGTCTCGTCCGCAATCTCAGGAACTTCAAGCTCAAACAATTTATTGACGAGCCCTGGATGCGACCTCGATAGGAAAATCTGTGGTCCCTTTGGTGATTGCTTTGCATCCTTGACATCCAAGATGAAGAATTTCATGCGTTTATTTGGTATATAACGTTCGCCCTCAACCTGCTCTGCCTTTGTAAGGATTCCGTCCGTCTTGCCCACATTGATATATACGGTATCACCCATCACACGCTGAATATTGCCAGTGATGATATCATTCTTCCTGCCGATAAAATTCTCAAAGATGATGCCGCGCTCGGCTTCCTTGATACTCTGCATGACAACTTGTTTTGCAGTCTGTGCAGCAATTCTTCCAAAATTGTCAACACTTTCCTCGTATTCAACTTCGTCGCCAATCTCATAGTCGTCATCAAATTCTCTCATGACATCGATACTGACTTCGGTCTCAGGATCTTCTACATATTCCACAACAGTTTTTCTGTACTTAATCTCAATCTCACCTGTTGTGCCATCGACACTGACGCGCACATTGTCACCCTCGGAATTGTTGTTCTTTTTATATGCGCTCACCAACGCCTTCTCGATTGCATCAATCAGAAGCGCTTTCGATATACCCTTTTCTTTCTCAAGCTGCTCCAGCGCCAGTATGAACTCCCTATTCATGTAGCTTTTCCTCCTAAATTCTCTATATCACGACCATCAGATTAACTTTACTAACTTGACTTAGCGGCAAGCATATCTCATCTCCAGCAATCCCGTTCTCATCATAAGGACGTACGCAAATGTCATCGTCCCCTTTTGATACAAGTTCTGCTTCGATAT
>JAISJM010000165.1 GCA_031261525.1 Eubacteriales Family XIII. Incertae Sedis bacterium
CACTACGCGTATGAAGCAAAATCATACCTGACCCAACAAGAATCAAGGCTATTCCAATATACATATTGTAAGTAATCACCTCACGAAGCACGATAAACGCGGCAACTGGTGCAATGACAGGCTTCAAGAAAAATACTAAACTCGCCGTAGATGGGCTCGCATGTTTAATCGCAAGAAAATAGGTCAGATATCCACACCCTGTGACTATCACGCTCACATAGAGAAGCACAGAGATATTGTCCGAAATCCCAAGGACAATCGGTCGTCCCACGATAAGCATATACACGAGCATAACCGCAGATCCAATCAAAAAACTAAGACAAGTCTGCGTAAATGTCCCAACACGCGAAACCGTCTTCTTTCCAAGAATCCCATAAAGTCCAAACAAAAACGCTGCAATGACCATGAGTACCGCGCCAAGCACCGTATTGCCTGGCTGAATATTCCAAGGTCTGATCATAAATATCGTTCCCAGTGCACCAAAACAAATTGCGCAAACCTTCTTCGTATTCAGTTTGTCATCTTTCATAAGAAAATGCGACAATAATATCGTAAATATTGGATTGCATGAAAATATGACAGCCGCTGTTGCGGCATTTGCATGCATGATTCCAAATTGAAAGAACAACATGCAAATGTCAACATTGAGGATGCCCAACATCGCGACATAGATAATATCCTTCATCGCAATCTTCGGCTGACCACGCCGTTCAAGCACCGATGGAATGATGAGCACAATACCACCGATGAGAAACCTTAAAAATGTAATCTGAAATGGATCTAGCGATGCATCCGCCAATTTAAGTGCGACCTCCATCGTACCAAAACAAAATGCGGAAATTAATATATATAGATAAACTGATTTTTTCATATCACCTCTAAATTATAGTTGAATTATCTCAAATCGTCGAATGATCGCAACACTCATAGGTCAGATCTGCCGATTGGAATCTCATTGCGTACTTGATTCACATAATCATAGTCAATATCACAAAGTACGAGTCCCTCACTTTGATCACGTTTTGCACTAATCGCCCCATAAGGATTGGCGACCGTGCTATGCCCCCAGATGACATATTCATTCATACCGACGGTACGCGCCTTCGAGCAAGTCGCAAAATAAAGCTGATTATCGAGCGCCCGCGCCCGTATCATCAATTCCCAGTGTGCGGGTCCAGTCGTCATATTGAACGCCGCGGGAAGCACAATGAGCTTGCACCCTGCATCGGCAGCTTTCTTAAACATCTCGGGGAATCGGATATCAAAACACACCGCCACGCCGATCGGACCAAGTTCCGTCTGCACAATTGTAATATCATCACCAGCGCTGAATGTATCGGACTCTTTATACGTGATGCCATCTTTGATATCGATATCGAATAGATGTGCTTTTCGATGTTTGCCGATACGTTTGCCATTTGGATCATAGATATAGGATGTATTGTAATATTTTTTGATCGTACCCTTCTTCGCCGATGCAACCTCCGGAATTGATCCTCCAATCAGATAAATCTCATTCTGGCGCGCAAGGTCACTCATAAACTCACAGCTCGGACCACTTTCGTCCTCTGCATTATCGTGATAATGCTTGACCATCATAGGCGTGTTCCACAACTCTGGAAGACTCACAACACTAGCTCCGGCATCGACCGCTTTGTTAACATATCGCGCAGCCGATTCCATCGCCTCATCACGATCCATATAGTCCGCAATCTGACATAATCCTAAAGTAAACATACCCACCTCCTATCAACCATTCACAAATCTGGCTTCTGACATCCCTAAATATCCGCATCAAGGATTCTCATTTCAATCGCATTTACACATATCTATATTTTATCATGTAATTCGCAAAACGACTAATTTTCGCAACTCAAAATAATTGGCACATTATCGGTCTCCCAATAATGTGCCAAATTCAATCCTATTTATCTACAATCAGCATCCGCATCCAGTCGCTTCAATAATCTGAAAATCTTTGTACTTCTCCGAAAGCTTATCAATATCGCCATCAAGACTTACTGTAAATCGTATATCATGTTCTTCGGATATAACTTTTAATCTCTGCAGAAACTGAGGTATGTCTTCTTTATTCACATGTGATTGCTTCAAAACGCTGTCAACATAAATCGACTCGATATCGTAATCACTACTAATAATACCATATAAGAATCCTATATACTCATCGCTATTGGTAATCTCTGGGTAATCTTTCAAACTTACCACTCTTATATCATGAACCAAATCCAACTTCAACCGCTCTGTCTTACTCAAAAATACCACGTGCCCATCCGAGACCTTCGCCCTAGCATTTGCCAAATCGATCATCTCTTTCGTCTTGCCGGTGCCTTCTCCACCAATTAGTAAAGTAATCATTGTACCGCACCTCTAATCTTTCTATCCTCGATTCCGAGGAACAACTGAGTTCTACTGCTGACTGCATTATATAACATGATTTGCTATGTTACAACCATTTCAAGCGATTTTTTAAATTGTATTTATTACAATTTAATGAACACGCAAATGTCACCGCATATTGCCCCCGATATCATATGAAAATTATAAAAATGCAGTAACAAAAACCTTGTTTATGCAACGCATATCTGAATATAAATTATTTCGTATACATATATGCGTGTAATTACAGATTCGTATTGTCTTAACTTTAATCATCGCTTAATTCTTGACAAATATCCAACATATTCCCAGCTGTAAGTAGTCCAGGCAGGCGCCGTCTTCCCGTCTTCACCTTCACATAATCCTGAATCTGTATATCATCCATCATCGCATCCCGATAAGGCAATATCCCAAAACGCAACATCAAATCCTCTTGAAGCCACTGAAAATCAAATTCTGCAAATTTCTCAATGTTAATTGGCTGTAAATATATTGTCGAATTATCATTATGAGCATCATCATTATCGTCATCATTGACATCTATCTTCTTGCAAGCACCAACACCATCGACCTCTTTCACATACACAGCTTTCTCCCAAGTACCCGTCACAAAATCCTCAGGAACAATCTGTGCAAATGTTGGAAACTGTCGCTCGTCCTTTGGCTTGAAGTACCACCGAATTTGGATATGCTCGCCATCCGTGTTTATAAATTCAGCCTGTGTGTATTCTTCCTGGTTTGCAGTATTTATGACATATTCGCCATTGATGACATTTGCCTCGTCTAAATAGACTTTATCATCACCGTAATCGCCATAATAAGTCTTGCCATCTACATCTGTTACGAAAGTCACTTCCATATTCTTCTCGCTTTCCTATTCTTGAGTAATATATTTTTCTGATGCAACGATTGTTGGTGTAATAATATCGGGATATTCATATGCATCAGAAAAATCCTCATCTGGCATATAATCCTTTTTCGGATTTCCTAAAAAAGATACTAATATAACGCGATACGTATAATCGGGAGAAATAATTGAATAGATTCTACCAACTGACATATAATCATCATCTTGAATATCAGCTGTTATAATCGGATCAGGATCATCTAAATCTGGACTTCTAAAAGGAACTGTGTAACTCAAATGATATCCTTGCTGCTGTATAAAGATTTTGACATCAAACAAAGCATCTTCCAAAAATTCATCTTTGTCAGATTTATATTCAAAGTCTTGAATTTCGCTTGGTCCCTCCTCGAAAATATAAATTTTATCATGACTGTCGTTCTCTTCCATCGCAGAGAAGCCATCTTTTTCAATAGGCGACCACGCACCAGGCAAATCAATCGAAAAACCTGTCCCAACGAAAGGTGTATAAAGACCCGCATTCCTATATTCTGTTGTGTCGCGTATCTCTTCTAATCGTGCTGCCTCGCGGCTTGGTGGCATATGATCCAGAATCTTAGCACTAATCGCAGATTTGATAAATGGCCCACCCCCCACAACAATCAGAAAAACGACAAAAATAATACGTATTTTACTAAAAAGGGACATCCGCGTCCAGATACGTTTTGCAAAATTTGGCTTATTCTGTTGCATCTGCGGTGGCGTCTGCTGTTGCGCCATTGTCTGTTGTGACGTATCATAATTGCCTCTGCGTGACACGATATGTTTCGGAGTCTTCTTGGTATTTTGTATAATATTTTTAGAATTATTTGCTTTAGCCCCTGAGTATTTCAATACATCTGTACCACAATGCGAACAAAACCGTGAGTGGTCGTTGACATAATTGCCACATTTTCCACAAATCATTGTTATTATTTCCCTTACTGTAATAAACTAGTTTAATAGCCAATCAATCAAATTAATTTGATTGATCCCATCCTGCCCCGTTGGAATTTCGTCCAGCGTCAAAAGATACTTCGGATAATTATCCTGTATCTTCAATAATGGCGCAATCTCCCGCGCAAACGTCGATGAATCGAGCACGCTTGCAGACACTTGAAAATACAAGATATCGCCACTTCGCTCAGCAATGAAATCCACTTCCTGCTTATCAATATTGCCAATACTTACGTTGTATCTACGACGAAGCAACTCGAGATAGACAATATTCTCAAGATCATGTTCCAAATCGGGTCTACGATTTCCAAGTAAAGCATGCTTTAAACCCAAATCTGCCACATAATACTTTGAATTTAGTTGTAAAAATTTCTTTCCATATATATCATACCTGTCCACCTTATAAAATATAAATGCATCAAGCAACGATGAAAGATAGGATTCAACGGTCGGAGAACTTGTCTTGCGATTCATTGAAGTAAGTGTATCCGCAATCTTTTTGATAGAAATCAAGCTACCCACACTGCTCATCAAAAACTTTACAATGCTTTCAACGATTAAAGTATCCGATTGTTTCTTTCTTTGCAATACATCTTTCACCAGGACGGTATTTAGGATTCCTTCCATATAATCGCAAAACACTTCATCTTTTTCAATCTGAACGGCATATGGAAATCCTCCATAGTTTAGATAATGATGAAATGCCTTCCGCGAATCGTCAGATTCTATTGTCATATACTCGGCAAATGAAAATGGCTGCACCTGCATCGTTACATATCGCCCAGACAACAATGTGGCAAGTTCTCCTGATAACAGATAGGCATTTGAACCAGTTATGTAAATGTCGACATTTTCCCTATGGAATAAACTATTCAGCACCTTTTCAAATGAATCGACCTGTTGTATTTCATCTAGAAAGATATAATTCATCTTTCCATTTAACAGTCTATTCAATATATAGGTATGAAGCACTTGATAGGAAAGCAGCTCTTCATGGACTAGATTTTCAAAATTT
>JAISJM010000166.1 GCA_031261525.1 Eubacteriales Family XIII. Incertae Sedis bacterium
TGGTCTCAAGTCCACTCATATTGGCAGAGACAACGGGAATCTGCTCCATGCCAAGTTCCTTAAACGAATGCCTTAACAGCGCCACATAATTACTTGCTCGACATCCGCCACCCGTCTGGCTCATAAATACAGCCGTCTTATCAAGATCTAGTTCGCCCGATTTCAGATAGGAGATAATCTGACCGAGCGTCACAATCGTTGGGTAACAAGCATCATTATTGACATATCGCAGACCTTCTTCAACGGCGTGTTTATCAACAACTGGAAGCAGTTTTGTCTTCAAACCTGATGCGTTGAGCGCGGGCTGCAAGAATCTAAAATGCATTGGCGCCATCTGTGGAATCAAAATCGTATAATCTTCTGCCATTTCCTTCGTAAAGACTTCTCGTTCGAAGTCATAATGTGTCTCAAGTGGTTCTACACCATTTTTCGAACGTTCTTCAATGGCAGCCTTCAGCGAGCGAACTCGAATACGTGCTGCACCAAGTCCAGCACCCTCATCTATCTTCAGCACCGTGTACATCTTGTTGCGAGATTCTAAAATCTCTTGTACCTGATCTGTCGTGACGGCATCAAGACCACAACCGAAACTATTCAATTGGACGAGTTCTAAATCCACTTCGCCCGACACAAAATCAGCCGCCTTATACAGACGCGTATGATACATCCATTGGTCAAGCACCCTGCGCTTACCGAGCAGTTCGGACATATAACTTACAGAATCCTCCGTAAGCACCGCCATACCGTAAGAGGTAATCAAGGTATCGATACCATGATTGATTTCAGGATCAATATGGTATGGTCTGCCTGCAAGAACGATTCCTTTCAGACCATGACTTCTCATGTAGGCAAGCGTCTCCTTGCCTTTACGCTTCATGTCATCCTTAAAATGCTTGTCTTCCTCGCGACCAGCTTTGACTGCGTGTTCGATCTCGTCATGGCCGATTTCAAGTTCACGGAAGATTTCGTAAAGCTTCTTAATCAGTCGGTCATCGCGATCATATGGGATAAATGGATGCATGAAAATGACATCGTTTTCAGCCATCACATCATTCATGTTCTTGGATATTACCTCTGGGTAAGTTGCAACAATTGGGCAGTTGTAATGATTATCAGAAGACTCGTCTTCTTGCAATTCATAGTTGACACAAGGGAACCAGATGCGCTTCACGCCTGATTGCGCAAGCCACTTGATATGCCCATGTACAAGTTTTGCAGGGTAGCAAGCCGTATCTGAACTGATTGTATCCATACCAGATTCGTAGATATTTTTACCAGATGTGGGTGATAATACCACCCTAAAACCAAGCTCTGTAAAGAACTTAAACCAAAATGGATAATTCTCATACATGCCGAGAACCCTTGGGATTCCAATCTCACCGCGTTTTGATTGCGCCAATGAAAGCGGCTCATAGCCAAATAATCGCTCGTATTTATATTTATATAGATTTGGTGTATCCTGATCGGTTCTCTTACCGCCACCACCACGTTCACAACGATTTCCAGTTACAAATTTATCGCCATTTGAGAATCGATTAATCGTAAGCAAGCAATTGTTTTCACAGAGTTTACAGCGGCCGTGTGAGGAATCCACAGTAAGCTTTTCCAGACCGATGGTATCGACAAGACCAGAACGCGTATCGTCCACATAGTTATCAAGTGCAATAATTGCAGCGCCAAAAGCACCCATATTGCCTGCGATATCAGGTCTTACGACTTCACGCCCCAAGACATTCTCAAGTGCCTTTAAGACAGCTTCGTTGAGGAATGTACCACCTTGAACGACAATTTTTTCGCCTGCATCATCCGCATTTCTAAGTTTAATTACTTTATAGAGTGCGTTTTTTATGACCGAGTATGACAATCCCGCACTGATATCACCAATCGTGGCACCTTCTTTTTGTGCCTGCTTTACCTTTGAATTCATAAAGACGGTACAGCGTGTACCTAAGTCGACAGGACCTTGTGCAAGAAGGGCTTCCTTTGCAAATGTCGGTGTGTCCAGATTAACGGACTTTGCGTACGTCTCAATAAAGGAGCCGCAACCCGAAGAACAAGCTTCGTTCAGCATGATATTGTAGATTGCGCCATTTCGAATCTTCATGCACTTCATATCTTGACCACCGATATCTAAGATGAAATCGACGCCAGGAAGGAAGTTTTCTGCTGCCCGATAATGTGCCATGGTCTCAATCTCGCCCATATCCACACCAAAAGCAGCCATGATAAGTCCTTCACCATAGCCTGTCACACAAGAGCCTCCGATATAGCTGTGCTTATCGAGTTTCGAATACATCTCGCGAAGCATCTTGCGTACAACTTCAATCGGATTCCCCTCGTTGTTCTCATAAAATGAATATAATAGATTGCGATCTTTATCTATGAGGACAGCTTTCGTCGTTGTCGATCCAGCGTCAATGCCTAGGAACAACGCGCCTTTCGCTTTTTTAATATCTTTCCGATGCGCCTTTGCACTTTCATGTCTCTTTTTAAAGGCGGCGTATGCTGCGGCATTTGCAAACAACGGCTCGATATGCTTCGTGTCAGAAAGCATGGATTGGTCTGCATGGGTAAGCTTATCTGTAAGCTCAGACAGATTTACCATATGTTCTTCACCAGCCATCATCGCTGCGCCAATCGCAACAAAATACTGGCTGTCTGGTGGAAATAAGATATCCTCATGCCTCAGATCCAGTGTCTCGATGAACCTTACTCTAAGCTCAGATAAGAATGACAACGGACCACCTAAAAAGGCAACTTTACCTTTGATTGTGCGGCCACAAGCAAGTCCAGATATCGTCTGATTGACAACCGCCTGAAAGATGGATGCCGCTAAATCGGGCATTGCAGCACCCTCATTGATGAGTGGCTGAATATCTGTCTTTGCAAATACGCCACAACGAGCGGCGATTGGATAGATCAGCTTTTTCTCTTTCGCAGCGTCATTGAGTCCCGCTGCATCCGTAGAAAGTAAGACTGCCATCTGATCGATAAATGCACCCGTACCACCAGCACAAGTACCATTCATACGCTGCTCAATTGTCGTATCATAAAATGTAATCTTGGCATCTTCACCGCCAAGCTCAATCGCAACATCCGTCTCAGGAATCAGTGTCTCAACCGCTTTCGAGCAAGTGATAACCTCCTGTTCAAAATTGATATCGAGTACACCCGCAAGTGCAAGTCCGCCAGACCCTGTAATCGTCATCGCAGCATCCATTCCTGGATATGCTTCATCAAGCTGTGCAAGCAATTCGTGAACTTTCTCAAATACATTGGACATGTGGCGATCATAACGCTTGAAAAGAATGTTCCCGTCTTCATCCAATAGTACCAATTTTACAGTTGTAGAACCAACATCTATACCTAATCTTTTCATATATTCCTCATATTTATAAATCTATAATTAACTGCACTGGGCAGTGGTCGCTTCCAAATACTTCGTTATGAATGATAACATCCTGAATCTTATCAGCGATGCGATCACTGACTAGAAAATAGTCAATACGCCATCCTGCGTTGTTCTTTCTTGCATTGAAGCGATACGACCACCAAGTATATGCTCCTTCCAAGTCTGGATATTTGTACCGAAAAGCATCAGTAAATCCACTCGAAAGAAATTCTTCAATCTTGCCGCGTTCCTCATCCGAGAAACCTGCATTGCCTCGATTCGTTTTCGGATTCTTTAAGTCAATCTCCGTGCGAGCAACATTGAGATCACCACATAATATGACAGGTTTGATTGCATCGAGTTTTTTGATATATGCTCTTCGTGCGTCTTCCCATTCCATGCGATAATCAATACGCGCAAGTTCGTTTTGCGCATTTGGCGTATATTCGCAGACGAGATAGAAATTCCCGTAGTCAATGGTAACGGATCGACCTTCTGTGTCATGACCGGCTGCATCGATATCATAACTTACCGCACTAGCGTCAATTCCCAAACTATCCTTGCACCAAATTGCAGTACCAGAATAGCCTTTTCTCTCCGCATCATTGAAATAGGCAGTATAGCCATCAATATCAACATCGGCTTGCCCTTTCTGCATCTTTGTCTCCTGAATACACATCGCGTCTGGCGACATCTCTTTGACAAAATCCATAAAGCCTTTGCCAATTGCTGCACGCAGCCCATTTACATTCCAAGTTATCAGATTCTTCATATAGACTCCCATATTTAGTAAATAATATTATTTCTGTCAATATCGTCTAAATGGCAGCACCACACGCATAGCGCGCGGTGCTGCCATTTATATTTAGTAAAAAATAATGAGCAAGCCGTAAGCCGGGTTTTGTATCTGACGATCATCTATCTGGGAACGCCATCGCTGACGTCCTCTTGCGGTCCACCTACTGAGCGGCGACGGGCTATCACACCATTTGCTCAATTCGACCTTGCACCAGGTGGGGTTTACACACACTGTAAGTTACCTTACAACGTAGTGAGCTCTTACCTCACTATTTCAACCTTACCTGTGAAATCTCAAAGAGATTTCCATCGGCGGTATGTTTCTGTTGCACTTTCCCTAAGGTCACCCTCGCCAGACGTTATCTGGCACCCTGCCCTATGGAGCCCGGACTTTCCTCACGATATAACATGTATATCGCGCGACCGTCTGGCTTACTCATCATGCACGCAAAACGAACGCGCATGTTCCTACATATTGTATATTATAACATAAATCTGTAAGATTTCTACTATAATTAGCGATACTACACGATTGCATCAAACGGATCTGCATTGACCGTCGACTGAATCACCGTCAAGCTATCCCCATGCGCATCCTTCAACTTTTCAGAAAGTTGTGTAACAAAATGGTTCTCTGTTGCATAATGTCCCGCATCAATAATATTCAAACCGCTTTCTTTTGCAGCTTGCGCCTGATGATGCTTCACATCGCCTGTGATAAAGAGAGAGCATTTTCTCAAAATCGCTGCGGGAATACTATCACTACCAGAACCTGCGCAGAGTGCAACTTTTCGAACCATTGCATTTTTCTCACCGACAATTTTCACGGCATCAATACCAAGTGCAGTCTTCACAAGGGTGCAAGCATCCTCAAGGGTAATCGGTGTCTCAAACTCACCCATACGACCAACGGGATTTTCACCATGCTCGATTTTCTTGCTCGGATCAATTTCGATTTTTCGAATCTTGTTGAGACCAAGCATATCTGCAAGCACATCGTTCATACCGCCAAATGCCGAATCATAATTTGTATGTGCAGAATAGACGCTGATTCCTGCAGAAATCAATGAGAAGATATATTTTCCAATCACACTACGACTATCGATGGTCCTCACGGGATTGAATAGCATCGGATGATGGGTCAAAATCACATCCGCGCCACGTTTCTTCGCGTCCTCTATTACTTTATTGGTAATCTCCAAAGCGATATAAACTTTTGATATCTCGCTCTTTCCAAGATCAATCTGCCAACCAATGTTGTCCCAACTCTCCGCCTGTGCTTTTGGCGCAACGCGCTCAATCGACTGAATAAATTCGCCGGTCTTTATAGACATGCAATCCTCCTTTTAAACTCCTCTATCTCACAATCCATAATTTCAAGCCTTTCCGCTTGATTTCCTCTTGCGTGAGATAAAATATTGTCCCTCGCCTTGGATAGCGAAGAGATTTTTGATTTGATAAATGTCTTTAGCAATTGTGGTCTTTGTGCCATATGTATATTTGTAATCTGAAAGTCCGTCAAACAGGTGTCATCGTGCTTGTATCGTCTTCCAGTAAGCACCATTCTTTCTTCGCCTACATCTATATTGCCACAGTCGTCACAATAATTATTTGCATTTATTGCGGTATCTGTGACACGTACATCCGTAATCGTAGTATATTCTCTTACGGCGCAGTGAATAACTTCACAAATCTTGCCACGCTCAAGCACCAATCCTTCATCGATAATGAAAAAGTCATTGTCATATAGGAATCGTCTGAGTATATCCGAGGCATTTCTAGGTTGCAGGATATAACGCGGGAAACTCTTTGTCTTTACGATGTCTGTCTCCAAGATATGTGTGATAAGTTCACCGCCCATCCCTGCAATTACAACAACATCGCCCTCCGCATGATTTAAAGGCTGCAGCCCGTCACCAAGACGAAGCTCAATCCTGTCACCATATAAATCCGCATCCAGATTATTCTTCGCCATCGATAGTGGCCCATCGACGACATCTGTAAGGATTGCCCGCGAGAGTTTGCCCTCATCGAGCAACTTGCGTGGAAGCAATCCATGATCTGTACCGACATCAATCAGAATCGGCTCATATATAGATGTAGCAACACTTTGTTCTGGAATTGCATAATCAGCAATGAGTCTGAGTCTGTCGCTTAATTTCTTACCAGAAGCCATTATTCCAAATAATCCTTCAATTTCTTTGATCTAGATGGATGTCTGAGTTTTCTCAGTGCTTTCGCTTCAATCTGTCTGATACGCTCACGTGTGACGTCAAATTCTTTACCCACTTCTTCAAGCGTACGAGCACGACCATCATAGAGTCCAAAACGAAGAATCAAAACCTTCTGCTCTCGATCGGTAAGCGTCTCAAGCACTTCCAAGAGCTGTTCTTTCAGCATGGCAAATGCCGCAGCATCCGCTGGCGCAGGAACATCATCGTCTGGAATAAAGTCACCGAGGTGGCTATCTTCTTCTTCACCAATCGGCGTCTCAAGAGATACTGGTTCTTGCGCAATCTTCAGAATATCACGTACCTTTTCTTCTGAAAGATCCATCTCAAGCCCAATTTCTTCTGGTGTAGGTTCTCTTCCCAGTTCTTGAAGTAATTGCCTTGACACACGGATGAGCTTGTTGATTGTCTCGACCATGTGTACAGGGATACGAATGGTACGCGCTTGGTCAGCAATGGAACGCGTAATCGCCTGACGAATCCACCATGTCGCATAGGTTGAAAATTTAAAGCCTTTTTCATATTGGAATTTGTCAACTGCTTTAATCAGTCCAATATTGCCCTCTTGAATCAGGTCTAAAAATAACATACCACGACCAACATAACGTTTCGCAATACTTACAACAAGTCTGAGATTGGCTTCACAAAGCTTATTTTTAGCTTCAATATCGCCCTTTTCCATACGCTTTGCGAGTTCAACTTCTTCTGCAGCCGTAAGTAGTGGAACCGTACCAATTTCTTTTAGATACATCCTTACCGGATCATCCACATTGATTGTCTTCGGAAGTGTCGCTTCCAAATCAACTTTTTTTACAATTGCTGCCTCTTGAGGAAGATCATCATCGTCGTCTTCACTATCTTCTAATTCCAAAAGCTCAAATTCAAATGGCTCATCACTATTGTCGGAGAGTACATCCACGCCAGAATTGATTAATCTTTCAAAAAAGATATCCAGATGATCTTTATCGAGGTCTAGATCATATTTTTGAAACTCTTTGTTGATCTCACCATATGCGATACTTCCTTTACCTTTGAGTTTTTCAAAGATCGCATCAAGTGCCTCTGTTGATTTCGTATCAAGATCCACGTATGACATCTAAACTCCTTTCACTTACTTTATGATAACGATTGTTGCTCCCTAATCCGCTGTTGGACTTCAACAAGCTCACCAAGCAACTGTGCTTTACTTTCGTCGTCCCTTACTTCCGTAAGCCATAGTAATATTTCCTCTTGTCTTTTTTTAAGAGACAGATTTTCTACTGTCCTCTTACACTCTTGAAATTGTACTTCTGGCTCATCCGATAAGGCAACGTTCTCCAATATATCTTCTAACAAAAGAAGTTCCTGTGTATCCAAGCTGTCTCGAAGTTTTCCGAGATCAAGCTCGCCATTTGGTTCTTCTTTTACGATAGCAATAATCATATCTACAATCATGTAGTATGAGTGATCTACAAATATGTGCGCGAACGCATCCATCTGGCTAAAATGCTTTGGGTCATATATCAATAGTCGTATCAGATGTCTTTCGAGAGATGTATAAGCATTGATGCCAGCATGTTCAGAGGCTTCTGCTGCTCGGTCTCTCGCGGGGCGAGTCTGTACGTTCTGCTCTTGTGAACTCGGTTCATGCGCTTCATTCTCATATCCAACACTGCCACCGATACCTAAGTCCATACCAGTACCGCCACTCAATTCCAGCCGTATTGCACCTTCACTGAGTCCAGCTTGTTTTGACAATAACCGGATATAATAATCGGCTTCCACAGCACTGATTCCTCTTAATATGCCTACGGCAGCTTTCACATAACCAATGCTACCCTCTCTTTGGCTGAAATCATAGTGTCTGCGTAGCTGTGTCAGTTTATATTCAATCCCTGGTAACGCTTCTGAAACTTCCTTTAGAAAAGCTTCTTTGCCATTGGCTTTGATAAACTCATCGGGATCTTTTCCATTACTTACATTTAGTACTTTTACATTCAGTCCAGCATCCCTTAAGATATCAATACCCTTAATTGCGCTATTTATTCCAGAATTATCTGAATCATAGCACAAAACGACATCTGATGTATAACGCTTAATCATTGCCGCTTGCTCTGGTGTAAGTGCTGTGCCAAGCGTAGCTGTGACATTTTTTACACCTTTATCATATAATGAGACAACATCCATATAGCCTTCTACAACGATTGCATATCCAGCTTTTGTAATCTCAGATCTTGTTAAGTTAATTGCATATAAATTGTTTCGCTTATGAAATATCTCACTTTCTTTGGAATTTAGATATTTTGCACGAGCCTTGCCTGTAATATCACGTCCACCAAAACCAATCACTTTATCTCTCGTGTTGATAATTGGGAAAATGACACGATTAAAGAACCCATCACGAATCTTCCCATCCCATTCCTTTAAAGCATCCACTTTCACGGCATCCTTGAGATTGAATCCTTTCGAAGTCAATTCATTCAGTAATCCATAGCCTGTCTCATCCGCATAACCAATGCTAAATGCAGTAATCGTTGCGTCACTCAAACCACGCTCATGGATATAAGCATAGCCTGGATTCACCCCCGATATAAGCATATTGTAATAGTATACTGCGGTAGCCTTAGTAATATCATAAAATGAGTTGTTCACTTTTTGGGCATTAAATGAATATTGCGAAGCGTCAATATTGTAATCTTCGCAAAGTTTCTCAACGGTCTCAGAAAAAGATAGATTCTCAATTTTACTTACGAAGCTGATGACATCGCCATATTCTCCGCAGCCAAAACATTTATAGGTACCTCGATCTTCATTGACTGTAAAAGACGGCGTCTTCTCAGAATGAAATGGACAGCAAGCCTTCAGCAAGCTACCCGCTCTTTTCAGTTCTACATAGCGCGAGACAACATCGGTTATATTGGCTCGTGACTTGATTTCTTCAACGATACTCGATCGATCATTCATATATGAAAATAGTTCTCCTTACTTGACTTGCCATTTACTTGACCTGCCATCCAGTCGGAACGAACAGTCTTTTATAGTCTTCTATTGCGTAGCGATCTGTCATACTCGCAATATGATCCTTAACAACAACTTCAATTCCATCTGTTTCAATCAATGAAATATAGTCTTTTGTAATCTCATCGGGATGATTCCGATAATAATCATAAAGGGAGCGAATGAGACATTCCACTTTGATGAGTTCCTCATCTCCTTTTACAATATGACTATGGTAGATATGCTCAAACATGTACTCTCGTAAACCTTGCATTGCAGCACCATACATCTCACTTTGTTGAATCGCATCTTGTCCATCGCTGGATTTGATTAAATCCGTCACAAGGGTGTCGATGCGTTGCCGCGTACTGTGCCCAAGCATATCTGTATATTGTTTCGGAATGTCAGATTCAGAGATGATTTCGCTTCGGATTGCATCATCGATATCATGGTTGATATAGGCAACACGATCACTAATCTTGACAATCTGACCTTCAAGTGTCATTGGCTTGATTGAACCAGTATGGTTCAATATGCCATCTCTTACTTCTTTTGTAAGATTCATACCCCGCCTGCCGGAGCTGTTACTGACTTCAAGGACATCTACAACACGTAAGCTTTGCTCATTGTGTCTGAAGCCACCTGGAAAAATATCATTTAAAAAAGTCTCGCCATTATGTCCAAATGGGGTATGACCGAGATCATGACCCATCGCGATGGCTTCAACCAAATCTTCATTGAGTCTGAGTGCTCTTGCGATGCTCTTAGATATCTGAGCAACTTCAAGCGTATGCGTCAGTCTCGTACGATAATGATCCCCTTCTGGAGACAAAAATACTTGAGTCTTGTGCATGAGCCTACGAAGCGCTTTCGAATGAATAATTCGATCTCGATCCCGCTGATAATCGGTACGATAATGGCACTGTGGTTCATGATCGAATCGACCACGTGATTCAGCTGCCTTTGCCGCAAATGGACTCAAGATTTCGTATTCTCTTTTTTCAGATAATTCTCTTGTAAGCATCTATTATTTTTTACCAGTATGGCCAAAACCACCTTCGCCTCGCTGCGTAGATTGAAGCTCGTTCGTAACATGTAATATTGCTACTTCATAACGCGCAATCACCAACTGTGCAATGCGATCGCCATCGTGTATGACAAAATCTTCATCAGAAGAATTGTACAAACTGATTTTAATCTCACCGCGATAGTCAGAATCGATGGTACCGATGCCATTGGTAAGCATGATGCCATGCTTGAAAGCAAGACCACTTCGAGCACGCACCTGCGCCTCATAACCTGACTCCAGTGCAATGGCAATACCTGTCGGAATAATCCGTCTTTCCCTTGCGGGAATCGTAACAACGCCGCAAGCTTCAAATTCGGGTACTCCTTTTAGATATGCTCTTAAATCCAAACCAGCAGAACCAGATGTTGCATAGGTTGGTAATATTACATCTTCATATAATTTTTTTATCTCTAATGATACTTCTGCCATACCTTATCTCGCCTTTACAACGTCTTCGAGAATTTTCTTAGCATCAAGTTCTTTGCCACTTACGATAGACAGTGAA
>JAISJM010000024.1 GCA_031261525.1 Eubacteriales Family XIII. Incertae Sedis bacterium
TTCTTGACACCTTCGCCAATGAGATAGCCTTGATATAACTCAAATAGCGTAGATTTCCCGCACCGCCTGACGCCTGATATGATCTTGATTAAATCTTGATCTTTATGTCTGATACAAAAATCCAAATAGGACTTTCGATTCACTAATTTCATGACAATCACCTTCTCTCTCTTTGAATCAGTATATCACGCCCGATATATAAAAAGCAAGTTTACTCATTACGTTGAGCAAACTTGCTTTTTATGATAGTTTTTTCATTGTAATGAACTTTATTATTCAGTCCCTTACAACATCCCTTACTTCTTCGCCCATCGAGCATAAAGCGTGTGTGACTTCGCATTGCTAAGTTTCGTTGTCTTCGAAACCTGTGTGCCACCTTTTGTCTTTGTATACCAACCCTTGAACGTATAGCCCGCACGTTTCGGTGTAGCAGGAAGTGCGTATTTCTTGGCAAATGTCACCGTTTTCTTTGCAGTCTTGGCGTTGCCGATTTTACCACCATTTGCATTGTACGTGACCGTATACTTATTGGGCGTCCAGCGCGCATAAATGGTATGTGCTTTTGCCGTCTTCAATACTGTTGCTTTTGTAACCTTTGAACCGCCTTTTGTCTTTGCAGTATACCAAGCAACAAACGTATATCCCGTTCGTTTCGGTGTGGCAGGTGGCGCATATTTTGTTGCAAATGTCACCGTTTTCTTTACAGTCTTGACTTTGCCAATCTTACCACCAACTGCATCGTATGTCACAGAATACTTATTGGGAGTCCAGCGCGCATAAAGCGTATGTGCTTTTGCCGTCTTCATGTCTGTTGTCTTCGTAACTTTTGAACCACCTTTTGTCTCTGTATACCAAGCAACAAACGTATATCCCGTCCGTTTCGGTTCTGCAGGCAATGTATACTTCGATGCGTATATGATGGATTTCTTAACGGTCGTTGCCGTGCCAATCTTGCCGCCATTTGCATTGAAGGTTACGGTGTACTTGGCATTTTCTTTCCACTGCGCATAGAGTGTCACATCTTTCGTGAGTTTGAGGCTGTCACCAACTTTATATGCTGTTCCTTTGCCATCTGCTTTCGTGTTCCAGCCAGTGAATGTCCAGTTGGTTTTCGTGAATTTATTGGCAGCAACGGTTACACTCTTTCCCGATTCGGCGGATTGTTTTGCTGGCGCCGTGCCCTTGCCAGTATTGGCGTTGTACGTTACAGCGTAGATGGCGGCTGGCGTTGGGGTTTTGATTTCATCCTTTTTCCAGTGTGCATATAATGTATGGTCCTCTTCGGATACGAGCACAGTCTTTGAATCAACCTTCACGTCACCATTTGTGCTCGTGTACCATCCTGTACAGGTATATCCAACCATTGTTGGAAATACTGGTAATGTGCCATAAGTCGTACCCGTGCGACGGAATATCGTGTTATTTACGGCACTTCCGCCAGCGGAATCGAATGCGACTGTTGTACCAGATAGGACAACATCAATATACGCATCATTGTTGGCAGTCATCGACTCATCATCAAGAGGCTCAATAATCACAAAGTAAGATTCATTTCGCTCAATATCGTGGGCAAATGAAACCGTCTTCGAATCCAAAGTATCGATGGAATCAATCGTATATGACTCCAATACGTTACGTTCGCGAGAGGCGTCCGTCAGATTCACTTTGACATTTCGAATCTCTTTCAACCCTCTATTTGCAATGCCTGCATACACAATCAGTTGATTGTCCTCTGTTACACCATAGGCGACATCCTCAACCGATGCATCGATATAGTTCACGCTGACAGTAGCAGAATTGTTGTCTTGATTCACATCATTACCAGACGAAGGTACAATTGCAAATGTCAAATGATGCGGCTGAAGTTCGACAAAGTCCGATGGCAACGTATAATACAATACCATCTCCTCTGTCTCTCCAGGCAAGATTCGCACATTTGCGTTCTTCGCCTGAATCAGTTTACCCTTTTCATCCCTTACTTCCAAGGATATTGAATCTGCTACGAATGTTCCTTTGTTCGTTACATCATAATAGATTGGAATTGTCGCACCAGCATTGAGCGTGCTTGAATCAAGATATACATTGTCAATCGCATAGTCGCAATACTTTGATATATTCACAACACCCAAATCCGCTTGACCAAATGGATTCAACGTATCGTCTGTATTCACGGTGCGCGCATTGACCGCAAGCGATAGACTGCCATCATCATTGAGGTAGCCATTGAAACTATCGATATAACGATTCAAGCTTGAAACGGAATTTGCTGGACTATAGGCACCACTCTTCTTGTCATAATAATAGACACCCACTTCCGAATTCATACCATCGCCGTTATTGAACAGAATATAGGAATCGCCGTTCGCGTTGTTCAATACTTCAAATCGATCCGTTGCAATGCTTACACCGTCTGGAAGTAATGACAATGTTGGTGCATCTCCCAAATCGGACTTGCTTTGAACCTGTCCATTGCAGTACCAATATAATACGTTATTGCTGATGATTGGTTTTAGGTCAGGAACATCATTTGATGTCAACGCATCGCCGTTTACATACAATTCTACGTCATTTGGTGTAAAGATATCGCCATCCGTATCCATCGCGTACGCAATTGCTTTTTCGCCACCAATGCTGCCGATTGCAAGGCTATCAATCGAATTCAAGTCCGCATACATACTTGCGGCAGCACTCCATGAAGTACCATTGAAGGTCGACGCAAAGATCTCGTTTCTACCAGATATCCCAAATAAATCATTTTCCGCATTATTTACCCAAGCCAACATCGCGTCTGTGCCATTTGCACCAATATCTGGCATCATATCCAAAGTATCATTATCTGTCAAGCGTGTGATTCCAACAAATGTCTGCGATGACGAATCAAACGTTGCAACATTTATTTCCATTGCGGATGCAACCGTGCCTAAAGAATCGGCATCGGCAAATGTTGTCTTTGCATTTTGCCATACGAGATATGGTAATCCGTTTACAACCTTTAGCTTCGCAGAGAAATCCGCTGTGCCATCATCTTGTACCCACTGAGGTGTTGTCCATGACGCACCATCAAAATAGGAGTATTTTAGACTCGTACGATTCGCACTACTTCGGGCATTGTCGTCATCAATCCATGTGAGAAGCTGCTTGCCATTGCCCAATGATACAAGTTGTGGCTCTGAATAAGTATAGGTATTTGTCTGAATGTAATCCACCGATTGTGAGTCATTGATACTGATCGACGTCTGCGCAGCAACAAATTCTGATTGCGCATTGATATAGGCGCGATCACTCATACTATAGTTTTCTACATTGAGTATAGATGCTAGGTATGATTCGAGGGCTTGCGTTTGGCTCTTACTTGATGAATTTGATTCTGCACTTGACCAACTCGTTATCACTTTTGGTCCCGCAAGATTTTCTGTCCATTCATGTTCAAAGAGCAATATGTGCAATTTTACATAGACTTGGAGTGCTGCTGCCAAATTCCCCTCGTATCCACTTGGGAAAAAATCATGTGTAAATTTCAACACACCATTGCCACCACCACTTACGGAAAGTATATTCGGAATTCCAGCACCCACGCCAAAACGAACTTGTAATTCAAATGTTACGGATCCTTCATTTGGCAATATCGAGCCACCTTTGCCGTCCACGCCCGCAGATTTCTGATACAATTTCAATTCCGTCTCAAGTTCCCCTCGAATAGAAGCTTCCCAAAAGAATGGAATCGGAAGAGGTGTAATGATTGGTCCAGTGAAGTCTACACCACCCTCAATAGATGCAACAATGCCACCATTATCAAATTCAAGACTTCCATTTACCATTTTAAATTCAAAAAATACGGCAGCAGAGAAATTCATTGATACTACTACTTCTTTTTTTATAGGGTTCTTCATTATTTTCTTAACGGCATTTGCTTTTTTCTTATTATCTGGATCCAAAAATGCATTCTTTACAATGTCATAATTTTTCTTAAATGCTTTCTTATCTTTCTTACTTTTACTTGATTCTTCTACGCCAACGCCACCCAATATTTTTACGGTATCACCTTCAACTTCAACCGTTAGGTTTCCAATATCGCCTAAATCAAGCGCAAATTTTTGACCGCCAAGAATTGGTAATTCACTATTGGCAGCAGTACTTAAACCGCTAGAGTCTGATCCGCCATCCGTGGCAATATCTATTCTAGGTCCAAATCCAACATTAAAGGTTCCAAATTCATTTGGATCGCCTATTAATTGAATCTCTTTTTTAATAGATTTTCCATTTGTCGATGAAGCTTGAATGTAGATCACATCATATAAATCAAAACCAGCATCTTTTACAACGGTACTAAGGTTGTCATTTGCATCAAATGCCACCACTTTAGAACCTTGAGTAAGTTGCAATGTCTGCCTATTACTGCCACGCCAATTCATCTTTGCATTAAATTCCGTTGCAGTCGCTTCACTTGTCTTTAGGCGGTAATCATTCACATACACATTTGTACGTGTATTCTCCGCACCCTCTGCCCACAAAGAATGGACAACTGGGTAGCCCTCGACATCTTTATGTAGATAGACAGGTGTTGTTGATTGATTCAACTCTTCAATCGAGAATAT
Source organism: Eubacteriales Family XIII. Incertae Sedis bacterium (assembly GCA_031261525.1). Taxonomy (GTDB): domain Bacteria; phylum Bacillota; class Clostridia; order Peptostreptococcales; family Anaerovoracaceae; genus JAISJM01. The sequence goes on from JAISJM010000024.1 coordinate 4,596, forward strand.
CTCTGGTACATAGCCTGCAAGACCGACACTGATTGCAACCTTTCCTTTTTTCTCAATCCGCACGCTGCCACTGTCATTTGTGGTCATTTCCTGTCCATCAATAAGGACACTGGTATTTTTGCACAAAACAAAGTCATCCACCGTATCTGTAGGTGCTTTTAGATTTTTATATACAAAGACATTTGCATATTTTAGTTCGTAAAGCTCCCTAAAGGTTGGTGTCTCGCCAAAATAAGCAGGTTTTCTCGGAACAATATTGATCTCCAAACCATAGGTGTTGCTGGCATCATAATAGTAGTCAATTAATTTGCCTGTTATACCGAAGAGCGTCTCCTCGCCAGCACTATCATTATAGATATAGTGGCGCGTCATTTTCTCACCTGGTTTTAAGACTTGAAGCTGTATCGGAAGTTCCGTTGAGAGTCCTTCGTCAAGCAAGACGCGTCCCGTATCCATGAGCTCACTCTTCGCAGCATTCTTACTTGTGAAATGCTCCGATGCAAAGACAATTGCTTTCTCAAAAGAATCTGGCGTTCCAATATTTGGCAGATATACCTCTCGGTCGCTATTGTTGATTAGAGATAAATTGTAAGCCATCTCTCCACCCACGATGGTATCGGAGACATCGACGCGCGCTTCAAGTCCCGTGAGACCGAACACTTCAATCGGCTCCTTTGTCTCAAACCGAGCACTGATTGGTTCATTAAACTCTGCAAGCATACCTGTGTAATCTGCACTGAGATCGTATTTTCCAATCTCATCGCCTCGCAAAATCCAGCGAATTGTCTTTTGAGATTGCCCTGCAATTTCAGGAATCGATACGGTCGATTTTTTCTCACTGACATCTGTTGACATAAGCGTCAATCCATCTGGGACATTGAGTGACACGACGTTGTCTGTCATCTTAAATTCCTCAGACGCGTTATTAAAGATATGAAGCTTTACATCATAGAAATCCTTCAATGTAGAGACTTGGACAGGGATGTCTATATAGGCTACCGCAATATTTGGAACCTCTGTCGTAAAGCCACCGTCACCAGAACCACCGCCACTGCCGCCGCTTCCACTGCCGCCGCCGCCACCTCCGAGATTGATGACATAATATGTGCCGCCATTCCAGCCAGTACCACCAAGCGTCTCGTGCGTGCGCTCATTATAATACACTTGAACAGGCTGCTGCTGATAGAGAAGATGGACTGTGATATTGACGATGTACTGATTCGCAGGGTCGTTGATATCAATTCCAGCCGCGACAATTTCATCAAACGTCATGCGCTTTGTCTCGAAATTACCTTCAATCATCTGCTCGTGAATCATCGTCATTGTAACAGCAGTCTCCGCGCCAGCGTTGATGATGATATCCTTCTTTGATGGAAGCCACTCATTATCAGGAATGATGCATCCAACAGAATAGGTTCCCGCATCCGCTGTAAAGCTCACATTTCCGCGGTTGTCCGTGTTGCGCTTCACTTGTCCTGCATTGCCCATATTAAAATATACCGAAGCATTTGGAACAGAAGAACCATTTTCATCTACGACATGAATCGTCGCTGTTCCGATGAGTGCGCGCTCCCTGACCGTGACCTTATGACTGACCGTAGTGCGATTGCCCTCCTCATCAGTGACAGTCAATTGAATGGTAAATTCACCTTTATTTGTATATTTATGTATCACTTTTCGGCTATTTGATTTCGTGCCATCGCCTAAATCAAATTCGTATGAAGTAATGCCCGTATTGTCTGTGGAGTCAGAAGCATCGATTTCATATTCTACCCCAACTTCCATCACAGAATCACAATTTATGACAGCGGTTGGCGCAGTTCGGTCAAGCATCTCTAATAAATTCGAATAGGCTACAGATGAATTGCCAACGTTGTCGATTGCATCGATTCGGTAAGTATAAGACGCTTTATCTGCTGAGATGGAGCGATCTACAAAACTATATTTTGTTTTATTCTTCTCGGCAGGCAGTTGTGCAATCATCGTGTAATTGCCTGAACCCGTCTTTCTATAAATATGATAGCCCGCCAAATCGGATTCTTTATTGCTATTCCAAGATACCGTTACAACATCTTTGTCATCATCAGCACGAACCTCCGATGCCACAGGCGCGACCGTATCAACAGAATAAATGGCTTCTTTTTCGGCACTGAGATTGCCAGACGTATCTCTTGCTGTGACACGAACCACAACCTCGTCGCCATGATTAAATTCACCGACAGGAATCTGCGCAGACACACTTGTCTCATGGCTATGAATACTGGAAATGCTCGTAAGCAATGTATAACTAGACCCCTTTAGGGCATACTCAAATGTCACACTCTCTAGCTCACGATTATCCCTCACATAAGAAGAAACCGTCTTGAATCCTGATCCAATGGCACTATTCGAGACAGGGTAAATGTTCACGACTTCTGGTGCTTCCGTATCAAGAGCCATCGATGCAGAGACAACTTCGGATTGTGCGCTTTCATTGCCTGCGAAATCAAATGCGGACACGCGATAATAATATTGCGTCCCATTGGTGACATTTCGATCAAAATAGTTGAGTGCTTTCAGTCCATCCTTCACCTTCGTATAAGTGCCGTCTGTGGACTCGGCACGATAGATGGCGTAGGCATTTAAGTCCTCTTCGGAATTGTTGTACCAAGCAATCTCGATATAGCCATTCAGTCCAGATGCTGTCACAGCTGCTGGCGCGTTTGGTGGCGTGCGGTCGATTTGATGTTGCACAAATGGAGCTTTTTCTGTTGTGTCACTTTCGTTCCCCGCTGCGTCCGAAGCAACTGCACGGATATACAACGGACCTTCTGCGACATTTGCCACGTCAAGAAGATAAGATAACTGTCGTTTCTTTTGAATATCTGAATATTGTTGTGTGAAAATGTCAGACCAATTGGTACCATCAGTAGATGTCTGCAACTTGATACTTTTTACCTGATACTCATCTGCTGCGGTTATTTTCAGATTCATTTGCTGCGCATAATATCCCGATTTCGGAGAAATATCCGTAATCACAGGTGGTGCCGTATCTAAAGCAGTCGCCATCGTGATGTCATCAGATGGAATTCCACGATTGCCGAGACGATCATAGCCGACAACTCTGTATGTATATTGTGTGTTTGGAATCAGCCCAGAAATGTTTGCGCCTAGGGTGCTCGTAACGTCTTGAATCTTTGCATAATTGCCGTTGCCATCTTTTTGCTCGACTCTAAAATAGGCGATGTCATTGTCTGATACATCATGCCATCTTAACGTGATATTTGTGGATATTGCAGAAGCCGAGAGTTCTGTCACTTTTTCTGGGCCTGTATTATCAACATTGTATGTATAGATTAAAGGCGTACTCTCATTGCCAACAAGATCATAGGCAATACCTCTTACCAAAATTGCCTTTTCTGGAAGTGTCTTTGTATCGAGTGCCATTGCAAATGGTGCATATTTGTCCTCTCCGAATCCAATCCATGTGATACCGCCATCGGTTGAATAGCTAAATACCGCTCTCACAGGTGCAACATTGTCCACTGCTGTTAATTGAATGATGACAGATTCATGAATGCCACTTCCATTTGCTGGTGTGAGTTTTGTTACGACTGGATTTTCTCGATCGGTGCCTTTGACAGCTACAACAGTCTCGGACGGGATTCCCTCCTGACCAAATTCATTCACGCCTGTGACATAATAATAATATTTTTTACCTGCGATAACGGAAGTATCGCTGTAAGTCTGCGTCTCGCGCTTATTCACATTTGCAAGCACGTAAAAATCTTCATCAACATCGGTACGACGATAAATTCGATAGCGATTCGTATTGACTTCACTTGAGATACCCCAGCTGAGCTGAATGCCATTGATATCGCCAATTGCTAAGACATTTACAATAGTCTCTGGAACAGAATGGTCTACGATAATCTCTTTCGACAATTCTGCTACAGCGCCATCGGCATCGGTCAGTTCGAAAATGACCGTATAGGTGCCATCGGGGATATCTTTAATATCCCAATTGTAACGATAGGTAACAGATTGGGAGTAGACGGTGCCCTCATTCAACACAGCATCCCCAATAAGCACGCGTGCGTTACTGTCTACATCTATATAATAGAATTTGCCAACCGTCTTTTTATCGCCAATGGAAAGGTGATTCTTCGTATTGGCAGCCGTTGCATAAAGCTTTCCATTGGTAACACCGACATAATTGTATTCGCTATCCGTGTAGATATTTTGCACTGTTGGTGCTGCAGGCGTTACAGTAATCGAGGATTTTCCAGTCTCACGCCCAGCCTCTGTTACGCCATAAACGGTGTAGATGTACTTCGTGCCCGTCGTCAGATTCTTATCCGTGTAGGAAAGACCCGTCGTGTGACCAAGAATCGTGCCATCTCGTTCAACAATATATTCTGCAACCGTATCATCTGCGTGTTTTGACCAAGTAATCCTTACGGTATTGCTGTAAATTCGATCAGCCCTTACATCTTTTACCGTCATATTGATGGTTTCGTAGGAAAATTCGACGGTATTCTTTACAGAAGATGCAATTGCATTTTTGTATGCATAGACCGCATCGGCAGGGATATAAATCGTCTCAAGCTGGTTCATTGAGGCGAAAATATTCACAATATTCGTTGGAACAATGCTTCGATTAAATGTAATCTCCTGTATGTTACTACAATTATTGAACGGATTGGTGCCCATGATGCTGACAAGTCCTGAACCGAATATGATACTCGTCAATCCCGTCATTCCATCAAAAGCATAGGTTGATATGTATATGACGCTATCTGGAATGATTAATTCACCCGTGATTTGAGTACAACCTTGGAACGTATTGGCAGCAACACTTGTCATGGATTGTGAAAGTTTTAACGTTCCATTGATGCCACTGCAACCGTAGAAAGCGTATTCATCTAGTGTGACTACGCTATCAGGGATGATCAAATCTCCTGATAAATTCTTACAATTGTAAAATGCCCTTGCGCCAATGCGTTCAATACTAGATGGCAGATTCAATTGACCCGTCAGTCCAGAGCCCTCAAATGCACCACTTCGAATACTTTCGAGTCCATTCGGAAAATTCACTTTCGTCACAGTCTTGTTGTTCTTAAATGCGGATGCGCCGATTTCTGTTACGTCTGCGGGAATGGTGACTTCTCCACCTTCCCCTGTATAATAAATCAAGATACCATCTTCTATTACGAAAGCACTACCTTCACTGCTTAGAAGCTGTATCCCATTTGGCAGGGACGCGGACAACTCCGCAATATAGATGCTATACGATGCTTGCGGTACATAGATTCTTTTTAAACTCGTCATGCGGCTCGGTGCATTTGAAATCATACTTGTCAAACCAGACGGAACCGTTGCACCCTTAAACGTAATTTCTTCTATATTGTTGCAATAGTAGAATGTTCGATAATCATAAA
>JAISJM010000034.1 GCA_031261525.1 Eubacteriales Family XIII. Incertae Sedis bacterium
ACCGCTAAGATAGCTGAAACAACTAGAATCATTGCAACCGCTAAGATAGCTGAAACAACGACAATAGCTAAATCAATTAGAATAACTGCTCCAACCACAATCACAATTACAAAAAAACACTTACACCAAACGAAAAAAAATATTATAATAAAACTACAGTGTGTTGTTCTGACGAACATAAGTCCAATTGTCAGAACAATACGCTATTTTTTTGATCTTTTGGGTTGCTATTTTTGATTTTACGATACAAATAAATAAGGAGGCACTATGAACGGCAATAGGAACGACACTATAAATTCAGCTATAAATTCAGAGCGAATTTGGACGAAAGATTTTATCATCGCAACCATTTCTGGGTTGTTTTTTTCACTGGTATTTTATATCACAATGACGACATTTGCAGTCTATGCTGTGACGACATACCATGTAAATGAAAGCATGGCAGGACTTGTTGCTGGCGTTTTTGTAATTGGTAGCGCGTGTGGACGCTTGCTTTCAGGACGATATGTCGAATTGGTTGGTCGCAGAAAGACGGTGATTTTTGGTGCTGCAGGTTTCTTTGTGATTGGATTAGCTTATCTGATTCCTGTAAATATCATTGCATTTTTGATTATTCGCTTCTTCCATGGCGCGATGTTCGGGATATTCCACAATGCATTGGTTACGGTTGTGACTGGCATCATTCCACTCAGTCGGCGCGGTGAGGGCATGAGTTATTTCTCGCTCAATTTCGTTGTTGCAACTGCATTTGGTCCATTTATCGGACTGTTCTTTATTCATCGGTTTTCATATCAGGCTCTTTTCGTTGCATGCTCGGTGCTTGCGCTATTTGCGCTGATCTTGATTTTGTTTATGAAGATTGCGGCGCCTGTATTCACAGACGAACAATTCGCGGCGATTCAGGCGAGGCATACCATTAAAGACATTTTTGAGAAGAAGGCGATGCCCATTGCTGCAATCATTTTCATCATGAGCATTTGCTACACAGGCGTCACTGCATTTCTTGATTCCTATACGATAGAGCTGAACATGCTCAGCTATGCGTCTGTATTTTTCATCGTCTATGGCGCGGTCATTATCGTCGTGCGTCCACTCGCGGGCAAGCTCCTCGATCAAAAGGGCGACAATATTGTGATGTATCCGGCCATTATATTTTATGCGCTTGCGCTGTTGTCCGTTGCACTCACACATAATTTGGTGTTATTAATCATCGCGGCAATCCTCATGGCGCTTGGCTATGGCAATATATTGACCGTGGGGCAAGTAATCGCGGCAAATGCCGTACCCCACCATCGTATCAGCACCGCAACTTCGACGTACTTTGTATGCAACGATCTTGGCATGGGATTCGGCCCATTACTCATGGGATTGATTGCCGCACAGCAGGGTTTTGTGCCGATGTACTTGATTGAAACAGGCATTGTTATCGTGTCTCTTTTGCTGTATTATATCTTACATGGAAAGCAATATGCGAATAAAAAGGAGATGTTATGTCACGAGAAGAAGCAATTGAGCTAATTGAGCGTATGGAATTTATCCCGGCAATTCAAGGTCCAAATGACAAATATAGAATCGGATGTTATAAAGCCGCCGCTGATTCAAAGGAACCGCTCGAATGGATTCGCGTCATAAAGACTCATTATCTGCGCACGCATACAGCCTCGGGCGAAATCCGTACGGTGCATGCACAAGAGACCGAATATGCTACAGTCGTGAAATCTCTTTTGGAAAAAGAGCTCGCAAATGCTCTCAATATTCAAGAGGAAGAAGTAGGCGCATATATCAAAAAGCGCTTGGATGATTCTTGGAATTAAAAATGAAATGAGCGTATAAATATTTATGCAATCCCCTGAGTGGATTTAGAGATAATTCCTCTGGGGGTTGCTTTTTTCATGTCTTCGTGTTGTCAATATCCCTTATTATCCAGAAAAAATAAAGTCTTATTTTCGTATTTTACAGCACCAATATCTATGAGCTCTTTGAGTACTTGGCGTACCGTTTCACGAGTGGTACTTGCATTGAGCGATAGTTCGTTAATTGTAATCGGAATTGCCACTTTACTCGTTCTGTTATCAAGTTTTGCACTAACATGATCCCGAAGATAGAACAGGCTTTGTTCGACACGATCATGCGCATTTTTCGTTGATAGATTTTGGATGCGAAGTTCATAATCTTGAATGATTCGTGTTAAGACATTTACCGTATAGAGACATTGCGATGGATTGTTGCGCAATATTTTCTCTAGGATTTCAATTGGGAAATAGTATATAATGACTTTTGTCACGGCTACACAAGAAAAATTATATGTGGTGCGACAACATAAACCTTCAGACGGAAATGCATTCTTTGTGAAAATATAGTCATAGAAATAGAAATCTCCCGTGGGATCGAGTCGCTCTAATCTGACCACACCTTCAACTAAGACGAAGAAACGATCCATTCGATCCCCTTCATCAAAGAGATAATGATCCGCTTTGTATTCACGTAAAAAAACATGTTTTGCAATTTCATCAAACTCTTCTTTTTTTAAATTCTTAAAGTATTCGTGTGTCCGAAAACTCTCAAAGGCAGGGATATTCACATTCTTATTTGATACCAACATATCATTTCCTCATTTCATATGAAATTAGTAGGTAGTAAGTTATAAATTACATCTTTTTGTAATCGAAGTCAACCCTTGCAATTGTGAATTTTCACAATTAAATATATTAAATGAAAAAAATGCAAAAAAGTTGGCATGCATATAACGAAAATTTTGCATTGCGAATGCAAAGGAATTGTAACATGTGGGCAATAATTCCTATAAGATATCCCCATGTTAATTTTCGCAACATAGAAAAAGAGGTATTTTAATGAGAATGATTGATTTGATTCAGAAGAAAAGAGATGGGGCGGTTTTGACAAAAGAAGAAATTGATTTTTTTATTGGAGGTTATGCTGCGGGAGAGATTCCAGATTATCAAGTAAGTGCTTTGTTAATGGCAATATATTTTCAAGATATGACTGATGATGAGATTACGAATTTAACGATGGCGATGGCTTATTCTGGTGATGTTGTTGATTTATCATCGATAGAGGGAATAAAAGTGGACAAACATTCAACGGGCGGCGTTGGTGATGCGACCACATTGGTACTTGCACCACTTGTCGCCTCCGTAGGTGTTCCAGTCGCAAAAATGAGTGGCCGTGGGCTTGGCCATACGGGTGGCACAATTGATAAGTTTGAATCCATTCCAAACTTCCAAGTGGAAATGAGTGATGAGAAATTTATTCAGTCCGTGAATGAGATTGGCGTTGCTGTAATCGGGCAATCTGGCGAATTGGCACCAGCCGATAAATTACTTTATGCACTACGTGATGTGACGGGAACGGTTGATTCCATTCCTCTGATTGCAAGCTCAATCATGAGTAAAAAAATTGCAGCGGGGGCTGATGCCATTGTGCTTGATGTAACCGTTGGCGATGGCGCCTTTATGAAGTCAATTGACGATGCGAAGCGACTTGCTGAAACGATGGTACGGATTGGAAAACGTTCAAATCGTCACACGAAAGCGATTATCAGTGATATGAGCGAGCCACTAGGCAATGCAATCGGAAATGGACTTGAAATGGTTGAAGCGATTGACGCACTAAATAATAGAGGTCCAGAAGATTTGATGGAAGTTGTCTATACATTGGGAAGTCAGATGGTTGTATTAGCAGGTGTAAGTGCAACACTCGAAGAGGCTAGAACCTTGTTACATGAGGCTTTGGTGGATGGACGTGCTCTAGAAAAATTCAAAGAATTGGTAGAAAATCAGCACGGCGATATCAGCTATATTGATTCTCCAGAAAAGTTTATGACAGCAAAGTATGAAATAGAATTTCTTTCGAAAGAAACGGGCATTATCGCAGAATTAGTTGCAGATAACCTTGGTAAAGCCGCAATGATGCTTGGTGCAGGCAGAAAGACAAAAGACGATAAAATTGATTTCGCTGTGGGACTAAAGCTGAATAAAAAAGTTGGCGAATCCGTAAGCACAGGCGACAGTATCATGACAATTTATAGCAATCAATCAGATGTTTCAGATATTGAAGATTTATTATATCAGAGCATTCAAATTGGTAAAGACGGAGTTGAACCAATCTTGATTCACGCCGTAATTGAATAGAGAGGTGAAAAAATGGAATTGAATCAAATGATAGACCACACGTTACTAAAATCAGACGCCACAATTGAAGATGTCCTGAAATTGATTGATGAAGCAAAGGAATACAACTTCAAAAGTGTCTGCATTAATCCAACATGGGTTGGATTGGCACATGAACGCCTATTAAGTAGTCAAAGCGAAGTCTGTACGGTAATTGGATTTCCATTAGGTGCAAATACAAGCGAAACAAAGGCATTTGAAGCGAAAAATGCAATTGAAAATGGCGCAGATGAGGTTGATATGGTCATCAATATTGGCGCTTTAAAATGTCAGCAGACAAAGATTGTAGAAGACGATATCAAAGCTGTCGTTGATGCAAGCAATCATCAAGCAATTGTAAAAGTGATTATTGAGACTGCATTATTGACAAAGGATGAGATTATTCTCGCCTGCGAGTTGGCATTAAGCGCGGGAGCTGATTTTGTTAAAACATCAACCGGCTTTTCTACAGGAGGCGCAACGATTGATGATGTTAAATTAATGAAGCGTATTGTTGGCAATGAGTTGCAAGTCAAAGCGAGTGGCGGAATTCATAATTATGAAGAAGCGATTGCCATGATTGAAGCTGGCGCCAGCCGAATTGGTACGAGTAATGGCGTGGCAATCATGAAAGGCGAGCAGGTGAATTCAGAATATTAGTGGAGGAGAAAATGCCAAACAAAGAATGGGTTCAGATGGCAATCGATGCAAGAGAACATGCTTATGTCCCATATTCAAATTTCCGTGTTGGCGCAGCATTGGTTGCAAAGGATGGCACAATTTTCAAAGGATGTAATATAGAAAATGCCTCTTATGGATTAAGCAATTGTGCTGAACGGACAGCTTTTTTCAAAGCAGTGTCAGAGGGAAAAACAGAATTCCTACATCTTATAGTGAGTGGCGATACGAAAGAGCCCATCTCACCATGCGGTGCATGTCGCCAAGTGATGTCCGAATTCTGTGATCCAAATATGCCTGTTACATTAGTTGCCGGGGATGGTCATTATGTAACAACAACAGTGGAAGCATTACTTCCATATTCATTTTCGGAGGAGAAATAAAATGAAAAAAACAACTAGAGTCAGTTTAGGTGTCCTTGCTGTAATGATGGTTCTAACGTTATCTGCATGTGGGGCAAAGGGTGCAAGTAGCAGTGATAGTAAGAACGATGATTCAAAGAAAGAATCAACATTTTCATCCGCACTTGTGACAGATATTGGTGGCGTCGATGATAAGTCTTTTAACCAATCTGCATGGGAAGGTATGCAGGCATGGGGCGAGGAAAATGGACTTGAAAAAGGTGTCGGCGGGTATGACTATTTTCAATCAGGAAATGAATCAGAATTTATTACAAATATTGATCAAGCTGTACAAGCAAATTTCGATGTCATTTATGGTATTGGATTTGCATTAAGGGAAGCCATTTTATCTGAGGCGGAGCAGAACCCGGATACCAATTTCGTCATTGTTGATGACGTCATTGAAGATCTTGATAATGTTGCATCTGCAGTATTTGCTGACAATGAAAGCTCCTATCTTGCAGGAGTTGCAGCAGGAAAGACTACAAAAACACAGAAGATTGGCTTTATTGGCGGAACAGAAGGTGCGGTCATTGGTCGCTTTCAAGCTGGTTTCGAAGCTGGTATCGCTGCAGTAAATCCTAGCGCAGTAGTAGTCGTTGAATATGCAGGTACCTATGGTGATCCCGCAAAAGGTAAGACAATTGCTTCAGCAATGTATGCTGGCGGTTGCGATATCATCTTCCAAGTAGCAGGTGGAACAGGTGCTGGTGCATTTTCAGAAGCAATTGCAATCAATCAAGGAAAAGCAAGTGATGCTGCTGATAAAGTTTGGATTATTGGTGTTGATCGTGATCAAATCGAAGAGGGTGCATACAAAGCAAATGATGGGAAAGAAAGCAATTTAACACTTTGCTCAACAACAAAAGGTGTTGGCGCTACCGTCATTGCGATTAACAAACTCGCTCAAGATGGTAATTTCCCAGGTGGAAAAGTTGAAACTTATGGAATCAAGGCTGGTGGTGTCGACCTTGCAAATGACAATTTATCTGATGACGTAATCAGCGAAGTAGACAATGCTCGTGAAGAAATTATCGATGGCGAGATTAAAGTTCCAACTGGACTCGCTGAATAAGAAATGATGAATATTGAATGAATGAAATCGAGGAGCATATTCTCCTCGAATCCATTCATTATGATTATCGACACGATTTATATATCCCCAAATACAGAAAGGTGTGATTGTTGTGGAGAGAGAAGCGTACGTCATTGAAATGCGGAATATCACAAAGGAATTTGGAATATTTAAAGCAAATGACAATATAAATTTGAAAGTACGTAGGGGTGAAATTCATGCACTATTGGGTGAAAACGGTGCAGGAAAATCAACTTTAATGAACATATTATCAGGACTACTTGAACCAACAAGTGGCGAAATTTTAATAAATGGAGACCCTGTATCGATTAGTAGTCCAACCGTTGCAAACAATATTGGCATTGGTATGGTACATCAGCATTTTATGCTGGTTGATGCGTTCACCGTTGCAGAAAATATTGTATTAGGTAGTGAACCGATTCATAGGGGGCAATTAGATTATAAAAAAGCAATATTGGAGATTAAGGAGATATCAAAAAAATATGGACTTGATGTAGATCCGGAAGCAAAGGTAATAGATATTTCGGTTGGCATGCAGCAGAGAGTCGAAATTCTAAAGACATTATATCGTGGTGCTGACATTCTGATTTTCGATGAGCCAACGGCGGTTCTTACACCAAGTGAAATTGATGAGCTTATTACCATTATGCAGGAACTGGTTAAAGAAGGAAAATCGATTATACTCATTACGCATAAACTAGACGAAATTCGAAAGTCCGCAAATCGTTGTACCGTCATCAGGCGTGGTAAGAGTATCGATACCGTTGATGTAGCTGGTGTGTCTTCACAGGAACTTGCTGATTTGATGGTCGGCAGAAAAGTGTCTTTTACGACGGAGAAAGAACCTGCAAATCCAAAAGAAGTCGTATTATCAATTGAAAATTTAGTAGTCAAGGAGTCAAGAGGACTCGATGCGGTAAAAGGATTAAGTCTTGAGGTGCACGCTGGCGAAGTTGTTGGTATTGCTGGAATTGATGGTAATGGACAATCTGAATTGCTTCAAGCGTTGACGGGATTGACAAAAGTTGAGAGTGGTAGCATTAAACTTAATGGCGAAGATATCGCCAATCGTTGCCCACGCAATATCACCGAGCGTGGTGTCGGACATGTGCCAGAAGATCGCCACAAATACGGGCTTATCTTACCAATGACATTAGCAGAAAATATGGCTTTACAAACCTACTATAAAGAGCCCTGCAGCCGCATTGGTATCCTAAACTATGACTATATGAATAGTCATGCCGTTTCCCTGATTGAGGAGTTTGATGTACGAACCGTTAATGAAACGGTTCCTGCAAGTGCCCTGTCCGGTGGTAATCAGCAAAAAGCGATTATTGCTCGTGAGATTGACCGAAATCCAGAGCTGCTAATTGTTGCAAATCCAACAAGAGGACTGGATGTAGGTGCAATTGAATACATTCATAAGCGATTGATAGATCAACGCAATCTAAACAAGGCTGTATTGGTTGTAAGTTTTGAACTCGATGAAATCCTCAATGTGTCTGACCGAATTGCTGTAATTCATGATGGCAAAATTGCTGGAATCGTTACATCTGAGTCAACGACAGAGCAAGAATTAGGTCTATTGATGGCAGGCTCTAGTTTAGAAAAGGCACAGAAAGAATTATTAGATAATACAAAAGTTGAGCAGGAGTAAAAAATGTTGAAGAAACTAAATTTAAATTCAGGAATGATTCCTGTAATTTCAGTAGTATTCGGCTTAATCCTAGGAGCTATTATCATGCTGGTCTTTGGATACAATCCACTGAATGGATACCGTTCATTGTTTACATCAGCACTAGGTACGCCAAGATCCATTGGTGAGACGCTACGTCAAGCAACACCACTTATTTTTACGGCTCTAGGATTCTCTGTAGCAAATTCAGCAGGCTTTTTCAACATTGGTCTTTCAGGGCAAGCACTATGCGGATGGGTAGCAAGTACATGGTTTGCCTTGAGTAATCCAGATATGCCGAGATTCATAATGCTACCGCTTGCTGTCCTAATTGGCGCTTTGGCTGGAGCGATGGCCGCTGCGATTCCTGGTGTCCTGCGCGCATTTTTCGGAACAAGTGAAGTAATCGTTACGATTATGTTGAATTATGTGTTTCTATATGTAGGCAATCACTTACTTCACAATGTATTCAGTAGAGAGATTATGACATCGATGGATAGTACAAAGAAAATTGGTGCAAATGCGACACTACGAGCGGATTGGTTGACAGATTTAGCTGGTGGTTCTCGACTGAACTTAGGCATTTTCTTTGCGCTGATTGGGCTCGTTATCGTATGGTTCTTAATGAAGAAAACAACGCTAGGTTTTGAGATACGTGGTGTTGGAATCAATCCTTATGCGAGTGAATATGCTGGTATCTCGAGCAAACGAACCATCATTTTATCCATGATTATTTCAGGTGCATTAGCAGGACTTGGTGGCGTGATTGAGGGACTTGGAACATTTGAAAATTTCTTTGCACAAGGTGCTTCCTTATCTATTGGTTATGATGGCATGGCGGTATCTTTACTCGGTTCGGGTAGTGCAATTGGCATATTACTTGCGGCATTATTGTTTTCAGTCTTAAAAATAGGATCTGCTGGAATGAATATCGCTGGTATTCCACCAGAAATTGTGAATGTTGTGATTGCTTCCATTATCTTCTTTGTAGGTGTAAAATACTTGATTCAATTGATATTAAGCAAACGCCCTGCGCGAAAAGTGAAAGATAATCCAAAAGATAAAGTGGTTATCTCAGAAGGAGGTGAACTTTAATGTCAATTATTGCAGTCTTAACAATCATTATATCCTCAACACTTGTGTATTCTGCACCATTAATTTTCACATCGCTAGGAGGAACCTTCTCTGAGCGTGCTGGAATTGTAAATGTCGGTTTAGAAGGCATTATGGTAATGGGCGCATTTGGTGCAATCGTATTCAACTTAACCTTTGCACCCGCACTGGGGTCTATGACGCCGTGGATCGCGAGTTTGGTCGGTGGCCTTGTCGGAATTGTTTTCTCAGCAATTCATGCCTTAGCGACAGTGACTTTGCGTGCAGATCATATCATCAGCGGCACGGTCATCAATTTGCTTGCTCCTGCACTTGCAGTATTTTTAGTAAAGGTGCTCTATGGAAAAGGTCAGACCGACAATATTCGTGAACAATTTGGATACTATAAAGTACCTGGTCTGAATAAAATTCCAGTATTAGGCGATATTTTATTTACGAAAGCTTCCATCCCTGCATTTCTAGCAATTGTCATCACGTTTGTCTCATGGTATGTTCTTTTCAAAACACGTTTTGGCTTGCGGTTGCGTTCGGTGGGTGAAAATCCACAAGCGGCAGACACGCTAGGTATCAATGTGTATGTGTTGCGCTATGCGGGTGTTTTATTCTCTGGTTTACTTGGTGGAATCGGTGGCGCGGTTTTTGCACAGTCGATTTCTGTAAATTTTTCAGCCAGTACCATCGTCGGACAAGGGTTTATTGCAATGGCTGCAATGATTTTTGGCAAATGGAATCCAATTGGCGCGATGGGTGCTTCTCTGTTCTTTGGACTTGCCCAAAGCTTAGCCGTTATTGGTGCACAGTTGCCTGGAATTGAGAATATCCCCTCAATCTACCTGCAAGTTTCACCGTATGTGCTGACGGTTGTCGTTCTTGTTTGTTTCCTTGGTAAAGCAAGCGCTCCAAAAGCAGATGGCGTTAATTATATTAAATCAAAATAGGAGTTAAAGAAATGTTTAGTCGTGTACACTTAATTGTTATTGATTCAGTTGGTATCGGAGAAGCTCCTGATGCCGAAAAATATGGTGATGTGAACAGTGATACATTAGGTCACATTGCCGCATCTGCAAATTTGAATTTACCAAATATGACAAAACTTGGACTAGGGAATATCCCAAGAGATACACCAATGAAAGGCATCGAAAAAGAATCAGCCCCAATTGGCTATGTCACGAAGCTGGAAGAAGAATCTGTCGGAAAAGATACGATGACAGGGCACTGGGAAATCATGGGGCTTAAAATCGATGAGCCCTTTCAAGTTTTCCCCGATGGCTTTCCCGAAGATTTGTTGCAAAAAATAGAAAAGTTTGCAGGTCGCAAAGTAATAAGAGCGGCGAATCGTCCATATTCTGGAACAAAAGTAATTGATGAATTTGGCCCTCGGCAGTTGGAGACGGGTGAGCTCATAATCTATACTTCTGCAGATCCCGTCTTGCAAATTGCAGCACATGAAGATGTGGTTTCACTTGGAGAATTATATGATATCTGTGCTTACGCTCGTGAAATTACATTAGCCCCTCCCTATGTGATTGGGCGAATCATTGCGAGACCTTATATTGGTACTCCTGGGCATTTTACAAGAACATCAAATCGCCATGATTATGCGCTGGACCCAATTGGTCATACCGTATTGGATTCTCTAAAAGAAAGAGGGGATGATGTCATTGCGATTGGCAAAATTAATGACATTTTCAATGGACAAGGAATTACAAATGCGATTCGAACGACGAGCAATATGGATGGTATGGATCAATTAATCGAAGTCATAAAAAAAGATTTTACGGGTCTAAGCTTCCTTAATCTTGTGGATTTCGATGCACTATATGGACACAGACGTGATCCAGCAGGCTATGCAATGGCGCTCGAAGAATTTGATGCGCGGCTACCAGAGGTGTTTGATGCGATGCGCCCAGATGACTTGTTGATGATTACTGCCGATCATGGAAATGACCCAGCCTATCTTGGCACAGACCATACGAGAGAATATGTACCATTGCTGATATACAGCAAAAAATTCACACATGGCGGAATCTTGCCTATTGGGCATTTTGCAGATATTTCAGCAACCATTGCCGAAAATTTTGGGGTATCACCAACGGAGAATGGAACGAGCTTTTATGAGCAATTGAAATAATGGAGGCAATGGATGAGTTTAATTGAGAGATTAGAAGAGACAAAGAGAACATTACGTCTGATTGGTGTACACGAGGTTGAGGTTGGTCTTATTTTAGGATCGGGGTTGGGTGAATTGGCAGAAGAAATCGAGAATGCTGTCATCATCCCCTATGAACAAATTCCAAATTTCCCGATATCAACGGTTACAGGTCATGCTGGTAGACTTGTTTATGGAACCTTGCGAGGAAAAAAAGTAATCGCGATGCAAGGTCGTTTTCATTATTATGAGGGACATACAATGGATTCAATTGTATATCCAGTTCGAGTGATGAAGGATCTCGGGGCACATTCGATTATCGTCACAAATGCCTGCGGCGGATGCAACGAGTCTTTTGTTGCTGGCGATTTGATGTTGATTCAAGATCACATCAATTTCATGGGTGCGAATCCATTAGTTGGTAAAAATGAAGATGCTTTTGGACCACGTTTTCCAGATTTGTCACACGCATATGATGCAGAATATCAGATAATCACAAAGGCTGTCGCAGAAGAGCTAAATTTAAACCTGAAAGAAGGTGTCTATATGGGCTTTCGCGGTCCCACCTACGAGACGCCTGCGGAAGTACGGTTCGCACGAATAGTAGGCGCGGATGCCGTTGGTATGTCTACTGTGCCAGAGGTGATTGCTGCTGTTCATTGTGGATTACGTGTTCTTGGTATCTCATTAATTACAAATATGGCAGCAGGGATGCAAGCGAACCTGTCACATGATGAGGTGATTGAGACGACAAATCGAGTCAAAGTCCAGTTTAAGTCACTTGTTAAAGAAACATTGAATAGAATTTAGGAGATAAAATGAGCATACATATAGAAGCAAAACGCGGAACGATTGCAGATAAAATTCTTTTACCCGGAGATCCTTTACGTGCGAAATATATCGCAGAAACCTTTTTAGAAGAGGTCTTTCAATTCAATCAGGTGCGTGGCATGCTTGGATTTACAGGCCTTTATAAAGGTGAAAAAGTGTCCGTAATGGGAACAGGAATGGGTATTCCATCTATTTCTATCTATGCACAGGAATTGATTTCCGAGTATGGTGTGAAGAAATTAATAAGGGTTGGAACAGCAGGATCCATTTCCTTGGATGTAAATGTCCGCGATCTTGTCATCGCACAAGCCGCTGCGACAACATCAAGTATCATAAAGAATGATTTTCCGCAATTTGATTTTCCTCAAATTGGAGATTATGAATTATTACATACTGCATATCATATTGCACTTGAAAATGGTTTTACAACACATGTCGGTAGCGTGTTGAGTGCAGATTTATTCTACAACAATTTTGAAAAAGAAACGATGAAATTAGGGAAGATGGGCGTAAAGGCTGTCGAGATGGAAGCTGCCGCACTGTATTATCTCGGAGCAAAATTTAATGTGCAGACACTTGGCATTATGACGATTTCAGATTCATTGGTTACTGGAGATAGTACAACCGCAGAAGAAAGACAGACAACCTTTAACGACATGATGGTTGTAGGTCTTGAGACGCTGATAGCATAAGGATGTTTATGAATAGAACGTTAATCGTTAAAATAGCATTTGCACTCATTGGAACGATGTGTCTCGCAATGGGCGCAGCGACATTGATTACAGCAAATTTTGGCACAGATACTTTCACCGCCTCCAATCTGGGTGGCGCGAATCATTTAGGACTTTCATTAGGCATTTATCAATTACTCTTTAGCGTTGTCGTTGGTATTCTGATTTGGTTTCTTTCACCACAACTAATTGGAATTGGCTCATTGATAAATATTTTTCTGACAGGATTTATTATAGATTTATTCGTAAAATTGATTCATGTGATACCGATTTCTTTCGATCAGATGGGAGTCCGAATTTGTCTATTGGTGTTCGGACTGCTCATCTATAGCTTGGGCATTTCCCTATATACAGGTGCAGATATTGGCGCAGGTTCCTATGATGCTATTAGTTTAGTAATCGCAGAGAAGTCAAAAATGAAATTTATTTTTGCTCGTATCATTACGGATAGTTTTTTCTTATTGCTTGGATTCGTGCTTGGTGGTCCCATCGGTTTAGTGACATTTCTAGCAGCGGTTGGACTAGGTCCATTGATTTCCACTTGGAATAGATTATTTGTTACCAATATGTATAAATCCGTTGTACCAGAGTGATATTGTATCAGTGGGGGATATGAAAGATGTTGGAAAGAAAACAACTTATATCAAAGATTCAATTATACACAAGCGAAACTGTCCCTTGTAAAAGCAACACCAGGCAATGGCGCTGTGAAAGCTGGCAATGCTACAAATATACTTCCTGAAAGTGTATCCCCACTGATTAATGGCGCACCAACAACCGAGTCTGTTGATCGCGATAAAGATGGCTATGGACTAGCGGATAAGGAACAGAAACTTCCTCGATATGGGGAAGGCGAGGGAACTGTATTATTGAATGCAACAGAGACGGTGACGCATGGCGACAAGACATCGCTAGTCATTGCAGCGGGTGGCGCATTCATGAGTAACTTCGAAATCAAGGTTGATTTAGATAATGCAGGATCCTTGCAGTATAGCAATTATACGATTCTAAATAATCTCCTAAAAACGATTGGAACCGTTCCTAAAATAACCGTTAGCACAATTGCAGATGCAAAAACACTTGCGCCAGGAAGTATTGTTACCCTTGAGGGTACTGCGACCGCATCTGTAAACACGCAGAGCACAAATCCTGATAGCAACAAAGGATTCTTCGATTGTATCTACATGCAGGATGCAACAGGTGGTATTAATTTATTCCCTGTATCAGAAGGCGTATTTGAGGGACAGAATATTCGTGTGACTGGAACTTTATCCAATTATCAGGGTGAAGTACAACTCGCTGTATCAAAAGTCACCGTGCTAGATCAGACGATTCAACCTGTAAAGCCAACGAAAGTAGCAACGGCGTTGGCAGGCTCTCCCGCAAATACAGGGCTATTGATTCAGACACAAGGTACGGTAAGCAATATGATTGCTGAACAAAATGGTACCGTGAATCAGTTTACAATTGACGACGGCAGTGGTCCGATGATTGTCTATATCAATGGTTACATCACAACAGGCGGTTCAAAAGTTACGAAAGATACTGTCTTGAAGTCAGCAAAAGCACATGCCCTCTATGCGCGATGGACTGCCAATAAGTATACCATCACGTACAATGCAAATGGTGGTAAAATTGGCAAGGTGAAATCGTCAAAGAAATCGGTAACATTTGCAGCCAAGTATGCATTGCCAGCTACACCGAAGAGGGCAGGCTATACATTCAAGGGTTGGTATACGACAAGCAAGACAAAATGCGGTACAAAGGTTACAACCGCGACAAAGTTGAACACTGCAAAAGCACATACCCTCTATGCTAGATGGGCGAAGAAGTAGATTTTGTCAGGCGCAGGATTAATGAAGATGTGACTATTTGTATATTGTATATGACTGCAATGAATGCCACTGAAAACAACAACAATACCCCTCATGGCTGTTGCATCTTCTGAGATCATTTTCTTTCTTTATTTTTCGGGACTTTGCTACATAAACGAGCAAGGTTCCGAAATATTTTTTTGTTATAAATCCAATTTATGATATAATAGACTCTATTGTGCACAAATTTATGAAAGGTATGCAAATGGACAACATTCTACGGATATACACAGACGGTGGATGCCGCGGAAACGAACGTGGCAAGGCAAATGTCGGCGGATACGGCGCAGTCCTCACATACAAGGATCACAAAAAAGAGCTGTCCGGTGGCGCACGCGATACGACAAACAATCGCATGGAGATGTGTGCATTGATTGCCGCTCTAGAAGCCGTCAACAAACCAGCACAGACAATCGAAGTGCATTCAGATAGCGCCTATCTCATCGACTGTCTCGCAAAGAAGTGGTATGTAAGCTGGAAGAAAAAAGGATGGATTACATCTGCAAAGAAGCCTGTCGAAAACCAAGATCTCTGGGAACGAATTTTGGAGCTCATCGATGGGCATCACATGAGCTACGTGAAGATTAAAGGACATGTAGATTTAGGCAAACCATCGACCAATGTTGACGCGCTTTACAAAAAATTCATAGAGCGAAATGGTAGTGGGCTATCGAAAGATGAGTTTCTCGTGTCATTGAAGATGAACAGCCGCGTCGACGAACTTGCAAATCTTGTCCTGGAGACCCTAACCACCCGAACGCAGTGAGTGTCTGGTAGGTTCCCCTCGAGGCTTCCGCGGCTTTAGCCGCAGAGGAAGCTACCGGGAGAACCTAACGGGACACCCTAACGTGTCACCCGAGCCACTCACATCTCAGAATTCTCTTCCTAACTAGATTTTGGACACAATAATGCCTGTTTTCGCGTCCAAAATCGAGTTAGGAAGAGAATTAAATGATCGGATTCGCACGAGACAATGATGATAAACTACATTCACACCACAACGATATCCTAAACACAAAGAAGGTTGCTTTTGAATACACAAGATTATAATAGAAAACAATTTATTCTCGCATCAAAATCACCGCGAAGATTGGCTCTGCTAAATAATATCGGCATTGAGCCAGCAGGCATTATCGCGTCAGATGTCGATGAGATCTTGCCTATTGGTGGCGATTTCCTCAAGCCATATCAGGTGAGCATGTATTTTGCATTATGCAAAGGCGCCGATGTTGTGAGGCAATTTGAAAGTTTAGATAGGGATAATCCCCCAGATTTGGAAAATGCTAAGCGACTGGACGAATCTGAATCCATATGCCACGGGGATTTGCGAAAATCACAAAACCTGTTTGATTCATCTGTTGCGATTCTTGCATTTGATACAATCGTCGTCTGTGATGATGAGATTATTGGCAAGCCTAAAGACGAAGACGATGCCTATCGCATTTTGAGTTTACTGCGTGGCCGGACACACGAAGTATATACGGGTTGCTACCTAGCGAACCTGCCTACTCGCAATGACAAAACGGATGAAGGTATACAAAATAAGTCAAATCACAGTATCAATCAAGCAACGCAGAAAATGTTCTACGACAAGACAATCGTGACATTTTCGCACTATGAAGATGATGAAATCTGGGATTATATTGGGACAGGTAGTCCGATGGACAAAGCAGGCGCTTATGGGATACAAACAAGTTGGAGGCGCAATATCATTGGCATCGATGGCAGTATGAGCAATGTAATTGGGCTGCCGCTGGAAAAATTGCAAGAGGAACTAGGCTATTTCTAAGAGGAATCTTCAGCGATGTTATGGAGATTAGAGAGTAATCGGGGAGACATTATGTCAGGTAAAAATGAGCAGAACCACAAGCACAGTGAGCACAAAATCATCAACGAATATAAGCACGATTTTCAGGAGAGCACGCATAAACCAGAAGCGGGTGATACTCGTTCTTCGTTTAGCAATCGAATCGGCTTTGTACTCGCCGCAGCGGGCTCCGCAGTTGGGCTAGGAAATATCTGGAGATTCCCATATTTGGCAGCAAAATACGGCGGTGGATCGTTCCTCATCGTATATTTATTGCTTGTCATCAGCTTTGGGTTCACCTTGATGGTCACGGAGATTGCGCTCGGCAGAAAGACTGGCAAAAGTGCGATTCAAGCATTCAGTATGCTGCAGCATAAATGGGGATTCGTTGGCATCATTTGTGCGGCTATTCCCATCATCATCACGCCATATTACTGCGTCATCGGTGGCTGGGTTGCAAAGTTTTTTGTTGCATTTGTAACAGGACAGGGGACGGCGTCCGCAGCAGATGGATATTTTAACAATTTCATCGGCGGCACATTTTCACCGCTCATCTGGTTTGTCATCTACCTCGCGCTGACTTGTGTGGTCGTATTGCTCGGCGTCAAAGATGGTATCGAACGCGCATCGCGGATTCTCATGCCACTTTTGATTGCATTTTTAATCGGCATTACCATTTATTCATTCACAATGGACGGCGCGCTTGAAGGCATCAAATTCTATTTCACGCCAGACCTCAGCAAGTTCACGCCAGCGCTATTTTTAGCCGCGATGGGGCAGATGTTCTACTCGATGTCACTCGCCATGGGCATCATGATTACCTACGGTTCGTACATGAAAAAGTCCGACCATATTGAGGCCTCCGTCAAGCAGATTGAGTGGTTCGACACAGGCGTTGCAATGCTTGCGGGTCTTATGATTGTGCCAGCAGTCTTTGCATTTTCGGGCGGGGATGAAAATGCCGTCAATGCTGGACCAGGCATGATGTTTGTAACCATGCCAAAAATGTTTACATCAATGGGTATATCTGGCAATATCGTCGGTGCCATTTTCTTCCTTCTCGTGCTCTTCGCCGCATTGACATCGTCCATCTCACTCCTTGAGACGGTTGTCTCAATCTTTGCAGACAAACTTCGCATCTCTAGACTCAAGGCATGTATCATCTCGTTCAGTCTCACGTTTGTACTCGGCGTCCCAAGCGCACTTGGATTCGGAAAACTTTCGATGATTAGCATCGGTGGAATGTCGTTCCTCGATATGTGCGATTTTATCACAAACTCTGTGCTCATGCCAATCGTCGCGCTACTCACCTGCATCTTTGTCGGATTTGTCATCAAGCCAAGCACAGTCATATCCGAGATTGAAACCAATGGCATATTCAAACGAAAAGGTCTGTATATCGTATTTATCAAATATGTAGCACCGATTATGGTATTGGCAATTTTGATTTCATCCGTTATGAATTCACTCGGTTTAATCACGCTATAGCGACATTTGCATTGTAATTTTTGTATTATAATATGTATGAAAAAAGGAAGCATGATTCGTGCTTCCTTTTTCAATGTGCATATTTTATCATGTTATTCGGTTGTGCAGTCGATCATGCTACCCGATATGCATTTGATCATGCATCCGATTATGCCATCGACCATTCATGTGGTTGTGCAATCGATACGCATTCGGCTACGTATTCGACCACGCATTCGATTGTGCATCCAATCCCACCTTTTGTTATGCAATCGATTCTACAATCTATCATGCATGATCTGGTTGAATCGTCACTTCCTCTTTGTGTGTCGCCAAGACGGTAAACGTACTCGTGTTGATGACGTGTTTGCTTTTCATCGCCTCAAGTATTTTCTCCATCCCCTTCGCTGAGGTTGTCGCGATTTTAAGCATATATTCATACTGCCCTGTGATTCGGTGACATTCTAAGATATCTGGATGATTCTTGGCAAATGCCGCAAAAATCTCATCATTGGCAACATTGTGACTACTCAGCTCGACCATGCAAAAGCATGCAAATTCTTTATGAAATTTCTCTGGATTGAGCAGCGTGACATAGCCTTTTATGACGCCGCTACGCTCCAATTTCTTCACGCGTTCGCTCGTTGCTGGCAACGACAAGTTGATACTTTGCGACAAATTCTTCAAAGAAATCCGCGCGTCATATCTCAATGTCTTTAGTATATTTTTATCGATTTCATCCATTGTGTAGTTCCTCCTTATAGCACCTATTTCTGTGCTATAAACAGTATCTTATGAAATGGGATATTTGTCAAACGTATCATGACGCGCGTATCCACCTTAATTATTTAGGCATAACTTTTATTTGCATTTTTATCTAAGGATTCCTCAATTTCCCCTTTACGTTTCATTTAAAAGATGTATAATTGCCGTAAATTATGCAGATAGAAATGTATTGTAACAGTTGAAAGGAGAACGAAAATGATCGTTGGATTGGTAAAAGAAATTAAAAACAATGAGTTCCGAGTGGGGCTCACCCCCAATTGTGTCACCGCATATGTAGCGGCAGGACACAAAGTCCTTATTGAAAAAAACGCTGGCATTGGGTCGGGATTTACAGACGAAGAATATATCGAGGCAGGTGCAAGCATCTTGTCCACAGCGAAAGAAGTATGGAACAGCGCGGAGATGATTGTGAAGGTGAAAGAGCCAATCGAATCAGAATATCAATATCTACGTAAAGACCTAATCCTCTACACGTATCTCCATCTAGCTGCAGACAAACCGCTCACCGATGCACTTCTCATATCGGGTGCAAATGGCGTCGCTTATGAGACGATTACAGACAAAGACGGCGGTCTTCCCTGTCTCGTGCCGATGAGTCAAATCGCAGGCAGAATGGCAGTTTCCGAAGGTGGAAAATATCTCCAAAAGACATATGGCGGTAGAGGCGTATTGCTCGCAGGCGTACCAGGTGTTGCCAAGGCGCATGTCACAATCATCGGCGGTGGCAATGTTGGCACAGAAGCCTGCAAAATTGCAGTAGGCCTAGGCGCAAATGTCACAATTTTGGATGTAAATGCACGCAGACTTGCGTATCTTGACGACATTTTCGGATCAAGAATTCAGACATTGTATAGCACAAGAGGAAACATCTTGGATTGTCTTAAGGCAAGTGATGTCGTCATTGGAGCGGTTCTCATTCCTGGGCGAAAGGCTCCAAAACTCGTATCGGCGAACGATTTGAAAGTGATGAAGGCCGGAAGTGTACTCG
The DNA here is from genome assembly GCA_031261525.1 of Eubacteriales Family XIII. Incertae Sedis bacterium. Taxonomy (GTDB): domain Bacteria; phylum Bacillota; class Clostridia; order Peptostreptococcales; family Anaerovoracaceae; genus JAISJM01. Next base: position 19,766 of record JAISJM010000034.1, read on the forward strand.
TCGACGTAGCTGTTGATCAGGGCGGATGTTTCGAGACAACCAAAGCAACCACGCATGAGGATCCCGTATTTATCGTCGATGATGTCGTCCATTACTGCGTTGCAAATATGCCTGGAGCTGTCGCAAGAACTTCGACATTTGCGCTCACAAATACGACTTTGCAGCTCGGACTCGAATTGGCAAGTAAGGGATTGGCGCGAGCGATATGTGACAATCCTGGTCTGCGAACGGGCGTCAACACCTACGACGGTAAAATCACCTTCGATGGCGTGGCAGAAGCCTTTGGTGCAAAGATTTACGATGTGCTCGATTTGATTTAATTTAATATTAATTCACGATTAAAAGCACTTCAATAATGGCAAATCAATCACTATAAATGTGAAATGCACAATGCACAATGCACAAGGTTGGTTGCATCTTGCCACGTATGTGGTCGCATCTTGCCACATATGAGGTCGCATCTTGCCACATACGAGGTCGCATCTTACCACGTATGTGGTCGCATCTTGCCACATACGAGGTTGCATCTTGCAACATATGAAGTTGCATCTTGCCGCGTATGAAGTTGCATCTTGCCGCGTATGAGGTTGCATCTTGCCACGTATGAGGTTGCATCTTGCCGCATATGAAGTTGCGTCTTGCCACATACGAGGTCGCATCTTGCCACATATGAAGTTGCATCTTGC
>JAISJM010000128.1 GCA_031261525.1 Eubacteriales Family XIII. Incertae Sedis bacterium
GCTGCAATGACTTCATCGAGGTTACCACCGAGTGCCGCCTTGGCACCGCCAGCTTTCCACATGAGAATCTCGCCAGCTACACCGCGTCTCTTTTCTGGCGTCTCTTTTGGTGCAGATGCTACGTCGTCATTTGCAACCACGGTCTTGATTGTGAGACCTTCTTTTTTCGCCATTTTCACAGCCATCTTGACGTTCATATTGTCGCCTGAATAATTGCCATACAGACATGCGACGCCCTTGCCTTGATCCGCGATACGGAACGCATCTAAAAATGCTGCAGCTGTTGGCGAGGAACAAATCTCGCCAATTGCGACTGCATCGCATAGATTCTCGCCGACATATCCGATAAATGCTGGCTTATGACCGGAACCGCCACCTGTCACAACGCCAACATGATCGGTAGACATGTTTACGCGCTTTACGACTCGTTTCACACTTGTTGCTTCTACAATATCGCTATGTGTCTTCACAAATCCATTCAACATCTCGTCTACGATGTTGTCTGGATCATTCATAATTCGTTGCATCTCATACTCCTTCTATATTTTTAATAATAAAATACGTTGTCCGGGGTAGAACAGTCCGGTACAGTCCCGGTAGATTCCGTTGCGGCTAAAGTCGCGGAATCCTCGAGGACGTTCTACCATCCATCTGCTTCGCATATGGGGTACAGTCCGGTAGATTCCGTTGCGGCTAAAGCCGCGGAATCCTCGAGGACGTTCTACCATCCATCTGCTTCGCATATGGGGTAGAACAGTCTATTTAATCGTAAATCCACCGTCAATCAGTAGATTGTGTCCTGTAATCATCGCTGCTGCACCACTGCAGAGGAATGCGATGACGCCTGCAATTTCATCGGGTTCTGCAAACCTCTCCGATGGCATCTCAAGCTTAAATGCGTCACCAACGGGACCATCCCAAGCTTTATGACCAAGTTCTGTCAATACAACGGTTGGCGATACTGCGTTGACACGGATTCCGTATTTGCCCCATTCCATCGCCATAACCTTTGTCATTGCGATGATTGCACCTTTGCTTGCACAATAGGCAACGTGTTTGTCGAGCGCAATGACACCTGCCTGCGAAGCCATATTGACAATACTTCCGCCAACTTCATTGTCGATAAAATACTTACCGACGAGTTGCGCCATCATAAACGATGATTTCAAGTTGATTTCGATTGTACGATCCCAATATTCTTCCGATATAATCTCGGCACTTTCAAGTGCGACGATGCCCGCGCAATTGATGAGGATATCAACCTGACCAAAAGCCTTAACTGCTGCGTCCAATACGGCTTGACGATCCGCACCAACGGTGATGTTGCCTGCTACACCGATATTTGACGCGCCGAGCCCCTTTGCAATCGCGTCAACTTTTGGATTTAAGTCTGCAAGTACGACATTTGCGCCTTTTTTCACAAAGAATTCTGCGGTTGCATAACCGATTCCAGCAGCACCGCCTGTGATGATTGCAGTCTTCCCCTGTAGCGAATATTCGGGATCCGCCCCATAATACTTAATCATTATTCAATCTCCCTTACCTATAAAATATGCGCAATCTATTTTCTCCGTTGTAATGTTACGCCTTACGGTTAACAATGTACATCAAATAAATTGCGCAATATTACTAATAATCTGTGTTTCGCAACTCTTTTGATAACAAAAGTATATCAATGAATTGCGAATCTTTTTGTTTGAAATTCCACAATAAGGTTTGAATTTCCCTATTGTGCGCGCTCTTTGAATTCTGCGACATTTTCTACGGTTACGGGCTCGAAATCAATCCAATACTCAGCGTCTACATCTTCGCCATTAATCTTATTTACGAGCACTTCAAGTGCGGTGCTACCTTGTGCTGCACCATCTTGGAAGATAGAAGCGACCATGGATTTTCCTTCAACTGCGTTCAATGCGTCTGTGATACCATCGACTCCGATTGTTGGAATGTCCAATCCTTTTGCTTCGATTGCTTGACGTGCACCGAGTGCCATCTCATCATTTTCACCAACAACAGCGTCAATTTCACTAAATGCTTGGAGCCAGTTTTCCATAATTGTCATCGCTTCAGATCTTGACCAGTTTGCTGTCTTTTCTGCCAAGAGATTGATGTCAGGATACTTGTCGAGGATATTCTGGATTCCCTCTCTACGCTCGATTTGAGCGGACTGTCCCATTGGTCCCTCTAGAATAACAATGTTGCCTTTGCCACCGATTAAATCTGCGATATTTTGCATCTCAAGCTCGCCTGCATAGACGTCTTTTGAGCCGACATAACTGGTCAGTTTGTCACTCTCTACACGAGTGTTTACACCGACAACTGGGATTCCTGCTGCAACCGCCTTATCGACACCAACAGCAAGCGCCTGTGCATCTTGCGGATTGAGCACGATGCCGTCGACACCGTCCGAAATCATCGTCTCAATTTGGTTAATCTGGGTACTTGGATCATAATTACCGTCATATACCTTTAATTCCACGCCGAGTTCTTCGGCTTTCGCTTTTGCGGCATTTGCAAGCCGTACTGTAAATTCATTCTTGAGGCTATAGAGCGTCATACCTACGACAATCTTGCCATCATCCTTTTTCTCGGATTTATCTTTTGTCGCTGGATCGCCCATGCTACAAGCAGCGAGCGCAAATGTCATCGTCATGATAATCAATAATGCTACGATCTTTCTTGATAATTTCTGTGTCTTCATGTTCATTGTGTACTCCTTTTCATTTCCCCTTAAAGAACCCAATAAAAATATAACATAAGTTAGCGAATATTAGTACTATTTGGAATCATTCAATGAATCCATCATCGCCGCTACTACGATGATTGTGCCCTTAATAATTAACTGCCAGTAGGAGGATACCGCCATCATATCGAGTCCATTGTTCATGACACCGATGATGAGGAAACCGACAATGGTGCCCCAAAGTCGACCGCGACCACCTGCAAGCGACGTACCGCCGATTACAACCGCTGCGATGACATCTGTCTCATAACCAGTACCTGCTTGAGCCAATCCAGACGAAACTCTCGATGTGAGGACAACGCCAGCGAGTCCTGCGAGTGCACCTGAAATCATGTAGGACGCCCATACGACACTTCGAACTTTTACACCAGATACTTTAGATGCCGTCTCATTGCCACCAACAGCGTAGATATAACGACCGAACTTCGTTCTGTAAAGTAAGAGCCAGCAGAGAACCAGCGCGACAGCTAAGATGATAACTGGAATTGGAATAAATCCAACGCTGCCGCCACCAATCATCAAGAATCCTTGGCTGAGACCCGGAACAGGTCTCGCATCACTCGCAAGGTAGGTAATACCTCTTGCAATACTCAGCATACCGAGCGTTGCGATAAATGGTGGAACCCTGAGTCTTGCGATGACAATTCCATTGATACTGCCGAGTACAAATCCGATCCCGACACCAACGAGTACGGGTACAATCCATGGAAGTTCCGAATGTTGCGCAACCAATGCGGCGTAAATGCCTGATGCACCAACGATAGAACCAACGGACAAATCAATACCTCCTGTCAAGACGACAAACGTCATACCAAGCGCAAGTAGTCCATTGATCGATGTCTGTCTTAATAAATTAAATATGTTTTCCAATCCTAAGAACTGTGGCTTAATGATTGTGATTACGAGCACAACCAACACAAGCCCAATCAACGTTCCAAAATTTGAGAAAAAATCTTTTGGAGAAAAAAGAGACTTCTTTTCTGTTACATCTCTTAGATCTTCTATTACCATAGCATCACTCACGTTATCATCCCCCTTTATAAATGCGATACCGCTAAATCCATAATTCGTTCTTGGCTAAACTCGCTTCGGTTCAGCTCGCCGCCAAGTTTTCGGTTGCTCATCACGATGATTCGATCCGACATACCCATGACTTCTGGCATCTCAGAAGAGACCATGATGATTGCCTTACCTCTAGAGACAAACTCACACATAAGCTTGTAAATCTCCGCTTTTGCACCGACATCGATACCCCTCGTTGGCTCGTCTAATATCAGCACGGAAGGATCTCCTGTCAGCCATTTTGCAAGGATAACCTTCTGTTGATTACCACCTGATAATGACGCGATTGTCTGCTTACTGGACTTTGTCTTGATGCCCAATGCTTTAATCTGTTTTTCAATCGTATCCGCTTCTTTTCTGCGATCCACGATAAATCCAAGATACTGATTGATAAATTTCGAACAGAATTGACTCATAAATGGCAGTGTCACATTTTGTCCAACGCCCATATCTGGGATAATGCCTTCTTTTTTACGATCCTCCGTCACAAATGCGATACCATGCTTGATTGCGTCCGTTGGCGTCTTTGTATTAAGAACCTTACCTTCGAAAATAATCTGCCCCTCATCGGAAGGTGCAAGTCCAAAGATTGTCTGCATGACTTCGGTTCGTCCAGATCCAACCAGCCCTGCAACGCCTAGAATCTCACCTTTTCTGACATTGAAGCTAATGTCTTCGAACTGATTGTGACAGCTCAAATTCTTGATTTCAATAAGATTATCACCAATCGGCACATCGACTTTCGGGAATACATCTTTCAGTTCTCGTCCAACCATCTGCTTGATTAATGACGCATCATCTAGTTCACTCGCGGGCCATGTGCCGATGAAACTACCATCTCTGAGTATCGTAATCTCATCACAGATTTTAAATACTTCGTCCATTTTATGACTGATATAGATGATTGATTTGCCCTGCTTTGTCAGTGATCTGATAATCTCAAATAGCGTATCGACTTCTTTGTCCGTAATCGCTGATGTCGGCTCGTCCATGATGATGATTCTTGCATCGAGTGAGATCGCCTTGGCAATCTCCACCATCTGTTGATCTGCGACCCTAAGTTCCTTCATCTTTTTCTTCGAGCTGATGTCGATTTTCAGCGTCTTCATCAGTACAGCAGTATCTTCATGCATCTTCTTGTAGTCCACCAACCCCAGTTTTCCAGGTTCTCTGGATAAAAAAATATTTTCAGCTACCGTCATCTCTGGTAAAGCGGATAGCTCCTGATGGATCATTGCGATTCCGAGTTTCTGTGCCGCGGTTGGGGATAAAATTTCGACCTTTTGACCATCGATAAAGATTTCTCCAGAATCAGCTTTGTATACCCCTGCGAGTATCTTCATGAGTGTCGACTTGCCCGCACCGTTTTCCCCCATGAGTGCATGTACGCTTCCCTCCTTGACTTTTAAGTGTACGTTATCAAGGACTTTGTTTTTGAAAAAGCTTTTGCTAATTCCTTGCATATTAAGCAATTCCAATATATTCACCTCCCCATTACTATGTTTGTTATTATGATTTGTATTTCTGATGAGGTAAGTATATCAATCTTGCAGGGTAAAAAAGGTCTGATTATTTACGATATGGTATAAAAATCTATTATTTTCGCAAATGTCGCAATCGCACATAAAAAAAACGGAAGTGTTATGGAGAACTTACCACTTCCGTTTTTTAGCGTATATTTTTTATGTACATATGTATTCGAATCTATTCGAATCATATTAAAGTACTGAAACTGTTGCAACTGTCTCATTCATATATTGCTTCGCCTTTGCATATTTTTTGCGAAGCCGATCCGCGGTAGCCTCATCAAGTGATGTCAGTCTTGACTCTTCCGAATTATGCGCAAGATCTGCAAGTTTCACACTCGTAGCAATTGCATTTGCTCGTATGCCTTTTAGATAATCAAAATAGTCAACATCATCTTCATGCGTAAGCAAATGAACAGCTTCGATTACTTCATCAGGAAACCCCGCGATGATTAAGTCATCAATGGACACATCTGTATCCTCAACCACATCATGTAAAAGCGCAGCGATGGTTTCATATTCCGTTGTCATTTGCTCCGCAAGATGAATGGGATGGTATATATAGGGGACACCATCTTTGTCGACTTGCGTGTGATGCGCATGATAAGCGAGAATCATCGCCTTTTTTGTTAAATCTGTATTTATCATTTTGAGTCCCCTCCTATATCGCCGCGAGCCGTGAGTTCGTCCAATATCTGCTTATGGAACACTTCGTCAATCTTAAATTTTTTGATATTGATTAGATAGCTGATTGCAATCAATACCAACGGCAGAATCATCATCGCAACTTTCATCATGCTGATTCCCGAATCCGCGACATCAACGACTTTTTCGGCACGATTGATTCCGGATATGACAAGTGTCAGACCGACAATACCGCTGGCAACTGCGCCACCAATTTTATTGATGAATGGCTGAATTGAAAACGTGATACTCTCGTTGCGTTTGCCATTTTTCCACTGACCATATTCGATACAATCCGCGAGGAACATGAGCATGAGAATCTGGATAAATGCCTCGCCGATAAAGATCAGCACGCCACAGATTCCAATGGGCAGCATGTTCATCGGCGAGATGAAGAAACCGATATAGCCGACAGCAATCATGATAATCGCGGCGGTGAAGATTTTCTTTCGTGTGTATTTTTTGCGGAATAGTGGGAAGACAATCATTGCGAACATTTGCGAGATTCCTAGCACGAG
>JAISJM010000131.1 GCA_031261525.1 Eubacteriales Family XIII. Incertae Sedis bacterium
TCATGCCACAGTATGTAATGACAATCGCCGTAAGTACAGTTACGACCCCAACTGTCAGATTACGAATCAGTCCAACCTTGATGCCCATCGTCCGCGCTTCGTCTTCTCCAAAGACAAGCAGGTTCAGTTTCCGTCTCAGAAGCAGGATAATTGTAATTCCTGTAAGAATTGGTATGCCCATCATCACCAACTGCGTTGTTGTAAAAGCTTTCGTAAAAGTGCCGAGCATGAGGAACCGCATCGCATATACACGCGTATCATACATATTTTCCTGTAACATCTGGTATTGAATCAAGCCCAAAATTTCGCCAATGCCACCACTGAAGATGACGCCCGATAGAATCAACCCGAGTGTAGAATACTTTCCGCGCCCCAAGATTCTAGAAGCGCCGAGTACAACGCCAACCATGACAAAGCAACCAATCAGTATGAATAAAGTCAGACCGTAGTCAGCAAGAAAGCGAATCTCACCAGATGCCTGCCCTTTCGTCATTGTGCCATATTCCTCATCTGTGAAAAAGAGTAAGATGAAGATCATGCCACCGAGCACACCACCCGTCTCGATCCCAAGCGTTGTCGGCGATGCCAGTGCATTTCTAAATGCTCCTTGGTAGACACTGCCACTAATCGCAAGCGCAGCACCAACGAGTGCAACAATTAAATATTGTGTGATGATGAACTGACCACCTGTACCAGCAGGCTGACCACTCAGAACACCTGCCAACGTATTGGCATTTTTACCAATCATCTCAAGATACCAAGCAAAGGATAAATGTGTGTTATTTTCGGTAAGACCATTTGGGAGCAAGATGCAAATTAGATATACAATTGGCAAGGCAACCGAAAGCGTGACAATCGTCTTGCTACGACGCGCCATCTTATATCGCCTTTTTGTCTCATCTTGAAAAAGATTACGCTCTGCTTCCTTGATATGGATCTGAATCTTTTCATTTAAATGATTATCGTTCGCATTACTTCGTTTTGCCATTCTTTACTGTACTCCAAAGGCTGTAATATTTCTTGCCACCAATTGTCTTATAGGAACGAACCCTTGCATAATAAGTCTTCTTTGCTTTTAATTTTGTGAATTTCTTTGTCACTGTTTTATACGAAGAAATTTTCGCAGACTTTTTGTTTTTTGTAAATTTCTTATCGGTTGCAACGACAACTTCATATCCGCTTACTTTTGTATCCTTTTTCCAAGTCACACTGAATGTACTCTTTTGGGCACTTGTCATTTTTGAAATGGAAGTCTGTTTGGGTGCAATATTGAAACTGATTACGCGCTCGCCTGTATATTTGCCAGCGCCTTTCACCTTAATCTTTCCGATGCCAGGTCCATTGTTATTGGTATAGGATACAATTTTGTAGTCCTTATCCTTGACTAATTTGTAACTGCCATCTTTGATTGAGATTGCCGATACGGGCTTTATCGCTTTACCAGCATATTTCTGTGTTGCAATAGAGGCGATAGACAAGCCTTTCATCGGTTTTGGGCCAATCTTGAAATTGATTACGCGTGTCTTATTGTAATTGCCAACACCCTCGATTGTAATCTTTGCAGTACCAGGCTCTTTATTGCTCGCATAAGATACAATCTTATAATCTTCTCCGCGAAGCAAGGTCTTGCTGCCATCCTTGATGACAATTGCAGATACAGGGGTTATCGTAGAACCTGTATATTTGTAGTCTGGTATTGGTGAAACCTTTAGCGTAGAGACATTCTTTGGATTGATGGTAAATGTCGCAGTAAGCGTACCAGTATAGTTACCCATCCCTTTTACAGTAATCGTCTTTTCACCAGCTTTTGTCGTATCGGTACCCCAAACGACTTGATAATCAGAACCTTCTTTGAGTGAAGTCTGACCTGTTGCCGTATCTACAACACTGACCGCCGGACGAATCTGTGCGCCAGTATACACAGCACTTGTCTGCGTCAAGCTGATTTTAAATTGACTTTTTAGCTCAATTCCTTTTAGAATAATGGCTCGATTCGAATCCGAAAAAGCCACCGTTCTCTTGGTTTCATCACAAGTAAATGCAGTAGCATCAGATGCTGTCAAAGTATAATCTGGCGTACTTTGAACAATCGGTGTATCGCCACCTTGCGCATGTGTCACGCCAATGCTACTTACGCCTGTGCTAAAAGCGGCATATGCTTTCGCAGTCACACCTTTACACAGATATAGATTGTCAACAGCATTGCCAATAATTTCTGCCGAACCATAGAGTGAGAGCACCGTCGGTCCAAAGGAATCAACACCAATCGGTGTCGCAAACGAACCGCTATTGATTGCCTTTTCTTGATTATTCATAAATACGCCGCTACCCGTATCGGAGGCTTTATTTCCTGTGACCTGACCACCTGTCATTGTAAAAGAACCTGGCGCTGACTGATAGATGCCTTCCGCTGCATTTCCGCCGAGGACATAGACACCACCGCCATGACCGGCTTCTTTGCCTTGTATTGGACTACTTGCAGTATTTGCAGATATAATGCCACCATTCATTGTGAATTTACATGGATTATCTCGGTCGTTTGATACATAGACACCGCCGCCACAACCCATCGCAGCATGGTAAAGCGAGTTTGTATAGGTGCTAATCGCACTATTTTCGTCAATCACGCCACCGTTCATGACAAAATTACCATTTGCGACGTAGATACCACCGCCACAACCATTAAAACGAAGAATCATCAAGCTACGTGCACGATTGCCATGAATGACACCATCTTCAAGTGTCAAGTCTTGCTTCGTGTAGATGCCACCACCAGCACGTGTCGCATCGTTGTCACGGATGCTTCCAGCTTGAATCACCGCATGACCATCATTTGACAGACCACCGCCAAATTCCGTTGCAGTATTGACATCAATGCTGCCGCCTGAGAGCAGAAAATCGCCCGCATTGTACACGCCGCCACCTTCACCAGGACCGAGATTGTATTCATTTCCAACCGCACCGTTGTCCGTAACGAGGCCACCCATCATGGTAAAGGTACCAGCATTGTAAATGCCGCCACCAAGGGTATTTTGATTACCTCGCACAAAGCCAGAAGTCATTACAAATGTACCAGATTGTGCATTGTAGATACCTCCGCCATGTCCTGGAATACTACCGAGTGTGCCTGTTTTCTTATTGTCTTCTACGACACCACCATGGAGCAACAGTGTCCCGTAATTATAGATGCCAGCACCGTCAAGCTCTGTGCCACCTTTCAGATAAGTGTCTGCGGACAACTCCAGTGCACCATCCGTAGCGACCATTACGGTACGACATTTCTGATTTCCAATCAGTGAAAGATTGTCAAGAATGAGGCCGCCCTCGACACGCACAAACGCCTCCAATGCAGAGCTTGTTATCACACTCGTTGCCACAATAGAAGTATCATCCAGATTTCCAATCAGATGAATATACTTGTCTGCGGGAATGTTTAGATTCTCTGATAATTCAATGGTCTTATTTGTATAAATCTTCGCGGGTTCATTCGGTGTACCGACTGCTGCGTCAATTGCAGATTGTAACTGGTTTTCTGTATTGACAATGGTCTGTGCATCTGCACTTTGAATCGCAAATGGCAATAGAATCATTCCCGTATAATTCCCACAACCAGTGATGGTAATCGTTGCGGTACCAACATCGATATTGTCCGTATAGAGTGAAGTAAAATCGGTACCGTCGCTTAATTCAATCGCGCCATTCAATAAGTGAACGGCCGGTTTCATTTCCACACCTGTATAGATACGCGCACGAATCTCTTGCGCGGTGACCGTATCGATCGCCTTTGGTTCAATTGCAAATGTCGCAGTTGCCGTCCCACTATAATTACCCTGCCCAATAATCTTAATGGTTGCAGTACCTGCATTGATATTGTCCACATATGAATATGCAAAATCGACATCCTTTTGTAGTGACGTGCCCGCAAGTGTCACCTCTGGTTCCGGAGTAATCTTCGATCCCGAATAAATTTGCTGGGAAATATTACCAATTAGAGCAGATTCAATCTGAACATAATCATCCTCTCGCGCTTCTGTCTTAACAATCTTACCTGCATTATAATCATAGATGATTTCTCCATTGTTGCCCCAAAAGACTCTTGCATCTCCAGGTGTCAGCATATAGCCATTCGAAGCTTCCGCAATGACAGAACCCAATTCAAGATCTGCGCCATCTACAAGAATTTTTGCTGATGGCTGCATCTCGCCTGTCAGTGTCAAGATGGCATCCTTCATGAGCCAAATATTGTCATTTGCCGTTTTATTTTTATTGTCTTTCACGATTGGACTACCCGATAGTCTAGCATTTGCGCTTCCAATGGTATATTCAACCGTCGGTACTTGCTCACTAATCGGGGTCGTCGTTTCTTCCGTGCTCAGAAATACACCACCTCCGAGATTCTGCGCTGTATTGTTCTGTATGACACCACCGTTTAAATCAACAAACCCCGCAAAAGGACCACTGTTAATTGCTGGACCGCCAAATTCTGTTCCGCCAGGAACCGCTACACCGCCGCCACAGGCAACAGGCGCGGGCAGATTGCTTGAACTCACGGCACTATTGTCAGAGATACTGCCACCATTCAATAGAAACTTACCATGCGAAAACACGCCACCACCTTGTGCAAATGAATAGCCATTCGGATTACTTGTTGCTGTTGTCTTCGCAATATTACTCGTAATCGCACCACTGTTCATCGTGACGATACCGTTCAAGTGGATGAAGATTCCGCCACCACTTCCACTATTTGTGCTTGCGGATTTGGACTCGGATATATTGCCTGATAGGAGACCGCCATCGATGTTGACCTTACTTGCTGTATAGATTCCACCCCCATTTATCAAGCATTTATTGCCTGTCACACTACCGCCACGAAATTCATAGGTTCCATCTTGAAGATAGATACCGCCGCCATTGCCACAGACAAAATTATTTTTAATCTCGCCACCTGTCATGAGAAAACTGCCGCCATAGTTATTTAGATAGACGCCGCCGCCATTGCTCGTCTTGCTCGCCGTCTCAAAGTCACTGTTGCCAGAAATCTCACCACCCGACATGACGAAATTACCGTACGCGCCAACATACACACCAAGCCCCACAACGGATGCCGTACCATACGGTGTTGCATCCGTAATCTTTGCGCCAGTGTTGAGAATCAATGTGCCAAAAGCATTTGCTTTGCCCGTCTCAACCTTGATATTTGCACCGCTCGTTGCCGTATACATACCGAGCATACCGCGCGTGACCGTCGCGCCACGATCAAGCGTCAATGTCGCACCAGCGGTTGCCATCACTGAGATACATCGCATCTTCTGATTGCCATCAATCACAATATCTTTCAGCGTCAGATTACCATTGACCATAATCATTGCAATCGTTTCTGATTTCTGAGCATCCTGCCTGTTTGGCAAAGGATTGGCTACCGTTAGTTTTTCTGCACCTGTCGCACCGCTCAAGATGATAAATTTATCCTGTGGAATCGTCAAATTAGCCTGAAGCGTGATGCTATCCGTCAGAGAAATCGTTGTCGGATTACTTGAATCCGTACTTGCGGTAGCAATCGCCGTTAATAAATCAGACTCTGCAGCAACGCTGACACTTAGAGGTTCAACTTCTGTTGCATTGACATGCAATGGCATCGCAAGGCTGAAAATCATGAAGAATGCCACAACGATGCTGATACGTCTTTTTGTTCTATTCGATTTCATAATCAATTTGTGTACCTTACTTACTTTCTACTTACGTTCTAATTACCGCCCAAAATCATATCAATATCACGATCTGATAATTCGTATCGATAAAACTGCTTATAAAATTCCTTTATTGTCGCACGCACATCACCCTCACTGTAAGCGCCAGTGAATTTTGAGGCAATCCACATACTTTCAAGAAAGCTCTCTGGGGAACCAGTAACCCAGTTGCAGACTCCTGCGGGATTTACAAAGATGTCATAGCTACCGCGGATATAACTTGTCACCCAAGTTGTCGCATCCCCATCCATTGCATAGTACCCATAATCTGTATGTCCATCGACTGTTCGGTTTCCATGAGATTTCCACAGATTCGCAGAAGACTGTATCCCATTCTTGATAGATTTATCAGCAACAACGACTGCCGGAAATTGTGATTCGCCAAGGCAGATATCGCTGCTGCTCACACGTGTGAAACTTTCTGTCATAATCGGATAAAAAGCTAAGCTGCTTGATCCAATCCAATGTGAACGCATATTAATGTTGATTGGCAGCACGGGATAGGTACTCTGCGCACCTTGGTCCATCACGGAAGCATTGTTGATGGCACCGCCCAAATCCATATAATAATTGAGTGGGCTGCCCATCGTGCCTCTTTGGGTAACTGCCATACCATGCTCTTCAATCAGTAATTTAGATTCGTCTGTCATTGTGTAAATGGCACTGCCATCCCAACCTGAAAGGAATAGTGTATTTTTTTTATCAGATACTCTATTGCTTACATCGTCAATCATATTCTCACTATAGGAACGATAATCATCGGCTAAACGATTCGCATCAACGCCACCGCTGGTCTTGCTACGATCGCCAATCATCTTACCCGCAATTTCAATCGCCTTTTGAATACTGTCATGTGTACTCAGATTAGAGAGCGTCACATAGGCAATCTTATTGTCCTTTAATGCCGCAATCTGTTCATTGCTAAAACTATTCTCTCCAGAAATCACGACACAGACATCTGGTTTCATACGGATGAGAGCTGTGAAATTTACATCGTTCATGGGATTGCTGCCGTCACCCTCCCATAGTGCGGTTGGCATTGTCGTCATCTGTGCAGAAAAGACTTTCATCGCAATCGGATTTGCTAAGTAATCAGATGCGGTTCCTGTAAGAATATCTTTCCCACCAAGCATCTGTACAATGCTGGAAGCTTTCGCAGTCGCAACAACTTTATTTATATTTTCTGGGAGATCCGTAGGTTTTCCCGTATCATCTAAAATCTGCTTCGAATCTGGATCTTCTGAAGGACCACCCCCATCGCCATTGTCAATAGGAGGATTTTCATTGTCATTTGGATTCTCTGAATCATTTGGGGCATCAGAATCGACAGGATCTTCATCAGGTTCATCAGTGGAATCGTCGTCCCCGTCATTGTCTCCATTCTCTTTGTCTGGACGCGATGGAGACCCCTTTGCAGTATCTGTCTTTGGATTATCACTGGCAACTTGTGCATTGGGATCTACAGAATTTGAATTTTCATCGTATTGTGTCTGGGGTACACTGCCTGGATTACTATTGTCATTTTTATCCCCCAATGTGTCAGGCTCTATCATTTTCTTATCTTTTATCTTCGACTCATCTTGCTTCTCTGGTGGCATCTGCTGATCCTTATTTTGAGTATCGGGTACATCTTCTACAAGATATACATCACTATCCCAATCAATCTCATCTGCGCTTTGATCGTAAAGGATCTGTTCGATGACAGGACTCGGTCTACATCCAGCCAGTATCAGAACGAGAATGAGCATCAGTACCAAGAATATTCTTGACTTTTTCACTTTTATCACCTGTTTTACAATATCAAATTTTTATTATAGATTGTTATTTCATTACTATAATATCACAAGAGCACTAAAAAAACAGTTCGAAATCGAACTGTTTTAAAAATAGCTTTTTTTGTAAATACACTTTATTTTTCTTGCTATTTGAGTATATAGTGAATCTCAGAATCGATACAAATAAGTCGAATCGCATCGTGATTCTGTTATAGTTTAGTAGTGAACTGAATGCAAAAAAAAATGACAAAGGGGTTAAGGCAACATCAAAACTCCCAGCATAAATATAGTATAAAATGCGATATTTAACGATATTTTCGTAAAAATACTAGCATTCGCAGAATATTTCTGCTATAATTAGCATATTATGAAAATAGAAAAATTAAAAATTAAAAATTACCGTTCCTTTAACGAAGAACAAACTTTGGATTTTTGTGGTAAAGAATCCAACAATGTGACTGCAATTTTCGGTCCAAATGCTGGTGGGAAATCAAATACTGCAAAGGCACTACTTTTTATAAAGTGGTTTGTTATTAATTCTGCAAATCCCAATGTTATTAGTCCTCCTTATGAACCATTTTTACTGAATATTGGGGAAGATGAAGAGCCGAGTACTTTCACATTGCTATTCACTCACGAAAACAATAGACGTTTTTTATACGAGTTTGGAATAGGTGAAAATATTATTGTCTCAGAAAAATTAGTAGAACTTTCTAGTAGTAGAAAAAAAACAATATTTGAACGAGATAAAAACGGATTAAATGCGACAGCTGCAAAATTCGGTTTTGGAAAACGAATGTATGAAAATACCAGACCAGGAACTTTGTTAATTACGATTGGTCGAGTGACAAATAACGAATATTCAGGAATTATTTTCGATTTCTTAATGAAAACAAATGTGATTACAAGTGGTGACCCGAGTATGGTCAATTACACGGCACAAGCGTTACTCAAAAATCCGAGAACTAAGGACGATATTCTTAATATGCTTAGAGAGGCAGATTTTTGTATTAGGGATTTTGCTATTGAAGAATCTCAAATCAGGAAGGAAGCGACGATTTCCATAAAAACGTTCCATGCAAGAAGAGATCAAGAACAAAACATTCGTGATTTAATTCCATTTGATATGAAGGACAATGAATCAGAAGGAACGATACGTTTTTTTGAACTAGCTTCGCCGATTGTAGACACGCTTAAAAATGGAGGGATCCTTTATATTGATGAGTTTGGTGCACATCTACATCCAGATATTAGCCATTATATTGTGAAGAAATTCACAAGTAAAAAATACAACCCCCAAAATGCTCAACTTATTATAAATACTCACGATTCAAATTTGATGAAAGATATGAATATGCTAGGCCGGGACAATATAATTCTTGTAGAAAAGAATCATCTTGAAGAATCAATCATTATCCCATTATCTGCGAGAGCACATCGAAATGATGAGGTTTTTGAAAAAAGATATAGACAAGGTTTGTATGGAGCTGTGCCAATGATCAATGAGGCTGCAGAATATGAATACAAATAATGACAATGTCATATACATTTTGATACTTTGTGAAGGAAAAACAGAGAAACTATATTTTGATTTGCTAAAAAGAGTAAGACGCATTAGTAGAGTAGAAGTTGAAATTATCCCTCACATGGGACAACACAAAAATCTCATTGATTCTTGTATAGAATATCGAAATAAAGTTATGGAAGATAAGGACTTGCGAATTGATGAAATAGAGACGTGGGCAATATCTGACAACGATAAAACAGCGAATACGATTCATTATCAGGACTTATTAAATTATGCAGAATTTCAAGAAATACACCTAGCATATTCAGATCCCCAATTTGAGATATATTTGCTGCAACATTTCTTTGAATTGAACAAGAGTAAGCAGAAAAAGGCAAAATTAGAGAGCTTGCTAGATGCGAAAATAAAGGAAATCGGATATGATTGTGGATATTCAAAATCTGATTTGGATTGGTGCGAATCCATGTTAGATAAAGAGCCCAAAAGGCTGGATAGAGCATTGGAATATGCAGATAAATTGGGGAATCACGTAAAACCGCCATTTACTACAGTGCATCATCTAGTGTATCGACTATTAGAATTTTCTGTGTAGAATGGCGGTCGTATTGGTCAGAGGAAACCATTTATAGTTCCTACTATTTGAGTATCGTATATATCTTTTTATTGTAATCGATAATCCCTTCCTCCCGTAATTTTCCAAGTTCAATATTCAGCGTTGGTCTACCAATACAAAGATATTCGGCAAATTCTAATTGTGACATATTGAGATTAAAGGTGTTTGATTTCTGCTTGTCAGCCATCTCCATGAGAAATCTCATGATTTTATTTCTTACATTTCGTTGACCACGAACCTCAACTTTAACCTCTTCGCGGATAAAATCATCTGCGCCGATTGCAAATATATTTGAAAAAAGTTTTTTATGCCATGGAGAAAATTCACCTTGCATGATTGTACACAGAATAATATCCCATTCAAACCATAAAATATCGCATTCGTCCCGTGCGACAAATAGATAAGGAGAAATTTGCGTTTTAGAATTTGCAATAAATAAACCAATCATATCGTTTTGCTTATAATGCCTCGCGGCGTATGAACTGTCGTCAAACAGTTTTGATGTCGTTACGGAGCCACGAAGAATGATGCCAATTTTCGTTAGTAGATCCCCTTGGGGCACGATGGTTTCCTTATTGTGATAAGACTCAATACGATGTGGTAAATCGTCGATAACAGAAGAAACTTCAAGCATAGAAAAGCCATCAAACAATTTTGATCGCATGAGTTTATACACATTAAGCTCGTATCCGTCTTGATCTTGCATAACACAAATCACACCTCCATCCGTTTCTTACCCACCAAAAACCTTAGAGAAAGCTTTTAGTATATCACCATCATGTATTACATCTGTAATCATCACACGCTTGTTATTTACAGACACAAATCCAAAGTTCTTGATATTTGTCCAATCAAGACCTGCAATTGCCAATACATCCTCACAAGTACTACCCTCTGGTGCATGAATGACCCGCGGATTGTTCTCACCAAAATATTTTTTTAATGTACCTCTTAATGCCACCGTCACAGTCATCTTCAATGATATCCTCTCTGAAGTTTCTACTAATTAGATTGTTACGTTTTTATCAAAGCGTTGCAATCAGACTTTCAGGCATCATGCCATTTTTATCCCATCCCATCACTTCGTAATATTGATTGAGCATATCCTCAAAGGCTTCTTCTGGAATCTTTTGTCCAGCTGCGGGACCATTTTTCAGCGCATCCTTTGCCAATCGCTTTGGCATCGTATCATCTTTGCGGTTGAATCCCTCTCGCTGATTAAACGCCCTTGCAATATTCAAGACGCGCTCTCCAATCACAGGCATCTCATCTTCAGTCCACGTTCTTCCTGTCACTAAAGTAAGGACTTCAGCCATAATCTCATAGCTAATCGTACCCCAGAAATCGCAAATACATAGGGAGAATTTAATTGCATTGAACACACCGAGATCATAGACCATCTGACCTTTTCCGGCTGCCGTATAAGGATCGATACTTGCCGCGAAGACTTCTTCATTTGGTGCATACGCTCTCATATGGCAAGCGCCACGATCGGATACCGCATAGGCAAGTGACATGCCCCAAGATCCACGAGGCTCATATTGTGGATATTCCAGACCTTTTACTTGCATCGCAAAGTCCGTGCCGCCATATTTTTCGGAAAGTCGTTTTGTGCCCTTTGATAGTTCGATACCGATGCCTTCCTGCCGCGCAATGAGTTCAACATACTCGAGCATCTTCTCGGCATCGCCAAACCGGATGCCAAAGTCATAGATCCCTTTTTCAGTCATCTCCATCGCCCAGATAATCGTGTCGCCTGTGCTAATCGTATCCACACCCATATTGTCGCAGACTTCATTGAACTTCACGATATGATAAGGGTCACGGATTCCAGCATTTGGTCCCGCAACGGAAATGCTCTCATATTCTGGTCCCTCACAGACCGCATCGTTAATCTTTAGAAAATTACCACAGCCAAGTCCGCAGCTACCACAACCGCGCTTTCCATCACGATATTCCATCAGCACATCGCCATTGTACTGTGTCCATTCTTCGTCCGTCGTATCCGAAAAATTATTGACAGGGAGAATGCCGCCATCGTTACATGCCTCCAAAAATGCCGTCGTTCCCAAATCAAAGACGAAAGTATTGTCTTCTTGCAGAGTATCTTCATGAAGAATATCTAAAATCCGATTGGTCGTATTGACGATATCTGGAACTTTCACGCCGCCTGTTCCTTTAATCAATACAGCTTTCATATTCTTGCTGCCCATGACGGCACCAATGCCACCTCGTCCCGCCTGCCTATAATAATCAGAATTGATACAAGACAGTGGCACTAAATTTTCTCCTGCTGGTCCGATTGACAGCACGACATATTCTCGTCCATGTTTATCTGAAAGAAACGTCTCCGCATCATGGGATCCGATGCCCCATACTTCAGCGCCATCTATAAATTCAACTTGTTCATCCGTGATGACGACATAGCCAGGCTTTTGAAGTTTACCTTCAAAGATAATCATATCATATCCCGCATATTTAATCTTCAGCGCAGCATGTCCGCCGATGGAGCAATCATTAATTGTGCCCGTCGCAGGAGACTTCGCAGCGATAGACAGCTTCCCAGAACATGGAACTGGTGTACCAGTTAAAGGACCTGTTGTAAATAACAATTTATTGTCAGCAGAAAGTGGATCGATTCCGGGGACTAATTCCTCATATAGATAACGAATTGCGAGACCTTTCGAGCCGACATATTTTTCGGCAAAGTCCATGCGAAGCGGTTCAACCGTTGCACTTTCATCTGTCAGATTGATACGTAATACTTTATTTTGATAACCATACATCATGATTTTTTCCCTTTCTATTTCTATGCAGATATCCTATGCAAATGTCAACGCATTTTGCGGACAAGCTTTCACGCAAGTTGGATCTCCTTTACAGGTATCACAAATCTTCGCAGCCTCGTCACGTATCTTGATGATATGCTTCGGGCATTTTTCGGCGCAGATACCACAAGCAATGCATTTGTCATCATCGACCGTAATGTATTCATCAATGGTAATCGCCTCTACAGGGCAATTCTTAGCGCAAATGCCACAAAGAATACAATAAGAAGCTTCATATTTTAATGCACCTCTATCATAATAAGATTCTATATCTAGCCGTGCGCGCGATGGTATATATTCACCCTCTTTCATTGCTGAGCAGACCTGCGCACAGAGCTGACATCCGATACATTTTTCCTTACCCCATTTTAATCGTTTCATGGTATCCCTCCTACAAAATAATTCATTGCATAAAAAAATGCAAAGCAAAACCGCGTATTACTACGTCAGCCTCCTTCGCACAATGGCAGGCAAGAGAATCGCTCCTCTTACCCTAACGTCTTCATCGGCAACGAGTGTCATATGAAGATCGGAGTATTTATACTGTTATAAACTCTTTATATGTTTATGCGTAAATTATCCCACATTCGTCTCCTTTATGCAAGACTTTGTTTTTTTGAGTTTATATCTATATCATTTGGTCTTTTCCCAAGCAAAATACCTCTATTGTTGGATTATTTATCATCATAATGGTCTTTCAGCGAAAGAATATAGATATGTTCTCCATCAATTAGATAGATAATGCGGTCTTTCTCATTTATACGTCTAGACCATGCACCAGAATATTGCCCTCGCAAAGGCTCTGGCTTTCCAGTACCTACAAATGGCTCCCTATCTATTTCTTTCAAAAGTGTATTTATTTTTTTTAAAGTTTTTTTATCTTGGGATGCCAATATAGATAGTGCTCCCATGCCCTATCTGTAAAAGACCTAATCATTGTAGTCCTCTATCAATTCATGCACTTTCGTTTTCCCGCTTTTAATTTGCTCTAACCCTAATAAAATGGTCTCAGATAAATATTTATTATCTGCAACATATAGCGTTTCCTGTATGCTATCCCACGTATCTTTTGATATTACTACAACATTATCTTGGGGTTCCTTATTTACTACAATTAAAGGCTCATAGTCTTCATTTACTTTTTTAAAATAATTTTTTAAATTATTCCGAAAATGGCTGTATGCAACGGCTTCCATATTATCACCTCTCATAAATTCCCTTGCTTGTATTGTACAACATATCGTACAATATTTATTCGCACATGTCAATCATTATTCAGGGCACTTGTCACTTTCAGTTATTATTATGAATTCAGTAGTTTCATCTGGATATTGCCAAAAGACAAGTCTATGTTCTAACATGTTTATCTCTTCCATCCCTCCAATAACCACTCGATTGCATTAACCTGCTTTATCCCATCAAAATTTCTGTTTTTACCAAGTACGTCCATTGAAATAAGATATTTAGGGTGGGAATCATTAATATTCATGAGCGGAGATAATTCTCGCATTAAAACATTTTCATCCATTACTGTATATGCCACTTGATAATATTCGATATCATCACCGTCCATTGCAACAAAATCAACTTCTTCATGATTTTTGGTGCTTCCAATTGCAATCTTTTTAAATCTCCTTTTTAGTTCTAAAAAAATAATATTTTCAAGGATATGCCCATAATCACTACTGGAATTTTCTAAAACAATATTTCTAAAACCTACATCAACTGTATAATACTTCGATAAACGAGCAAGATATTCTTTCCCTTTAATATCATATCTACGCACTTCATAATATAAGTATGACTCAACCAAATCATTCAAATATTTATCTACCGTACGTAAATCCACTTTGTTATTATTTGATGTAAGAGTATTTGCAATTTTGTTTGGAGAAATCAAATTTCCTATATTATCTAACAAAAATCTATGAATCAAATTCAATTTTGTGACGTCCTTGGTACCATTTCGACTTATCACATCTTCAAGCACAACTGTATTATAGATCCCACTTAGGAAATAATTTCTAGCTTCTTCATTATCAATAAAATTCGCCAAATATGGAAAACTTCCCTTGATATAGTGCTCATATATATCCATTTTTGTATCGAATTTTCCTGATAAATGGTTTATATTTATCAGCTCATCATATTCTTTAAATGACAATGGCAGTATTTCAAGCTCAACATATCTTCCAGTCAAATAGGTTGCGAGCTCACCACTCAAAAAATATGCGTTTGAACCTGTGATGTATAGATCAAGATTTTTTCGAAGATACAAACTATCCACTGCCAATTCAAATTTATCGACATTTTGTATTTCATCTAAAAATATGTAATACTGTTGATCATCTACGCATTTATCCAATATATAATCATGCAATTTCTTGTAATCTTTTAGAAATTCGTAATTAATATCTTCAAAATTAATTTTAATAATATGTGATTCAGAAATATTGTCTTCCAGCAAATCACCTATGAACAAATCGAACAAGGTCGATTTACCAGCTCTTCTGACACCACTAACAACTTTTATCAAATCCTTTTCTCTAAAATCAGATAAAACTTTTAAATATTTTTCTCTTCTAACATGTATCATATCAGCACCTCCATGCAATTACATATGTATTTTATCACAAAATTGCATATCAATGTAGTTTTCTTAATAATTTTCAATATAATTGCATCACAATGCAATTTATTCCTTCATTTATATGATCTAAAATACCCTACTACCGACATGAATCGTCCCATCAGCTTCAGGCATGAGAAAATAACCGCCTGATTTCATCGGACAGACTCGATTCGCATCATAGAGCGGACATTGATCATAGCAATGTTTTTCTGCGATTATTTTGAGCGAAGCACCCTCTATCGTAAGAATATCACCAACAATAAGCGCACTTTCTTCGATACCATCTATGCGTATATTTTCTTTGAATTTCTTCGAGCACAAACCCGCTTCATGCTGTGCATCGCGCCAAGTTGCAGCCTCTTGAAGAAGCAGGCTGATTGGACGAAGCTCATCATAATGCTTGTCGCCCACGATTCCTTTTCCATTATGTACATCAATTGCATCTGTTGTCACCGTAACTTTGTGCGCCTCAAAGATTCGTAGACATGTCACGGAACCATAACCATTTATTGTAGGCATATTCATTTTTTCCTATTCACTGATTTCTTTCATCGCATCGATAAAGGCATGAATCTCTTCCGCTGTCGTAAAATATCCAGGACTGATTCTTATCGTGCCGCCGATATCAATTGTCCCGATTGTTCGGTGTGCATCAGGCGCACAATGAAGTCCCGGCCTGACGGCAATTTCAAAGGATGTATCGAGTATCATAGCGACATCTACGGGATCCATACCATCGATATTGATTGAAAGAACAGCACCTTTTTGAGTCGCATCAAGATTTCCATATATTGTAATGCTAGGAATATCTGACAACCAATCGAGTAACATTTGCATCAAAAAACTTTCATGTACGAAGATATTGTCCATGCCAGTCTCATTGATAAAACGAATCCCCGCACCGAGTCCAGCAATGCCTGGCACATTCAATGTGCCGGATTCGTATCGGAATGGCAGATCTATAGGCTGATAAGGCAATTCCGACTGTACGCCAGTGCCGCCAAATTTGATTGGATTCAGCAATGCAGGATCCACGTGGTCGCCAATGCAAAGAAGCCCCGTGCCCGATGGTCCCATCAGTCCTTTGTGCCCAGGCATCGCCAATAAATCGATATTCATCGAGTCCATATGGATTGGATGCGTGCCAGCTGACTGTGACGCATCGACGAGAAACCGAACATTCTTTTTATGGCAAATGTCGCCGATTTCGGCAATGTCGTTCATTGTGCCTGTCACATTGGAGATATGCGTAAGGCAGACGAGTTTCGTGTCATCTGTAATTGCCGCTACGATATCATCCGGATCTACACCTTTGATAGGATCCATCGGAATCTTCGTGACACGTACACCCTCCTGCGTCTCAAGGTGATACAATGGCCGCGTCACGGAATTGTGCTCCATCGTACTTGTGATGACATGATCACCTGATTTTAAGGTACCAAGAATCGCGATGTTCAGTGCCTCCGTCGCGCTTGACGTAAAGATAACATGGTTTGGATTCGAGATGCCAAACATCTTCGCGGCAAGAAAACGCGTATGGTTCACGACATCGTCAGCCTTGCCCGTCAGACTGTCAACGGAACGTCCCGGATTGCCACCGCTACTTTGCAGTGCATCAAGCATCGCATCTTGTACAGACAAAGGTTTTGGATATGAAGTTGCTGCGTTGTTTAAATAAATCATAGGGTCATTATATCAAATCATCGCGTATGTTACAATTCGTTATAATTCATTTAGAACGGTTGCAAATGTTGCTAAAAGTGATAGAATTTCGGTATCAATTGTTCAGAGATTTGAAAGGAGTCTATCATGAGTGACGATAAGAAAAAAGATAAGATACTGACAAATGAAGTGGGTGCACCTGTTGCGGACAATACAAATTCTATCACAGCAGGAGCAAGAGGACCTATGACACTGCAAAATCCTTGGTTTATTGAGAAGATGGCACATTTTGACCGAGAAGTCATTCCAGAAAGGCGTATGCATGCAAAGGGTTCTGGCGCGTTTGGAGATTTTGTTGTAACACATGATATCACGGCGTATACGAAGGCAAAGATTTTTTCTGACGTTGGTAAAAAGACAGACGTCTTTGTAAGGTTCTCTACGGTTGCTGGTGAGCGTGGTGCTGCTGATGCAGAGAGAGATATCAGAGGGTTTGCAACGAAATTTTATACCGAAGAAGGAAACTGGGATCTCGTTGGTAACAATACACCTGTATTCTTCCTAAGGGATGCACTGAGATTTCCAGATTTGAATCACGCAGTCAAGCGGGATCCTAAGACAAACTTGAGATCCGCACAAAACAATTGGGATTTCTGGACAATGCTCCCAGAAGCATTTCATCAAGTCACCATCACAATGTCTGACCGAGGACTGTGTAAAACCTATCGCAATATGCATGGATTCGGTGAGCATACATTTGCCCTCATCAATGCAGATAATAAACGTGTCTGGGTAAAATTTCACTGGGTATGTCAGCAACCAATCGAGAACCTCACGGATGAAGAGGCAGAAATCCTCGTTGGCAAAGACCGTGAAAGTCACCAGCGAGATCTATTTGAAGCAATCGAACGCGGCGACTATCCAAAGTGGGAGCTGAATATCCAAGTCATGACAGAAGAGCAAGCGCAGAATCATTTTGAGAATCCATTTGATGTCACAAAGATTTGGAAACACAAAGACTTCCCACTGATTCCAGTTGGCGTCATGACACTCAATCGTAATCCTGAAAATTACTTTGCAGAGGTAGAACAAGCGGCATTTACCCCTGCCAATATCGTACCAGGCATTGGTTTCTCACCAGATAAATTGCTTCAAGGCAGGCTGTTCTCCTATGGCGATGCGCAGCGATACAGACTTGGTGTCAACAATGCACAGATTCCTGTCAATCAGGCGAAAGGCGCGACCGTACATTCTTACCATAGAGATGGCGCAATGAGAGTTGATGGCAATTATGGTGCGGCAACAACGTACACACCGAATATGTATGCGGAGTGGAAGGATCAACCAGATCTCAAGGAACCTCCTCTTGAGATTCAGGGCATGCTCGACAGTTATGAGCCAAAAGATGATGAGACCGATGATTGTTTCCGTGCCGCAGGCGATTTATATCGATTGATTGCCGAGGATAAGAAACAGGTGTTGATTGAAAATACTGCACGAAATATTGGACCATGTACAGACAATATCAAGTATCGCCACGCGGCACATTGCCTGCTCGCTGATGAAGACTATGGCGTGCGAATTACCGAAGCGCTGGGTCTTGATTTAGACCAAGCAAGAAAATATTCGCAGCTGTCGCATGACGAGTTGATGGACGCTACGAAAGCGGAATAAAGCAGAATAAAGCGGAATAAATAAAAAATAGAGAGCCCCTGCGAGCAAAGTCAAAATGTATCATTTGCTCGCAGGGGCTCTCTGTCTATCGCACAATTGCCGTATCTAAAAGATAATCTGCAAATCCATTGTCTACGATACTCGGAACTTCTTTGTCGAAAGAGGTCGGATCGTACATCACCCATCCACCATCAAGATAGACATCAATCCATGCGTGATAACGACGTATTGAATCTTTATCAGAATCATTTTTGATCCGAACATATCCGTGGAAAATTTTCACGGGAATTTGTTGGCTTTTTAGCATGATTGCAGCAAGTGCGCTCCGCTCATTGCAATTTCCAATGCCTGTATTCATGGCATCTTCTGTATCGGGAAATTTATATGGACTATTCTCATATAATTCGGCTTGGGCTTGAAGCTCCGTATCTTCTTTAATATGTTCTCTGATATATGGAATAATCAATTCTGTCTTTTCTTTATCCGTTAGAGCTCGCTTTTTCGCCTTTTCCTGTTGTAAAATAAGATAAGATGCTACGGCTACTGCAGTATCATTTGCCTCAATATTGGAATAGACGTTACTGTATTTGTATGGCGCATCCTCGTTGAAATACGCTGAAAAATTGAATTTTGAAATTTCTTCCGTTAAGCTTATTTGATTTCCTTCATCATAAGGTAGGCATCTTATTGTATATGTCCCAGATCCATAGGGGAGTGCATACCCCTGCCAGCCCGAACCAACTGGATATGCATAATACGGTTGCAGACCTTGATTCGTTGAACGATCGTTGTGAACAACCGCATCACGATCCACACTTGCAACGGTAAGCACCATCTTATCTCGTGAACCATCATAACGAACGAAGATGTAACCTTCATTTAAGTTGGATAAATCCATTGAAACGTCTTTCACTGTGACAATAGATGTACGGGTAGGCACGATGATGCCCCTTTCGGTTGGAAAACCAGAGGAAAGCGGAATCTGCTGAGCAGCAATGAGAACTGTCTCCAAATCTAAAGAGGTATATTTATCTTTAGATTGAATCAAATAGATTGCAAATCCAATTTCTGACAGGAATAAAATGCTTACAATAAAGAGTCCAATGAGCCGCTCGGCGGTACGTTTCTTCCCTTTATTCGTTTGTGCTCCGCGCATCATATCCATTACGCCTCCTAATATATAAACCGAATATATTGGAATTGGAAAACACGTTCATATATTTATTTTATGCTCTTGTATTTAGTAATACCATAAAAAATTAAAATCAATCTTAATTTGTAATATTCACAATATACGTAATCCGCTTGCATTTAAAATAAAAAATTGCCATCAATCTTTAAATCGAAACGTCTTCGGGGCACGATTCTTAATCACGATAGAGCCAATTCCAACATACAGTAAGCTTACGATAGAGATGCCGAGAACAAACCAATATCCTTTGATATGTAATTGTGCCGTTGCATAGCATAGCAAGTAGAATACAAATGTAATGATTTTGTATAGCGGATTTGCAACCGCCATATTACTTGCAAATGGTTGCAATAAATAGTAGATGAACAACTCATGAAAGGATAGGAGCAAAGTCACTGCAACTAAAAATAGAATCATTACAACATAAAAGTTCATTGATATGCCTTCGCCCCAAAAGAGACATATGGTCAATAGAAGAGCAAATACGCACAGCGCATTAATCGTATTCAACGAAAATATCTTCTTAAATCGTTGGTCAAAGCCCGAGAGAATGGTCTTTGATTCACGGTAAAATGGGTAGTGAAGCATGGCAACATCGCAGTTTACAAAGCACATCTGAACAATTTTCTTACCGTATCCGATCAAGTATAAGAGGAACACAACCCCAGGCAATAGCTTTAGAAATTTGCTCTCAGACACTGTATATGCTCCGACATTTGGTACAAAATAATTTAATGCTGCGCAAATGAACAAAGCCAGTGCAAATGCCCCAAGCCGAATCTTGATGCTTTTGTTCAAGGTCTTTTTGTAACGATAAAATAGCAACGCATTGAGCAAGGAACTGCCCTTCAGATGGTCGAACTTCCTCTCTCCACCCAGGGATATATGCTTCTGCATGGCGACGCCTTCGGCTAGATATTTATTTTGGGAATTGCCCACGGCGGCAGCAGTCTTTTCCAGTCTTACATTTCCAACCGTAATCAGACGCTCAATGTATCGGCTTTCACTTTTATAGGTAAAAAATAAGAAGCCCAACAAGATTGTCAATACAGCTAGTACAAGCATGACAGGCAGTGATATTGCAACATTTGCAAGGTCAAATCTATACATAACCACGACAATCGCGATTGCGAGCAAAGAAAATATTGCCCATAATATTCCTTTGAGTGGTTCTTTGATCGGTTCAACATCCACTTTTCTGCCGAGCATCTCGAATGATACGAAACAAAACAGCCGCATGAGGATGTAGACAAGAGCTAATTTGAACGCACCCACACCTGATATCCATCCAAATAAGAGCACTGGAAGTACATAGAGGAAAAGCGTCTTGATTTCCTTGAAAATGGATAAGCTACGAACCGTTTTTGTATAGGACAATTGAAAATGTGAAATATAAGCGAGCATCTTTTTGTCTGGTGATCCATAGAATAACTCCATAATTCGAGGGAGCAGAACCATCGCGACAATCAGCATTATAACTGCCATCACTGCATCGGGCGCAGTACTACCATTTACAAATAGCTCGAAGCTCAGATTTTGATGGATAATGCATACACTGAGTATATAAGCAATTGCCACGATGATGAGTTTTAATCCCGCTTGCATCACAAATTTACCGATTCCAACGAAAATCATAAAAGCAAGCTTGATATCTTTTGATTTATAAAGTGAGGTGGGAATTTTCGTTCCGATGACAGGAAGTTTTCTTAGAAAATAAAAAAATCCATTGAGGGTCTCGGTGATTGCCGTAAGTGTATAAAACCAATTTATTTTTACAAAATTATTCATTGACACCATCCCTATCTTCTTCATCTGTCAACAGGGCAATCACTTGATCTTCGAAGTCTTTGTCATGCATAATAGTAACATCCACAGGAGTCAGTTTTTGGTCATGTAATAAGACCAATTCGTCACATAAATCTTGAGCCAATTGCAATATATGCGTGGAGAAGATGATGATAGAATCTGATTTAATCGATAAGATTAACTCCTTGATTTCATGCGCCGCGATGAGGTCAAAGCTCGTTAGCGGTTCATCCAGAAGTATAACTGGCGGCATAACCATAAATGTCACAAGCATCTGTACTTTATTTTTCATACCATGAGAATAATCTTTTAATAATTTGTGCTGATCGTCTCGCTGAATTCCAACAGATAATAAATGTTCTTCGACCGTTTTTCGTTCTTTTAGCTTGGCAGCATTGATGTCCATAAAGAACTGTATAAATTCCGCTCCTGTCATAAAATCAGGTAGATTCGGTTGGGTGTAAATAAAACCAATGTCCGTATTATCGTACTGATTATTTCTATTTCCAGCTTCATCTTCTAAGAATATCTTTCCCCCATCTAGCGCAAGATTCCTAGAAATACTGTTGAATAATGTTGTCTTACCGGCCCCGTTACGTCCAAGTAAGCCGTAGATTTTACCTTTTTCAAATGTAAAACTAGCCTTATCAAAAATAACTTTTTTGTCAAACCTCTTTTCTAAATTCTCTAAAATGAGTTTCACGTGCTCGCTCCTCCTTGTTCGTTGCAACGATAACGATTAAAATGGTCCATTATGATTATAGAGTGAGTAGATTAAATCAATCATAAATACAAACATTCCAAAAAAGTCAAACTTTAGAATCTATAAGAAGTTACGAGAGGTTACGAGAAGTTAAAAATGCCGCAGATTGTATCTCAATCTGCGGCATTTTTGTGCGTTTCTTACTTTATATGTATACCCCAGCGCCTCATTGGGGTTGTTGAAAGAGGTGGATGAGACGCCAAGGGTATAGGCTGTTTTTAGTTGATTGCGTCGTAATCCGTCTCACCAGTACGGATTCTGACGATTGTTCTGAGATCATAACTAAAGATTTTGCCATCTCCATTATTACCTGTATATGCAATTTCTTTAATCTTCGCAATCGTCTTTTTCTCCCAATCTTCACTGGAGACGATAATCTCAAACTTAATCTTTGGTAGCATATGAACCTCTACCTCTGTCGCTCTAACGAGCTCTGTAAAACCTTTCTGTACACCACAGCCCATGACCTGCGATACCGTGATGCCATTGACACCGATTTCAGTAAGAGCAGCCTTGATATCCTCAAGTTTCTCCTCGCGTACAATTGCTTCTATTTTAATCATAATTTCACCTCATTTGAAATTTATTATAAAAATTCTCTATCTACTATAAGAACCGATAGCAAGCTGTGCCAAAATCGCAGTCATGCTTAGTCGAGACCGTTGAAACTTGGATATGCCTGCTCCCCATGCTGTGCATAATCGAGTCCAATCAGTTCGTCCTCTCTTGACACTCTGAGTGGTGAGAATACTTTCGCGATACCAACAGCAATGAGTGAACCAACAACAGCAACTGCGATTGAAATCAAAATTGCGATGAGCTGCTTTCCGAGAAGCGGTGCATTACCATAGACAAGTCCATCTACACCACCAACACTAGCCTGCGCAAAGATACCTGTCATGAGACCACCGAAGATTCCGCCAACACCATGACATCCAAATGCGTCAAGTGCATCATCAATTTGCAGAACTTTCTTGACGATATAGATACCGAAGTAGCAAACGGGTGAAACCAAAAGACCAATGATAAATGCCGCATACACTGGTACGAAACCTGCACCTGGTGTGATACCGACAAGACCTGCAACAGCACCTGTACATGCGCCGATCAATGTTGGCTTTCCTGACTTGATGAGATCAATGACTACCCAGCTTAAGATACCACATGCTGCAGATATTCCAGTTGTTACAAATGCGTGAGCTGCAAGACCATCCGCCGCGAGCGCCGAGCCTGCATTGAATCCAAACCATCCGAACCAGAGGAGACCTGCACCAAGTAAGATGAATGGGATATTATGGATTCTATAAGAAATTTTATCGTAGCTTTGTCTCTTACCAAGAACAACGGCAAGAACAAGTCCACTGACACCGGAGCTGATATGTACGACATTTCCGCCTGCAAAGTCAACGGATCCTAACCATCCAGAACCGAGAAGTCCACCTTCGCCCCATACCATATGAGCGAGTGGATAGTACACAATGATTGACCAAACTGCAATGAAAATGACCAATGCTTTGAATTTCATACGTCCACCGACAGATCCTGTAATGATTGCGGGTGTGATGAGTGCAAACATCATCTGGAATACGACAAACACAAATGTCGGAATAGATCCGCCTTCTGCTGCGGGATCCAGCAAATCGTTCATTGTGATACCGTTTAGGAATAAATTATGGAATGAACCAAAGATACCTGCGGTGTTGCCACCAAATGATAGAGAATAACCGATTGCACACCATAGTGCAATGCCTAAGCCCATAATAAAGAATGAGTTCATCATGTTACTTACCACGTTTTTACGTCTGCCAAGTCCGCCATAGAAAAATGCGAGACCTGGAGTCATAATCATTACTAATGCAGCACATACGATGATGAATGCTGTATCGCCACTGTTTATCATACTTCCACCTCCAAAAAACTAAATACTACTAACTCTTAAATTGTAACCTCAAGAATAACAAAAAAAAGACGCCGAAGGCTTAATGCCTTCAGCGTCTTTGCTGATTACAAATACTATGATACACAAGTTGTAAACTAAAATCAAGCTTTATTTAATAGTCAGAATATTTAATTAACACATTGAGAAAATGAAGACATCATTGCAACTCATGCCTTTTATCTCTATTATTTGTATTAAAACCGTATCGCATTAGGACAAAAGCCGCTCCTGCGCAAATGTCGCAAGAACGGCTTTCTATTTTATTTCCGAATTTATTACCAATATCAGATAATAACGTATATTTAATATTCTACGATTTATTCGGATCTGAGTGCTGTTACAGGATCGCGTCTTGCCGCCATCTTCGACGGTAGCAGCCCTGCGATAAATGTCAGGAACATACTGATGAGCATTAAGACGATGCCCGCGCTTACTGGTAGAATTGCAATATTGGAGATATCCATTACATTCTCGACAATGATACTCGCAATTGCCGACAAGCCTACGCTGACGAGGACACCAATCAATCCCGCAGTGAAACCAATAAATAAGGATTCTGCATTGAAGACGGAGGCAACATCATGCTTCGATGCACCCAAACTTCTGAGGATACCAATTTCCTTCGTACGCTCTAATACCGAGATATACGTGATGATGCCAATCATGATTGAAGATACGACAAGTGATATCGCTACGAATGCAACCAAGATATATGTAATGGCATTGATAATCGTTGTGACGGATTTCATCAAAGTACCGACGATATCAGTGTATTTGATTGTCATGTCTTCTTTGCCATCTTTTGTCATATCATCGTTATATTTATCGATGGTCTTTATGATATCTTCCTTGGCTTCGAAATCTTTGGGATATAACGCAATACTACTTGGATTATCAAGATCAGAAACCCCGAGTTTTGTCAGGTTATCCTCGTAAGTCGCCTTCGCCTCTTCCGAATATTGACTCATGATTTCCATCTGCTGCTCTTGTGGGAGTGCCATGAATTGCTGTTGCTGTTCTGGCGACATTTGCGCCAAGAAATCTTCTGGAGATTGTGGTGCCGCATCAGAATCACTTGCAAATGGTGCATCGGTGAAGACATTGAGCGTTTCATCTGCTTTCTGATCCTTGACGATTTCAGCGTCATTGACTTGATCGATCAGGTGCGTCATGAGTTCTGGCGTATAAGCGACATAGCCATATTCGGAGCCGCTTGACGTATTTTCTGAAGGTTTGACAATGCCAACAACCTTGATTTCGACGGATTCATCAACTTTTGATTTGATGTAATCCGCATCATCGGACTTATCAATCCACATGCCTGTGTCATTCTTCTCGTAATAGTCCGTGTTGACGAGCAGGCGATAACGCTGCTCAAGGAGTTCATCATAGCTGAAAGTGTGCGTCTTGGTGTCGGATTTGATTTTATTGTCATCGTCGTCGGCATCGGAATTGCTATCATTTGCACCATCTGTTTTTGCATCCATTTGCGCCTTCATGATGTCTTGCAATTGATTTTTGATATCCGTGATGTCGAGAAGTCCTAACGTATACAAGGTATAATCGGAAATTTTCTCGTCTTTTGTCGTGACGATTACAATCTCATCATAATTTTCAGGCATGCGACCTTCGATGACATCATATGTATTGTCACGAACTTTTGCGGAACCAATCATCTCTGTCCAGATATCCGTACTTCCCATCATGGACGCGCCGCCACCAAATGCCGAGGCTTGTTCTTGCCCGCCCATCATCGCATCCATACCGATTTCCTTCAAAACCTGAGACGGATTGACCTGAAATGCGCCGTCAGCAGTATCCTCTTTGTAGACATTGAGCGGTGTTGTATACGAATATTGAATGCCATCCGTGTAATTCTTGATGTCCGTTTTATCACTCTCTAAAAATGTCTTAAATGACTTTAGATCGTTGCTTTTTATCTCGCCCATGAGGGTATCAATCATGTCACTCATGATATTTTTAGAAGTAACTTCACCTTTGTTTTCGTTCGTATCTTTGTCATCTGTCGGCGCATTCATGCCCATAAAGGACGACATCATCGCAGACATATCAACCGTTGACGACTCGACCGTGAGTGGATAACTCGCAAGCGTCTCCTGTTCAACAGAATCGATATAAGCGTTGACACCATTCGATAAAGACAGAATCATCGCGATGCCAATGATACCAATTGACCCCGCAAATGCCACCATGAAAGTACGCCCTTTTTTCGTCATGAGGTTGTTGATGGAAAGGCGCAGTGCCGTGAAAAATGTCATCTTCGCCTTTTCACTATGCGGCTTTGGTTCAGGGGTGTCAGCCTCCACTTCTGGTGAAAATGGTCTTGAATCGTCAATGATTTCGCCATCTCTTAATTTTACAATTCTGGTTGAATATTCTTCAGCCAACTCTGGATTATGCGTAACCATGATGACGAGCCTGTCTTGCGCAATCTCTTTTAATAATTCCATAATCTGGACCGATGTGACCGTATCTAAGGCGCCCGTTGGCTCATCGGCGAGCATGATTTCAGGGTCATTGACGAGCGCTCTTGCGATTGCGACACGCTGCATCTGACCTCCTGATAACTGATTTGGCTTTTTCTTCAGCTGATCACCAAGACCAACACGCTCCAATGCTTCTGTTGCGCGTCTTCTACGTTCTGCTAGGCCAACACCTGAGATTGTCAGCGCTAGTTCGACATTTGCAAGAACGCTCTGGTGACCGATTAGATTATAGGACTGAAAGACAAAGCCGACTTTGTGATTGCGGTAGGCGTCCCAATCTTTTGATTTGAATTTTTTGGTGGATCGGCCGGCGATGACCATGTCGCCTGTCGTGTAATGGTCAAGACCGCCGATGATGTTGAGAAGTGTCGTCTTTCCGCCACCTGATGGACCAAGAATCGATACAAATTCGTTCGACCGAAACCTGATATTGACACCCTTGAGGGCATGTACATGTTGTTCGCCTACGACATATTCTTTCGTGACTCCTGATAATTCTAGCATATTCTATATGGTATCCCTTCATTCTGACACGCATCTCAAGCAGCCACCAACTGTAATTGCTTATGCGTCTATTGCCTAACCCTATTATAGTATTTTATCACAATACCTGTCAAGGAAATTCGCTAACCCTATTATAGTAATTTAAGCTTAACTGAAACGTAAAAAAATTCGTACAATTTAGGCTAAGCGAAAGTGACCTTACAGGGAATTTTCGCTTAGCCAAATCGTACACTTCTTTTAACTTTCATTTAATTTTGAGGAATATAATATTATCATTCAATATTACTGAACATAAATATGTAGGTGATGTGGGGTTGGCAAAATGAGCAAAATTATGATTGTAGATGATGATCCGCTAGTTCGAGACTTTGTGTGCACTTCGCTATATGATGACGGACTTAACGTCTGTGAAGCGGCAAATGGCAAAGATGCACTACTGCAGATGAACAATGGCACGGATATGCCAGATTTAATCCTTGTTGACGTAATGATGTCCAATATGGATGGTTTCGAGTTATGTCAATATTTGCGGCATTTTTATAAGGAGTTGCCTTTGATTATGCTCACAGAAAAAAAGGAATTACCACATGAACATAAAGGGAAAGGAATTGAGCACAATGCAGATGATTATCTCGCGAAACCATTCGACGAAAGCGAATTAATCATACGCGTCCGTGCATTGTTATACAAATATCGAATTGATACGCCGGATTGAGGAATTCTGTAATTGTAGTGAAGTCAAGGTGTGGCATATTTTCAAATAGCGCCATCCGTGCTATTTTATACCTAGTTGAAATTAAAAACGAAAGTTATCGAACATGCCGTTCTTAACAGATCAGACTTACGATGCTCGCAGCTGTGCAAATAAATTGAAGGTAAAATAAAATCAAATTCGTTTACATTTTGTTTACATTTGCGGTATATAATTATATTATTCTAAAGAATCTAGACATGAAGCTTTCGTGTAAGGAGCTCCCATTTTTAATGATTAAATATGAACATAATCCTATTAGGAGAAAAGACGAATCCATAGCGTCTGTTATACATGATGCGCTAATACCAAAAAGGAATCGCTATGATATGAAACGTACAATGCGATTCATATGTTACGAGTAAAAGGGTGAAAGAATTTCACATCATTTAGTGCGTTCGCAGAAATGAGGCAAGATATGAGCAAAATTATGATTGTAGACGATGATCCCAACATTCGCGAGCTTGTTCGGGCGTTACTTTCCAATCAAGGATTGGACGTCTGCGAGGCAATCGATGGTCGAGATGCGCTACAGAAGATGAACCATTTCAACCCGGATCTCATCATTATTGATGTCATGATGCCACAAATGGATGGCTTTGAGTTGTGCCATAATCTCCGTCACTATTATGAAAATTTGCCAATCCTCATGCTGACCGCGAAGAATGGTCTCACCGATAAAGTAAAGGGATTTGAACTCGGAGCTGATGACTATCTTACAAAACCATTTGAGGGTGGTGAGTTGATTGTCCGCGTGAAAGCGCTACTACGCAGATATAAAATTGAGGCTTCGCAAGTGATACAAATTGGAAATGTCACCGTTGATAGAAGTAGCTATGACATTTGCATCCATGATTCACACGAGGATATTCCAATGAAGGAGTTCGAATTACTGTTCAAACTCGCAAGTTTTCCAGGCAAGACCTTTTCACGAAATCAATTGATTGAAGACATCTGGGGGTTCGATTTCGATGGCAATGAACGGACGCTAGATGTTCATATCGGTCGACTTCGCGAGCGATTTCTACCAGAACAGGCTGGATTTAAAATCACAACGGTACGCGGGCTTGGATATCGATTGGAGGTAATTACCGATGCAAAATGAGCGATCAAAACGCGCGATGATCCTTGGTCCAATCATCATGCTATTGGTGTGGTGCCTATTTTTCGCGTTGGGATATCTGATTTCAAACCTGATATTTGAATGGACAGGAATGCCGCCGATATGGATAACATATGTAATTTCGGGGTTGATTGGGACGCTGATATTCTTTGCCGCAGCATCACTCATCAAACTTATTGCGGAATCATATCACCATAAACACTTGGATTATTACGATCATCATGGCAATTATCATGGTAATCGCGATGACAATCACGATAGTCACGATAGTCACGGTGGTACAGATGGCGATAATCATAGCAGCGATCACAGCCATAGCAACAGTCATAGCAACGGTTATGGCAATGGTTATGGCAGTGGTTATGGCAGTGGTTATGGCAACGGTTATGGCAGTGGTGGTTATAACAATGGAAAAAAACATGGAAAATTCGCCTATCATGGATCACTAAGTGATACCCTTGATGCAATCGAACGAATCGCGCGCGGTGATTTCTCCGCATTGATTCCAATTAATCAGCACGACCCATATATTGAACTAGCCGAAAGCGTCAATAAAATGACACGTGAGCTAGGATCCATGGAAAATGTAAGACAAGAATTTATCTCCAACGTATCACATGAAATACAATCGCCACTTACATCAATCAGTGGATTTGCAACGTTGCTAAAGGATGACAATCTTCCTGCTGAACAGCGCAATCACTATCTGAGTATCATCGAATCTGAAAGTAAAAGATTGTCTGCTTTGAGCGACAATCTGCTAAAACTATCCACACTTGAAGCAGAAAGTGTCCCACTTAACGCACATGAATACCGCCTTGATACGCAACTTGAAAATGTCGCATTGATGCTGGAACCACAATGGACAGCAAAAAATTTGATACTCGATGTCTCATTGGAGAAAGTAACCATAAATGCCGATGCGGACTTGCTATCACAAGTATGGATTAATTTATTGCACAATGCGATTAAATTTACACCCGATGGTGGCGAGATACGGATTGCATTATCGCCTAGGAATATCAAAAGTTGTGATACTATGAGTAATCGCACAGATACAAGTGATTGCAATCTAGCAGATATTCAGAATGCAGAAAATCGTGAGAATAGGAGTAATTGCACAGATGCAAGTGATTGCAATCTAGCAGGTATTCAGAATGCAGAATGTCACAAGAATCGTAGTAATAGCGTGGATACAAATGATTGTGACCTAGCAGGTATTCAGAATGCAGAATGTCACAAGAATCGTAGTAATAGCGTAGATACAAATGATTGCAATCTGACAGGTATTCAGAATATCGAATGTCACAAGAATCGTAGTAATAGCGTAGATACAAATGATTGCAATCTGACAGGTATTCAGAATATCGAAAATCGTGAGAATAGGAGTAATCGCACAGATGCAAGTGATTGTAATCTAGCAGATATTCAGAATGCCGAAATTTGCAAGAATGGCAATAATGATAAAGTAAATCGCAAAAAGACCAAGAACGCTAGACGAAACAATGATATTGCGAATGGCAATATTCCAGCTAAAATGAATCGCAATATCAACAAGGCAAATAAACGCACAGTGAATAAATCAAACGCAAATAATGCTGCGGCGGCTGACAGCACTACAGCAAACGGAAATCGCGAAATCATCTGCACAATCACAGATACGGGCATTGGAATCACACCAGAAGACCGTATTCACATCTTCGAGCGTTTTTATAAAGTGGATAAAGCGCGCGACCGCTCACTTGGCGGTAATGGACTGGGATTGTCGCTTGTCAAGAAAATTGTCGAGTTGCACGGAGGCAAGATTGAAATCGATAGCGAGCTTGGCGTTGGTACTACATTTACAGTTCGACTGACACGTGGATTATGACCAACACATTGCTCTTAGGTTGACGTCACAATTAGTAGACAATTTTTACAAGAATGCAGTTTGAATAATGCCTATATTTTAATATAAATGGTTAAATCTATCATATTCTAGGAGTGCCGATTACGAAAAATCGAAACATCGAAATATCCGAAAATATACAATGCTATCATTTTCTCCATATCCCAAACAAAACCTAACTTGGAAGACGATTCTTATCTTACCTATATACTCCTCTGTTCCGTAATTAAATACGTTTTTACATTTATTCATGTACAGTAATATTCGTAATATTTGCAATCTCTTCTTTACGCGATTTTGCGTA